>JBDSWC010000057.1:0-22482 GCA_039926845.1 Sphingomonas sp. | reverse complement strand
TCGAAACCCACGCCACGCATTTGATCGTGCACGGCACGCTGCATCTGCTAGGCTATGACCATATCGACGACCGCGAGGCCGAGGCGATGGAGGCGATCGAGATCGACGCGCTCGGCCAGCTCGGCATCGCCGACCCCTATCTGATCGACGAGGACTGACGACTGACATGGCCGAAGGCCCCTCCAATACGGACAACGGCGACAGTATCTGGCGCAAGCTGAAATCCACCATCTTCGGCGAGGAAGCGTCCTTACGCGACCAACTCGAAGACGTGATCGAGCGCCACGAGGATGATCCCGCCCCCGACGCCGCGGGCGACCTGACCCCGCTCGAACGCCAGATGGTCAAGAACCTGCTCCATTTCGGCGAGCGCGACGCGGGCGAAGTCGGCGTGCCGCGGGCCGACGTGATTGCGGTCGAGGAAAACACCACCTTCGCCGACCTGGTGAAGCGGTTCGCGGAGGCCGGGCACAGCCGCATGCCGGTGTATCGCGGCAGCCTGGACGAGGTGATCGGGATGATCCACCTCAAGGACGTGTTCGCGATCATGGCGAGCGACACGCCGCCGCCCGAGACGATCGGCATCCTGGTCCGCGAGCCGCTCTACGTCCCGATGGCGATGGGCGCGCTCGATCTGCTCGCGGAAATGCGGTCGAAACGCGTCCATCTCGCGATCGTGCTCGACGAATATTCGGGGACCGAGGGGCTCGTCACGATCGAGGATTTGATCGAGGAAATCACCGGCGACATCGAGGACGAGCATGACGATGCACCCGAGGCGATGCTGATCCCGCTCGACGGCGGGGCATGGGATGCCGATGCACGGGTCGAATTGGAGGACGTCGCGGAGACGGTTGACGAGCGGTTTGCCAAGCACGACGAGGATGTCGACACGCTTGGCGGGCTTGCGGCAGTACTCGCGGGGCGAGTGCCGGCGAAGGGCGAATGCCTGACGACTCCGTCGGGGTGGACGCTGGAGATTCTCGCGTCGGACGCGCGACGGGTCGAGCGGCTCAGGCTCCACCCGCCCAAGCCGGTGCCCGAGGGCGTTGACGCGTAACCGCCACTGATCGATTTTCTCGCTCGCCGAGATTGGATTAAGTCATCGCCTAAATCTATTGCCGCCCCGGCCTCGCACGCTAGGACATTCGGCAACCCCACAAACGCGAGAGGAATGATTCCATGGACGCGAAGACCGGATCGATCGACAATGGCGGCTGCCCGATGAGCGGCGGTAACGCGCGCTCGTTTCTGGGGCGCACCAACAAGGATTGGTGGCCCGAGATGCTGGCTACCGAAGTGCTCAATCCCAACGGCACCTCCAACCCGATGGGCGCGGACTTCGATTACGCCAAAGCGTTCAACGAACTCGACTATCGGGCGCTCAAGGCCGACCTGACCGCGCTGATGACCGACAGCCAGCCCTGGTGGCCGGCCGATTATGGGCATTACGGCCCCTTCTTCATCCGCATGGCCTGGCACGCGGCCGGCACCTATCGCACCGCCGACGGGCGCGGTGGCGCCAATAGCGGGCAGCAACGCTTCGCCCCGCTCGACAGCTGGCCGGACAACGGCAACCTCGACAAGGCGCGCCGCTTGCTGTGGCCGATCAAACAGAAATACGGCAAGCACATCAGCTGGGCCGACCTGTTCATCCTCGCCGGCAACGTCGCGATCGAGAGCATGGGCGGGCCGGTGTTCGGCTTCGGCGGCGGCCGCGCCGACGTGTTCGAGCCCGAGCGCGACATCTATTGGGGCTCCGAGGACAAGTGGGTCAATCAGGGCGTTCAGACCCGCATCGACCCGGCGCACGGCTTCGAGATGCTCGAAGGACCACTTGCCGCGATCCAGATGGGTCTGATCTACGTCAATCCCGAAGGGCCGGGCGGCAACCCGCACGACGACGCCGGCATGGCGCGCGACATGAAGGAAACCTTCGCGCGCATGGCGATGAACGCCGAGGAGACTGTCGCTTTGACCGCCGGCGGCCACACCTTCGGCAAGGCGCACGGCAACGGCGACGCCTCGCTGCTCGGCGCCGCGCCGTCGGGCGGCGATCTCGTCGCGCAGGGCTTCGGCTGGGTCAGCGGCCATGAGAGCGGCGGCATCGGCGAGCACACCGTCACCAGCGGGATCGAAGGCGCGTGGACCAACACGCCGAAGGAGTGGACCGAGAATTATTTCCGGCTGCTGCTCGACTATGACTATGAGCTGGTGAAGTCGCCCGCGGGCGCCAACCAGTGGCAGCCGATCAACCAGAAAGACGAGGATATGGCCCCGGCGGCCTGGGACCCGAACGTCAAGGTCCCGACGATGATGACCACCGCCGACATGGCGCTGAAGCGCGATCCCGAATTCCGCGCGATCAGCGAGAAGTTCCGGACCGATCACGAGGCGTTCAAGGACGCCTTCGCTCGCGCCTGGTTCAAGCTGACCCACCGGGATATGGGACCCAAGGTGCGCTACCTAGGGCCGGAAGTGCCGGCAGAGGATTTGATCTGGCAGGATCCGATCCCCGCGGGCACCAAGCCCTCGGACGCCGATGTCGCGGCGGTGAAGGCGAAGATCGCCGGTAGCGGCCTGACCGTCAGCCAGTTGATCAAGACCGCCTGGGCCTCGGCCAGCACCTACCGCAAGTCCGACCATCGCGGCGGCGCCAACGGCGCGCGCGTCGCGTTGGCCCCGCAAAAGGACTGGGACGTCAACGAGCCAGAGATGCTCGCCAAGGTGATCGACACGCTCAACGGGCTGCGCGGTTCGATGTCGCTGGCCGATGCGATCGTGCTCGGCGGCGTGGTCGGTCTGGAGAAGGCGATCAAGGACGGCGGCTCCAGCGTCGCGGTGCCGTTCACCGGCGGCCGTGGCGATGCGACGGCGGAGCAGACCGATGCCGACAGCTTCGCGGTGATGGAGCCCGAGGCCGACGCGTTCCGCAACTATGTCGGCAAGAAGAAGCTGCTGGTGAAGACCGAGGAAATGATGCTCGATCGTGCCTCGCTGCTCGGCTTGTCGGTGCCCGAAATGACGGTGCTGATCGGCGGCCTGCGCGTGCTCGGCGCCAATCACGGCGAGCGCGGGCATGGCCATTTCACCAAGCGGGCGGGCCAGCTGACCAACGACTTCTTCGTCAACCTCTACGACATGACCAATGTCTGGAAGGCCGCCGAGGGCAGCGACGACGAATATATCGCGACCGACCGCAAGGAGGGCCACGAGAAGTGCCGGGCAACTCGCGCCGACCTGATCTTCGGTTCCAATTCCGAACTGCGCGCGGTTGGCGAGGTCTATGCCGAGAAGGGCCACGAGGAGAAGTTCGTGAAGGACTTCGTCGCGGCCTGGACCAAGGTGATGAACGCGGATCGGTTCGATCTGGCCTGAAACATAAGTCCCTCCCCGCCCGGGGAGGGACCTCACGATATGTGTCAGCAGCGTTCGACGTACCCGCAGCCTATCGCCCTGGTTTACCGCGAGCGGTGGATGACCGCTGTCACAGCGCCCAATCCAATTGCAGCAAGACCTTGCGCGTCGGCGTGGCGAACCGGTCTGCACCATAGTCCCCGAAACGCGCGGAAAGTGTGTAACGTCCGAGCTTGCCGCTCACCACCAAGTCTAACTCATCGCCATAGTGCCGGACGAGCCGATCGCTGTTGAAGCGGTGGTAAACCGCTTGGAACGTCACTGCCTTGAACGGTCCCCATATGGCCTTGCCGTAAGTGACCCAGGCATAGAGATCGCGAAGTCCGTCGGGCGGCGTTGGGCTAAACTTGTTCGCCCAATTGCGATAGCGGATGCCCGATCCGAGCGGGAACTGAAACGAGGTCAAGGGTGCGCCGTTGCTGGCGCCGGCCACTTCATAGCCGCCGCCGAGTTTGAACAGCTTTAAATCGAGCCCCGTATCGATAAGGTAAAACGACGCCGCGTAATCGTTGGGATTGCGCCGCCAATCGACTTGGCGGGCGTAGCTGAGTTTGTAACTCCATTTCACCTTCCCCCCTAAGGGGCGAGTCCCAACCAGTCGTAACCCCCACGTCTGGCTGGACAGGCGGAAGCCTTGGAACGCCGGATCGTTCTGACTGACCAGATATCCGAACGCCGTGAGTGCGCCGATCGGGCTGGCATAGCGTATTTCGCCCAACACATTGTCGCCCGGAATCGAGGCGGGGCGAATGCCAAAGCCGTCGATCCCCCACACGGTGCGCGTGCTCCACACATAGGTCAGATCCAGACGCACCTTGGGCAACCCGACCCACTCGATCCTGGCCGCGTCGTAGCTCTGCGCATTCTGACGGAGCAGCGCGCTGTCTACGAACCGATCATCGTCGAGCGATATGCGCTGACGCCCGATCGTCGCGGTAAGGCGTTTGTCCTTATATTGAAGCTGGGCACGATAAAGACCGATATTCTGCGGGTCAGCGACAAGCGGCCTCGTCGCTGCGCCGTCCAAGCCATCGAAGTAACCGGTGCCGATGGCGATATTGCCCTGCACTTCGGCCAGCGCGCTGAAGGGGCCGCGGCTTGCCGACAAACCGATTCGTATGCGTAGCGTCACCGCGTCGGAGTCGGCAGGCAGTATCGACATGTTCCTCCCTTAGCCGGGCCTCGGCAAGCGGCGTGAGCACGATATTCTGACCCTGCGACGGCTCGGGACGCCGCGACATGCCTACAAGAAAACCGGCGACGACGATTTTTGATACGGACACGGCACACCCCTGATCTGGTCGGGTGCGATAACTTCGGCGTGCCGCCTCGTGGGGTGATCGCCTTCCCCATCGCCCGACTACAGGGATCTGACCGATATCTGTCAAGCCGCAGATAAGCCCGTTCGCTTTCCAGCCGATCGCCGACACTTAAGAAAAGCCCGGCCGGCAGACCGGCAGCCGGGTTAACCCTGCCAATGTAGGATTTCGCGTGTCAGCGTCCCGCGCATGGCTGTTATCACCCCCGTCCGGAGCACGCGCGCGTCGGCGATAGGGGTGCGACTTTTGCGGTCTTCCCGCCGTCCATGGTCACTGCGACTTTCGTGAACAATTGCCCATTCAAAGGGCGCGCGCCGTGGCACCTTCGGCAACTTTCACCGCGTCCGGACGTAATGCGATAACATTGCCCTCCTCGCCCGCCGCCTCTATCTTGCGACCATGCGCCAGAAAATCCTGATCGGTCTCGCGCTCGTCCTCGCGTTGCTGGGCGGGCTGTATCTCTATTTCGCCCAGCCCGACCAGGCGCGGCTGAGCATCGCGGCGGTCAGCGGGCGGACGCCGCAGATCGATCCGCCGCGGAGCCAGATCGTGCCGACCATCGCGGTCGCCGACGCGGTCGGCTGGAAAGCTGGCGAGGCGCCGACGCCCGCCGCCGGCCTGACGGTCAAGCCGTTCGCCGCCGGGCTCGACCATCCGCGCTGGATGTATCGCTTGCCCAACGGCGATGTGCTGGTCGCCGAGACCAACTCGCCGCCGCGCGAAGGCGGCGGGATTACCGGCATGGTAATGACCTATTTGATGAACAAAGGCGGCGCCGGCGTGCCCTCGGCCAATCGCATCACCTTGCTGCGCGACGCTAACGGCGACGGCGTGGCGGAAAGCCGGTCGGTCCTGCTCAGCGGGCTCAACTCGCCGTTCGGCATGGCGCTGCTGGGCGACTATCTCTACGTCGCCGACACCGACCGGCTGCTGCGTTTTCCCTTCAAGCCAGGCCAGGCCAGGATCACCGCCAAGCCCGAAACCGTTGTCACCTATCCCGGCGGCGGCCAACACTGGGCGCGCAACATCATCGTCGCGGAAGACGGCAAGAGCCTGTACCTGGCCGTCGGGTCGTCGAGCAATATCGCCGAAAACGGGATCGATGCGGAGCGGGGCCGTGCCAACATCCTGCAGGTCTATCCGGATCAGAAGGGCTACCGCATCTACGCCGCGGGCACACGAAATCCGCAAGGCCTGGCGCTGGAACCGCATACGCAAAGCCTGTGGGTGACGGTCAACGAACGCGACATGCTGGGGTCGGACGGCCCGCCCGATTATATGAGCGCGGTCGAGGCCGGTGACAATTTCGGGTGGCCGTGGTTCTATTGGGGCGGCTATCCCGATCATCGCGTGAAGCCGGAAAATCCCGGCCTGCAGCAGTATGTGAAGCGCCCCGACTATGCGCTGGGGCCGCACACCGCGTCGCTCGGGCTGGTGTTCGCCGCCGATTCGCGGCTCGGCGGTCAGTTCATGAACGGCGCCTTCGTCGGCCAGCACGGATCGTGGAACCGCCAGCCGGTGTCGGGCTACAAGGTCATCTATATTCCCTTCGGTGAGAAGGGCTTCCCGATGCCCAGCGTCAAGCCGATCGACGTCCTGACGGGGTTCCTCGACAAGGACGGCAATGCGCGCGGGCGGCCGGTCGGCGTGATCTTCGATGCGACGGGTTCGCTGCTGGTCGCGGATGATGTCGGCAACGTGATCTGGCGGGTGAGTTCGGCGACGCCGCAGCCAGCGCCGGCCGCGACGCCCGCCGCCAAATAAGCGGCGGGCCGCGACAGCCCCCCGACTGCGCGGCCCGCCTTTGGATTGCGACACCGAAGGGGTCCGTGCACTAACCGTTGCCGGACGCACACTTCTTTCCGTTCGATTCCTGACGCTTATACATATCCGGTGAGCGATGCATTGACGAAAATCACTCACCTGCCCAAAATGGGCATGTCCGGGGGCGGGAGTGAAGCACATGGCTGCTG
This sequence comes from Sphingomonas sp., assembly GCA_039926845.1. Classification (GTDB taxonomy): domain Bacteria; phylum Pseudomonadota; class Alphaproteobacteria; order Sphingomonadales; family Sphingomonadaceae; genus Sphingomonas. The sequence continues at coordinate 15,773 of JBDSWC010000057.1, read as the reverse complement.
GCGATCGCGTCGCGACGGTTCCCGACCGCATGACCGCGCACTGGCGCGCGGCGATCTTTCCCCTGCTCAACCTGTTTCTGGCGATGCAGCGCGCGCTGTCGGAACATGAGGACATGGGACCGTCGGTGCTGCTGATTTACGTCACGGTCTGCGTCGGCAACATCCAGAAGCTGATGCGTGAACGCAACGTGCCGAACGACTATATCGCGACCGCGGTACTGCCGCGCGAATGGGTCGTGCCGATGTCGCGCAGCGCGATCTCCGCCGCGACCGGCCTGCCTCGCGAGACCGTTCGCCGTCATATCGGGCATTTGATCGAACAGGGCCTGCTGATCGAAGACCCGCGCGGCGGGGTGACGATCGTTCCCGGCGCGATCCAGGACCGCGGTTACGAGCCGTTGCTCGAAAAGCTGCTGACGGAATTCGCGCGCACCAGCGAAGCGTTGTTGCGTAGCGGCGTGATCGAGGTGCGATCGGGTTAGGCGAGCAGCTTCGGCGCTTCCTTGGCCAGCTTCGCCTTCAAATTGTCGGCAAAAAGCGCGAGAAGAGGCGGCAGGTCGATTGTCGCGACAACGCGATCGTCACGAACGTCGAGCTTGCTCGCGATCTGTTGCCCCATCGCCGCAAGGGTGAAGTAGAGCACGTCTCCATCCCAACGATGATCGGTCATCGCGCCGCCCGGGATCCACCCCGCAACCTTGCCGATGCCGCCCTCGACTCGGCGCCGCGCCTCGGAGAGGCCGAGCTTGTGCGGCACATCGACGGTGATTGGATCGGTCATTTGGCAAACAGCATGGCGTCATCGGCGAACGCCTTGAACTCGAGCGCGTTCCCGGATGGATCGCGAAAGAACATCGTCGCCTGCTCGCCCGGTTGGCCGGCGAAGCGGATGTACGGGTCGATACCGAAGGTGACCCCCGCCGCCGCCACGCGGTCGGCCAGCGCGCGCCAGTCGGCCATCGTCAGCACCACCCCAAAATGCGGCACCGGCACGTCGTGGCCATCGACCGCATTCTCGACCGCAACCGGCTTAGCGGCGGGGTCGAGATGCGCGACGATCTGATGCCCGAACAGGTCGAAATCGATCCACGTTTCGCTGCTGCGACCTTCGGGACAGCCGAGCGTGCCGCCGTAGAATGCACGCGCCGAAGCGAGGTCGTGGACGGGGAAAGCGAGGTGGAACGGGCGCAGGGTCATGGGTTGGGAATAGCTTGCCCCACATCCGCCGTCACCCCGGACTTGTTCCGGCGTCCAAAGTGCCTCAAGCGATATCGCTCATTGAGACTTGGATGCCGGAACAAGTCCGGCATGACGAACTGGGTGTAGTCCGCGCTTTGAACCGCCTCCGTTTCCTCGTTCCCCCCGCCCTCGGCGCGATATCGGCACTCGGATTTCCGCCGTGGGACGCTCTCCCCCTCACGCTGATCGCCTTCGCGTTCTGGCTGCATCTGATCCACGAAGCGCCCACCCTGCGCCGCGTCCTCGCCATCGGCTGGCTGTTCGGCGTCGGCCATTTCTGCGTCGCCAATGCCTGGATCCAGCAGCCCTTCGAGTTCCAGGACGCGATGCCGCACTGGCTCGGCTATCTCGCGGTACTGCTCGTGTCGCTCTACTTGGCGATTTATCCGATGCTCGCGGCCGGGCTCGCGTGGCGTCTCGCCAGCCCCGCCGCGAAGGGCGATCCGGCGTCGAGTGCCGATGCGGCGTTCGTGCTGATCGCGGGCGCCGGCTGGATGGTCACCGAATATCTGCGCGGCACGATGTTCACCGGTTACCCGTGGGATCCGCTGGCGCTGGTGTTGATCCCCGCGGGGCTGGCGCAGCCGGCATGGCTAACCGGCACCTATGCACTTTCTGGGTGCGTTGTCGTCGCAAGCGGGGCGCTGATGTTGCTGCTACAGCGGCGCTGGCAACTCGCCGCTGTATCGGCCTTCATCATGGCACTCGCAATTGTCGGTGTGACGCTGGCAACGTTTCCGATCGAGCTGACACCGTCGCCGAATGACCCGGGCTTCATGACGAAACCGAGGGTCCGCGTCGTCCAGCCCAACCTGCCCGAGGAAGTCCGCCCGACCGACAATTATGCCGAGAACAATTTCCAGGCGCTCGCGAAGCTGTCGCGGCGCACCGATCCCGCAGCCCCGCCACGCCTGATCTTCTGGCCAGAAGGCGCGGTGCGCTTCCCGGTCGAGGACGGCTATCCGCCCTACGTCTATTCGTATCTCGGCAGCGCGAAGATGGCGCGCATCCGAATGAGCGCGCTCCTTGGCGACAACGACGCGATCCTGACCGGGACGCAGACGATGCGGTTCGACAAAGCCGAGGACATGATCTCGGCGACCAACTCGATCGTACTCGCCGGTCCCGATGCGCGCCTGCACGGCCGTTACGACAAGGCGCATCTCGTCCCCTACGGCGAATATCTGCCGATGCGACCGTTGCTCGAGGCGCTCGGCCTTCAGCGGCTCGTGCCCGGCGATGTCGACTTCATCCCCGGCCCCGGCCCGCGCACGATGGCTGTCCCGGGATTCGGTCGCGTCGGCATGCTGATCTGTTACGAAGTGATCTTCTCCGGCGCGACGGTCGATCCCGCCGACCGCCCCGATTTCCTGTTCAACCCGTCGAACGACGCCTGGTTCGGTAATCTCGGCCCGCCCGCGCATTTGGCGCAGGCACAGCTCCGCGCGATCGAGGAAGGTCTGCCCGTCATCCGCTCCACCCCGACCGGCATCTCCGCGATCATCGCCGCCGACGGGCGCATCATCGCCTCGATCCCGATGCATACGACCGGCGCGATCGAGGCGCCGATCCCGCCGCGCTTCGCCCCGACCCCGTTCAGCTGGTTCGGCAACTGGATGGTTGCGTTCACCGCAGCCCTGTTAACGCTGATCGCGATTGCCATTCGCCGCCGCCGCGGCTAGGGACGCGGGCGTCATATAAGGAAAGCTTTATATGGGCATGGCAACGGCCCGGCTTTCCCGCTCATCCCAAGAGGAAACATCCATGCGTTCCAATTATTTGTTCACATCCGAATCGGTCAGCGAAGGCCATCCGGACAAGGTTTCCGACCAGATTTCCGACGCGATCGTCGACCTGTTCCTGACGAAGGATCCCGAAGCGCGCATCGCGTGCGAGACGCTGACGACCACGCAGCTGGTCGTGCTGGCGGGCGAAATCCGCGGCAAGGGCATCATGGACGAGGACGGCAACTGGGCGCCCGGCGTGCAGGAAGAGGTCGAGAAGGCCGTTCGCGATACCGTGAAGAAAATCGGTTACGAGCAGGACGGATTCCACTGGCAGACGCTGCGCTTCGAGAACAATCTCCACCCTCAGTCGGCGCATATCGCCCAGGGCGTGGACGCGAGCGGCAACAAGGACGAAGGCGCCGGCGACCAGGGTATCATGTTCGGTTACGCCGCCAACGACACGCCGGACCTGATGCCGGCGACGCTCTATTACAGCCACAAGATTCTCGAGCAGATGGCCGCCGACCGCCACAGCGGCAAGGCGCCGTTCCTCGAACCCGACACCAAGAGCCAGGTCACGCTGCGCTACGAAGGCAGCGTCCCCGTCGCCTGCACCGCGGTCGTCGTCTCGACCCAGCACGGCAAGGGCTATGACGAGGGCGACAAGGAAGCCGAGCTCCACGCTTACGTGAAGGACGTGATTGCCGGCGTGATCCCCGCGCATCTGCTCGGCGACCACACGGTCTATCACATCAACCCAACCGGCAGCTTCGAGATCGGCGGCCCCGACGGCGACGCTGGCCTCACCGGCCGCAAGATCATCGTCGATACCTACGGCGGCGCAGCGCCGCACGGCGGCGGCGCATTCAGCGGCAAGGACCCGACCAAGGTCGACCGCTCGGCCGCGTATATCACGCGCTATCTGGCCAAGAACATCGTCGCCGCCGGGCTCGCCCAGCGCTGCACGATCCAGCTGGCCTATGCGATCGGCGTGTCGAAGCCGCTGTCGCTGTACGTCGACACCCACGGCACCGGCACCGTCGGCGACGACAAGCTCGAAGCGGCGATCGGCAAGATCGAAAAGCTCGGCGGCCTGACCCCGCGCGGCATCCGCACGCACCTGGGCCTCAACAAGCCGATCTACGCGCGCACCGCGGCCTATGGTCACTTCGGTCGCAAGCCCGAAGGCGATTTCTTCCCGTGGGAGCGCACCGATCTGGTCGACGATTTGAAGGCGGCGCTGGCCTAACTAGCCGCGTCGCGATACGGTCCCGTAAACTCGGGAGCGTTCTTATGCGGTTCAATAGACTGGTTATTTTGGTAGTGGCGCTGGCAGCGATGTCGGCGCCGCTCGCTGTTCAGGCGAAGGACGATCCCAAGTCCGTCGCACTGTCGGCGAGCGACCAGGCGTTAGTCGATCGCTCGATCGCGCGCGGCGACATGCTCTACGCTTATGATCAGGCGGCTTGGCACGGCACCGACGACCTGCAGGCCAAAGCGAAAGCAGCGGGCATATGGGATACGCTCGCCCCGACGATCGGCGGCTGGGTCGTTGACGGCAGCGCGGCCGATCCGGTGCTGGTATTCATCGACAAGTCGGACCAGCCCAAGGCCGTCTACATCGCGCATTTTGCGGATAACGGCACACGGCTAGTCGACGGAAAATTGCTCGGGCCTGGCGACGAGCGATCGGTCTCTCCCGCGCGCATGAAGCTTGTGGCCGCGCTCCGTGCGGCCCGCGCCGAAGTATCGAGCACTAAGCTCGGCGTGTGCACCAACGCCGCGTTCAATACTGTCGTCCTGCCGCCGGAGACGCCCGCCGGACCGACATTGGTCTATTTCATGACGCCGCAGACGCAGAACGGTGTCTGGCCGATGGGCGGCCATTATCTGGTTCAGGTCAATCCCGACGGCACGATCGGATCGACCCGCCCCTTTACCAAAAGCTGTATCGCAATTGGCGCGCCGGCCAAGGGCTCGCCCGCAGCGATGTTCATCACACATCTGCTCGACCCGGCACCTACCGAAATCCATGTCTTCACGATGCGCGCGGCGCGATTGCCGCTGTTTGTGGCGACGACGCAGAACAATCTGCTTTGGGCAGTCGAGAGAGCAGGTGACGCCACGCGCATGCGGGCAACGGCGTTGCCGAAGAAATAACGCGGCGCCCTCTTCACATCGGCTTTTCAGCGATGATCAGGAACAGCGCCTTCTTGCGGAAGATCAGCTTGTTGATCGCGCGGATGGGGATGTGGTTCAGCCAGGTCAGCGGGAAGCGCCGGAACGAGTGCTGCATGCTGACCTTGAACCCCGCCGCCTTCAGCCCGTCGACCATCTCGAACGGATCGAGCAGGCGCTCGGCATATTCGCCGGTTTGGGGGTTACGGCACCAAGACAGCTCGGGCCGCACGGGCAACGTGCCGTCGGCAACGAACTTCGCCGCCGCGGCTTCGATCTCGGGCTTGATCAGCCCCGCGGTCGCGTAGACCACCTTTTTCATATCGTCGTCGGACAGTTGCGGCTGGACCGCACGGATCATTTCCTCGCGCATCGCGCCATAGGGCTTGGTGCCGGCATGCTCGACCGGTCGAACCTCGGTCGCGAGCCATTCGGCATGCTCCCACGATTCGTCGCGCTCGGGCCACATGCCCATGTTGCGGACTCGGAACTCGTCGTTGTAGGCGTTGCTGTCGTTGGCGATGACCAGCCGTCCGCCGGGCTTCAGCAAGGTGAAGCAGCGAACGTACATCGCCTCCAAGCTGTGGACGTGCTCGACCGCCTCGCTGCTGAACATGCCATCGAATGAGCCCGCCGGCAGATCGACGGTGCAGACGTCCCCGACGAGCGCTTCGACCTTGAAGGTTTCGCCCCGCGCCTTGCTGGCGTCGAGGCATTCCTGAACGCCGTCGATCATCGATGGCAGGATGTCCATGGCAACCACCGTCGCGCCGGTTTCGAGCGAGAGTGCGGCGGCTTCCCACCCGAATCCGCAGCCGATTTCGAGGACGCGTTTGTTGCCATAGAAGCTCCCCAGCCCCGCGATCAGGCGGATCCACCAGCCGAACCGTTCCCAATTGTAATTGTCGACGTCGCGCCGATAGACTTGCAGATCGGGGTGATCCGATCCGCGGCTGTATGCAGTAATTCGAGTCGCGAGCTCGCCTGTAGATATGCCCGACACATTACCCCCCGTACGTTCATGAATGTCGATTGGCTGCTCACGGCTAGGCGAACGGCGCAACGATGCGTGACGCTATTGTCCACCACTGTCGATTGATAGTGTTTTTCTCGGCCGCGACCGGCCGAGATGTGCCAATAACTGCCTGCTTCGCTTGATCGGGCCGCAATGGCTTCGCGTGTTTTGCTCCTAGCGCTCCTTATTCTAAGGGGTCGCAATGAACGACCCGATCACGATCCGCCGCCTCTACGGCCGCCGCCAGGGACACAAGCTGCGCCAGGGCCAGTCGGCGCTGGTCGAGGAATTGCTGCCGGAGATCAGCGTGCCCGAAATCGGTCCCCTCGATGCCCGCACGTTGTTCGGCGACGACCGCCCGCTCGAGCTCGAAATCGGCTTCGGCGCGGGCGAGCATCTCGCCGGGCAAGCCGCGGCGCAGCCCGACCACGGCTATATCGGCTGCGAGCCGTTCCTCAACGGCGTGGTCGGCGCGCTCAATCACGTCCGCGACGAAAAGCTGAAAAACGTCCGCCTCCACATGGGGGACGCGCTCGACGTGGTCGAACGGTTGCCCGATGCAAGCCTCGACCGTGTCTACCTGCTCCACCCCGATCCCTGGCGCAAAGCGCGGCACGCCAAACGGCGAATGGTCAACGACGGCCCGCTCGACCTGATCGCAGCCAAGCTCAAACCCGGCGGCGAGTTCCGGCTGGGCACCGACGACCCGACCTATTGCCGATGGTCGATGATGGTGATGAACCGGCGGCGCGACTTCGCGTGGCTGGCGCGAGACGCAAGCGACTTCCTGACACGGCCGGATGACTGGCCCGAAACCCGCTACGAACGCAAGGCGCGACGGCAAGGCCACGAGGTGTGGTATTTTCGCTACCGCCGCGTGTGATTGCGGCATACACTGACGTCATGACCGCACGCCGCAGCAAGCCGAGCTTCGCCAGCCTGCTGCGGTCCGTGACTCGCCGCGATGATGAGGCCGAGCTGGAGGCGGTAGACCCGGCCGGCGCGTTTCGCGTCGATCCGACGCGGGTCCGGTTGTGGAGCGGGCTGATCGGCCCGACCGCCGAGGAATGCCGCGACCGCATCGCCGCGATCGTCCGCGAAGGCCAGGTCGAGCCGGTCACGGTGCGCCCGGTGTTCGACGACGCGCTGTTCGAATATGAGGTGATTGCCGGCGCGCGCGACTGGGTCGCGGTGGGGCATTTGCGCGAAACCGCCATGCCGCGCCTCGATTTGCTGGTTCGCGTCGAATTGGTCGACGACGACGGTGCCGGCCAACTTGCCGCGGTCGATCCCGAACCGCAACCCGCGCTACCCGACCCGATCGCCGCGGCGCTCGGCGGCGAGACTATACCCGACGATGTCGCGGCCGATCTGGCCGAGCGGCTCGACGGGCCGATGGCCCCGGCAATCATCGCCACCGCCGTCCACATCGCGCGTGCGCAGGACGCGCGGTTGAGCGACGGGTTACCGCCCTATCCGGCGGGAGAGGTGATGCGGCTGATCGACGCGGTCGGCATGGAGGATGCGCCGCCACCGCTCGCCGTGTCGCTGAGCATCATCGATGCGAGCGCGAGCGGTGTCACGTTTCAGATCGACGCGGCGGAAGACTTGCCGCCCGAAACACTCGCGCGCGTCGTCAAGGCGATGATCGACGGCGCCGCCGCCGAGGGTATCGCGGTCAGCTGGGCTGCTGCCCCGAGCGCCGCCACATCCCCTTGAGCACCTGACCCAGCAACGCCGGAGCGCCGGGCCGCAGCAACAGCCAGTCGCGGATCGCGGGGCCCTTGTCGGCGCCGATGACGCGCTTGTAGCCGCTGTCCCCCGCGCCCCAATCGACCGTCGTCATACCGTCGCCGAGCGCACGGACGAGGTTGCGGTAGTAGAGCAACTTGCCGGGCGAATGCTTGGCGAAGGCCGGGTCGTAGCTGTTGGCGATCGCATATTTGAGCGCGCCAAGGTTCAGGTCGAACGAGAAGGCCGCGGGTTCGCCGTCGACCGTCAGCAGCGCCGCCCATAGCATGCCGGCGACCACCGGATCGGCGGCGGCTTGGCGCCAGAACGCGCCGTGCCCGGTCCGTGTGAACTTCGCGTCGCTGCCGTCGGTGTGCGCCGCGATCCAGCTCTTTTCCTCGATCGCGGCGAGTTTGTCGAAGCCGCCGCTGAGCAAGTCGGCGCCCGACAGGAAGGTCCAGGCGAGATCGCCATGCGTGGCGAGATGCTTTTCGTGGAAACGATTCTTCTTGAGCGTCGAGACGCGCGGCCACCCGCCCTCTTCATCCTGCGCCGCGACCATATCGAGCGCATAACTATCGGCGACGAAGCGATCGAGCACCGCCCAGCCGCGCCGCTGCGCCGCGGCGATCAGCGCGGTGGTCGTGGGATCATTGTCATAGCTCGGGCCGATGCGGAGGCCGTTGACCTCTTGCCCCAACCGATCGAGCAGCGTGTCGAACGCGGCGGCGTCGGCGTGCGTGGCGGCGGGAAACCCGCGAAACGGCCAATAGCAGCCTGGCACCATCGCCAACCGCGCGGGCCCGGGTCCGAACGCCGCGATTGGAAGCGCGATCACCGGATCGCCGTCATGCTCGACGACGAGCGTCCGCGCGCGCAGGCCGTAAGCCGCGGTCGCGGCGGCGAACCATTGATAGCGCAGGAAGCGATGGCTCTCGGCCGCGGCGTCGGCGACGGTGTCGATCAGTGCCGACAGTCCCTCGAACGCGGTCGCGCGCATCGTGGCCGGCAAGCGGGTGAACGCCGAAAGCAACATGGGCTTGGTCATCGCCCGCTGCTCTAATCGAGAGGCGTTACCAAGCGGTGATGGCTTCCCTAAAACCGCGCACACGGCCATCATGTCCGTCATGCAGCTCGCCACCGTCTCGACGATCGCCCAGACCATCCAGCTGTCGCTGTCGCCCGTGTTCATGCTCGCGGGCATTTCGGGGCTTCTCAACGTGCTCGCCGGGCGGCTGTCGCGCGTGGTCGATCGCGCGCGTGCACTCGAAGCGCTCCATCCGCGATCGACCGGGCCGGAGCACGACCGCCATGTCTGGGAGCTAAGGCTGCTCGACCGGCGGATCGTGATCATCAACGCCGCGCTGCTCCTCGCGGTGTCGAGCGCGGTGATGACGTGTTTAGTCGTCGCGTTGCTGTTCATCGCCGAATTGGCCGATCTCAAGATCGGCACCTATGTCGCGCTGACATTCATCCTGGCGATGGTATGCCTGATCTCCTCGCTGATCGCGTTCATCGTCGAGGTGCGGATGTCGCTCCGCGCGGTCCATATTCGCGCCGAATTGCTCGAACACAAATGATCGAAAAACGCTTGCTGCAAATCGTCGTCGCGATCGCTTGCCTCGTGCCGGTGTCGGTGGGCGGGCAGAGCATCCTCGACGGCCCTTCGTTCCTTGGCCATGCGCCGGTCATCCCGGCCGATCTCGACAGCCATTTCCGCTACATCTCGGGCATCTTCTTCGCGCTCGGTCTCGGCTTTGTGAGCTGCGTGCCCGCGATCGAGACCAAGGGTCCGCGCTTCCGCTTGCTGGGCGCGATGGTGGTGTGCGGCGGGCTGGCGCGAGTCGTCTCGCTGCTGTCGGTCGGGCCGCCGGGCAAGGGACACCTCTTCGCGTTCGCGATGGAGCTGGGCGTCGTCCCGTTGCTGATGCTGTGGCAAGCGGGCTTCGCGCGCCGCTACCGCGCCGCCTCGACCTCCGGCCCCGCGTCGACCGTCGGCAGGTAACGCGGTGCGACCCGCGCCTTCGACGCTTGTTCATACACATAGCCCGCGTTGAGCAGCGCTTGCTCGCTATAGGCCGGTCCGATGAACGAGATCCCCACCGGTAGCCCGCGCACCAGCCCCATCGGTACGGTCAGGTTGGGATAGCCTGAAATCGCCGGCAGCTCGGACGAGCTGGGCCCGTTATACTGGTCGCCATAGACCGGGTCGCTGAGCCAGGCAGGGCCATAGGTCGGCTGGACCAGAATCGTCGCGCCGGCATCGGCCAGCATCTTGTCGATCGCGCCCTTGGCACCGGCCAAAGATTTCGCGCGCTGGTCCTTGTAGGTCGGCTCGTCGATGCCCTTCGACTTCGCCGCCATGTCGAAGATCTCCTGTGCGAAATACGACATTTCGGTCGCAGCGTTGGCGGCATCGAACGCGATCACCGCGTCGAGGCTGCGCGTCTTAACCGCGGGCGGCGTCGCGGCGAGATATTTGTCGAGATCGCTCTTCAACTCGAACTTGAGGACGTCGAATTCGGCCTCGCTCACGCCATCAGCCTTTGGCCGCGTGACGTCGACCAGCACCGCGCCCTGCGCCTTGAGGACGCCAAGCGCTTCCTCGAACCTGACCTTCTCCAGCGCCGGCATCTCGCCACGATAGACCGCGATCCGCACGCCCTTCAGCGAAGCACGAGCAAGACCGGCTGTATAAGACTTCCAGGCACGAGGTTCTGGTCGCGAAGCCATTGCCGGGTCGGCCGCGTCATAACCACTTATCGCGCCTAGCAAGATAGCAACGTCCATGACGCTCCGCGCCATCGGCCCCGGCGTGTCCTGGCTATGGCTGATCGGCACGACATACGTCCGGCTGACGAGGCCCACGGTCGGCTTCAGCCCGACCAGCCCGTTCATCGACGACGGGCACACCACCGACCCGTCGGTCTCGGTCCCCAGCCCCACCGCGGCGAAGCTCGCTGCGATCCCAGCGCCGGTGCCGCTCGACGATCCGCACGCGGTGCGGTCGAGCGCATAGGGATTGCGCACCAGCCCACCGACCGCGCTCCACCCGCTCATCGACTTGGTCGATCGAATGTTCGCCCATTCGCTGAGGTTGGTCTTGCCGAGGATCACCGCGCCTTGCGCGCGGAGCAGCGCGACGACCGGCGCATCGCGGCGCGTGACATTGTCCTTCAGCGCCAGACTCCCGGCGGTCGTCGCGACCGGGTCCCTGGTCTCGATATTGTCCTTGATCAGGATCGGCACGCCATCGAGCGGTCCGAGCAGTTTCTTCGCCTTGCGCCGCGCGTCGCTCGCCTGTGCCTGCGCGATCGCATCGGGATTGACCGCGATCACCGCGCGCAAGCTCGGCCCCTTGCGGTCCATCGCCTCGATCCGCGCGAGATAGGCGCGCGTAATTGCCTCGCTGGAGGTGCCCGACGCCATCGACGCGCGGAGCTGGTCGATCGATTGCTCCTCGACCACCGGCGCGGCTTGCCCGAACGCGGGCAACGGTGTGGCGAGCAACAACAAGGCGGCAAGACGACGCATGGCGATTCCCCCTGATTTCGGTCCCCCGGTCATCCGCGATGTGCGCACAAATGAAAAGAGGCTGCCGGGGGTCTCTCGACACCCCGGCAACCTCCTGACATGGTCAGCGGCCGGAAGCTCCAGCCCGGAGGACCATGCGGACCACTAGCGATTTCATCAAGAAATCGCGCATCCTAGGTTAGGGCGGCTAAGCCGCCCGCTCCTGTGGTTTCTGCGTTGATTGGAGGAAGATACCTCCCGTCAGAAACCGGCGGACTTAGCGGCGCGCCCCCCGAACGAACTGAACCGACCCCACTGCTGAACCATGAGACATCGGATCACCTCCTTTCGCTTGTTGAAACGGCGCACCCTGCGTTGGGTACGATGCCAATGTGAATCACGTGGATAAGTATTTCAAGTCTTGTAATTCACATGGAATTCGACGATTCTCTTTCGCCTTGGCCAGCGTCCGAGCGGGCTATCCCCGACAATCCTCGATCACCCGGCCGATTTCGGCATGCGGCGGCAGCACCAACGGTGGCTGACCGTTCTGCTCGATCACAAAGCGCCCACGGCTGAAGGCGAGCGCGTCGAGCAGCGGGTCGTTCGCAGCAAAGGTGGCGATCGATCCCGTGGCAGCGCGGTCGGGCGTCACCGTGATCGACTTGGTCATCGATGTCGTGCGGATCGTCGTCGGCGCGTTGGCGAGTCCACCGAGAATAATCTGGCGCGAAGAACGGTCACAACGGACGCTCAACAAGCCTGCGCCAAAGCTGGCCATCGTTGCCCCTGGCTGCGATCGATATTGCCAGTCGCCGGGCGTGAACGGCCAGTCGCTCCAATCGACCGCCAAGGGTAACGGTGCCGGGGTCGGCCGCGGCGCGGGCGTTACGACGGGTGCCGGCGGCGATTCCGGCGCTTGAGGCGGGGCGACGCAGCCGGCGAGGGCCAGGACGATCAGCGAAGTCGAACGGAGATAACGCATCGCCCGATCATGGCGGCAGGAGCGCCGCGCCTCAACCCGAAACCATGGTTCGCACGATCACGCGGTCGCGCAGCGGGATGATTGTCGCCTGACGGTCAGCTAGCGCGCGCCGAACGACGCCGCGATCGCCTGCCACGCTGGCCATTGCGATATCGCGACGCGCAGCGGCTGTGACAGCAAAAACACGCCGCCGCCGATCGCCGTCGCCGGGTGCAGTCGGCCGCGCGTGCGCACATCATAGGCGACCAGCGCGGCGACGAACAGGTCGGTAAACAACATCCCCATCACAGGTGGCGGCAACGGCCCGCCGATCATCCTGCCGATCCGCGCCAGCGGCGTCGTGGCGAGCGAGACGGTCGCCAGGAGCATCAGTCGCTTATGGTGTTGTAGCTTGCGCCGATAGAGGAATGCCGCGGCGAAGAGCAGACCGAACATCGTGATCGCGGTGAGCGGAAAGATGATGGGCGGATTGATCTTGCCCGCTTTGGGCACGATGTGCGCCGTCAGGAAGGCGACCGCAAAGCCCAGCGCGACGACCGCCACGGCGAGCACGGCGCCGATCGGCCCGACGATACGGTGCAAGTCGCTCCGCCCCATCGACACCAGGCTGGTTTGTCCGGCGTAAAGCAGGATCCAGCCGGTAAAGACGACGCCGTGAAGATGCACGATCGGCTCCAGCGCCGGCGCGCCGGTAAACCCGCTGAAATAATAGCTGGGCGCAAAACCGATGAAGGTCGCCGCCACCAGCACAATGGCGGCAAAAGCGAAGAACCGGTGCTCGGCGCTCAGTGGGCGTGAACCCGATCGTAAAGCCGTCGCCATCGCCATTCCCCATCGCAGGTCAGTGCTGCCCCGTGGGCCAACATATTCCCGTCCCGACGGCGCGCCAAGCCCTACCGCGGGCCCGTCAAGCGATAGGCTCAAGCTCAGGCCGCGCGAGGTACGATGCGATCGAGTTCGACGGCGTGCCGACGTTGCATTTCCTCAACATCATAGCTGACTTGGAGTCGCAGAAAAAACCCGTCGGACATGCCAAAATACCGGGTCAGTCGGGCGTCAGTTTCGGGATCGACCTCGCGCTTACCAGCCACGATCGCGCGCAACACGTCATCGGACACACCGGAGCCATTCACCACTTCCCCGAACGAGATTTCGTCACCGATCAGGAAATCTTCGCGCAGGATGTCGCCCGGATGGACATTATCCAGCCGATCCTCATCCGCGATGGTAATCCTCGATCCGGACATCGTCCGCGCCTCCATCAGACCAGCCGAACCTCAATCGCCACTGGTCGTTGATCCGGATGCTATATCGCAGAGGGGTGAACCCTTTCAACTGTTCCAAGCGATTGCCTGGCGGGACGCGGAGGTCAGTCAGCGCGCCGGCTTCCTCAAGCTGTCGCAATTTGCGCCGGGCAGTCTGCTGGATTTCCGGCGGCAACCTCCTGCTACGCTCGGCGTTAGCAATCCGCTCGGTCTCGGCGTCTGCGAAGTTGCGGATCATCGGACTCACCCCAAAAGTGAGTCCCCCATGAATCGCAACTTTTAGTCGTTGTCACGCCTTCAAATACAGAAAAGTGAAATATTCCTGTTGACTGGGGGCATTCTATTTTTACCGATAACGAGTAAGATATTAATATTAAACGACTTCTAGCTTCAGTTTAAATCCCACATTTCTGCTTACTAACGCGCGCGCCGGCTGCTCCCCGGCATACCGGCGCGCATCTTCGAACTCTTGCCGTAGCGTGTCTTGCGGGTACCCGGCTTGCCTTCGTTCGACCGGCCCATGATTGGCGCGCGGTGCTCGTCGGCGGGTAGGCCGAGCTCTTCCGCCTCCAGCGACCGGATTTCGTCGCGCAACCTGCCCGCTTCCTCGAACTCGAGATCGGACGCGGCCTTGCGCATCTTCTTTTCGAGCTCTTCGATGTACGCGCGCAGATTGTGGCCGACCATGTGCGGGCGGTCGTCGTCGATCTCGACGGTGACCTGGTCGCGGCTCGCCACGTCCTTGATGATGTCGCCGATGTTGCGCTTGATCGTGGTCGGCGTGATGCCGTGTTCGGCATTGTATTCGCGCTGCTTTGCACGGCGGCGGTTGGTCTCGTTGATCGCGCGTTCCATGCTGCCGGTCATGCGGTCGGCATAGAGGATCACGCGCCCGTCGACGTTGCGCGCGGCGCGGCCGATCGTCTGGATCAGAGAGGTTTCGGAGCGCAGGAATCCTTCCTTGTCGGCATCGAGGATCGTCACCAGCCCGCATTCGGGAATGTCGAGCCCCTCGCGAAGCAGGTTTATTCCTACCAGCACATCATAGACGCCGAGCCTAAGATCACGGATGAGCTCGATTCTTTCCAGCGTCTCCACGTCCGAATGCATGTAGCGGACCTTGAGCCCCGCCTCGTGCATGAACTCGGTGAGGTCCTCCGCCATCCGCTTGGTCAGCGTGGTGACCAAGGTCCGATAGCCGAGTTCCGCGGTCTTGCGGCATTCGTTGATGCAGTCCTGGACCTGGTCCTCGACCGGCTTGATCTCGACCGGCGGATCGATCAGCCCGGTCGGGCGGATGACCTGTTCGGCGAAGACGCCGCCGGTCTGCTCCATCTCCCATCCGCCCGGCGTTGCCGAAACGTAGGTGGTCTGCGGGCGCATCGCATCCCATTCGTTGAAACGCAGCGGGCGGTTGTCGATGCACGACGGCAGCCGGAAGCCGTATTCGGCGAGCGTGATCTTCCGCCGATGGTCGCCGCGTGCCATGCCGTTGATCTGGCCGATCGTCTGGTGGCTCTCGTCGACGAACAGCAGCGCGTTTTCGGGCAGATACTCGAACAGTGTCGGCGGCGGCTCGCCGGGCATGCGGCCGGTCAGGAAGCGCGAGTAATTCTCGATCCCCGCACAAGATCCAGTCGCTGCAATCATTTCCAGGTCGAAGTTAACGCGCTGTTCGAGTCGTTGCGCTTCGAGCAACTTGCCCTCGATCTGCAATTCCTTGAGCCGCTCGGCGAGTTCGAACTTGATCGCCTCCATTGCCTGCTTGAGCGTCGGCCCGGGCGTCACATAGTGCGAATTGGCGAACACGCGGACATAGTTGAGGCTCGCGACCTTCTTCCCCGTCAGCGGGTCGAACTCGACGATCTCCTCGATATCGTCGCCGAAGAACGACACGCGCCACGCGGTGTCCTCGTAATGCGACGGGAAGATTTCGAGCGTGTCGCCCTTCACGCGGAAATGGCCGCGCTGGAACGCCGCGTCGTTGCGCTTGTACTGCAGCGCGACGAGCTTGCGCACGATCTCGCGCTGGTCGACCGTCTGGCCCTTCTTGAGGTCGAAGATCATCGCCGAATAGGTCTCGACCGACCCGATGCCGTACAGGCACGACACCGACGCGA
>JBDSWC010000056.1:0-4684 GCA_039926845.1 Sphingomonas sp. | reverse complement strand
GTGCTGATCTCCAACGCACCCGGGGCGGGGGTGCTCGAAGCGCCGGCGATGCAGGCGTTCCTGCCGGCGCTGGCGAAACGGCTCAACGGCGAGAAATTGCTGTTGCCCAACATCGCGACTTGGTGGTGCGGTGACGATGCCGCGCGCGCGGTGGTCGAGAAACGGCTCGGTGAGCTACGCATCGCGCCAGCGTTCGGCGCGAACCCGCTCGGCCTGCCCGACGGGGCTGTGCAGGGCGCCGACCTGAGCGCGGAGCAGCGCGCGGCGTTGCTCGCCGACATGGCGCGCCGGCCGCAGGATTATATCGGGCAGGAAATGGTGCGGCTGTCGACGATGCCGGTGGTCGCCGAGGATGAACTGGTCGCACGGCCGTTCACGCTGCGCGTGTTCGCGGCACGCGGTCCCGACGGCGAATGGACCGTGCTGCCGGGCGGGTTCGCGCGGATCGGCGAGCATGCCGATATTCGCGCTGCGGTCATGGGCGACGGCCTGTGGTCGGCCGACGTCGCGGTGCACAGCCCCAATCCTGTCGCGCAGGAATCGCTGCTGCCCGCCACCGACAGCACGCAGATCCGGCGCAACCCCGGGACCTTGCCTAGCCGCGTCGCCGACAATTTCTATTGGTTGGGACGCTATCTCGAGCGTGGCGAAGCGCTGTTGACGATCGTCCGCGTGATGCTGGGCAATTCGATCGACGCCGATGCCGGCGCAGCGCTGGACCACGACACAGTCGCGCGGATGGCCGGGTTGGTCGTGGCTGGGGGTGCGGCGGCGCATCCCGAACGGCTCAAACGCCCCGACCTCGTCCAGCTAGCCCGCACCGCGCTCGATGCGGCCCCAGAAGGCAAAGGCGCATGGCACAACATTCCCGCGATCAACCGCCTCGCGCGCAACATCGCCGGCGTGTCGCGCGATCGCTTGTCGGCCGACGTCTGCCGCCTGCTCGACGCGCCGCATCCCGTAAAAGGCAGCATGCTCGACCGCGCCGGTTCGCTCCAGCGCCGCTACGCAGCGCTGTCGGGACTCGCCGCAGAGCATATGGGCCGCACTGCGGCGTGGCGGTTCCACGATCTCGGGCGGCGAGTCGAACGGGGGATCGTCGTCGCGCGGCTGACTCGCACGTTCGGGATGGCGGGTGCGACCAGCGACGATCTATCGACGCTGCTCGACCTCGCCGACAGCCAGATTTCGTATCGCCAGCGCTATTTGACCGGGATCGCGCGGGTGCCGGTGGTCGATCTCGTCGCGCTCGACCCGGGCAATCCGCGCAGCCTCGCTTATCAAGTCGATTGCATCGCAGCGCATCTCGACCACCTCCCGGTGCTCCATGATGATGGGTTGCCCGAAGACCAGCAAGCCGAGGCGCTCGCGCTCAAGGCGTTGCTTGCGGCAGCAAGCGCAGCGACCCTCGACCTCGAGCAACTCGGTGAGGCCGAACGCCAATTGGTCCGCCTGTCGGAGGCGGTAGCGCGGCGTTATTTCCTGCAAGGTGCGGAACCGTTGCGCGCGGGCGGCCTTACGCTCGCGTGATCTACGACATCAAGCACGTCACCCGCTTCGATTACGGCCAGCCGGTCGCGTTCGCGCGGTGCAACCTTCGCCTCAAGCCGATCCATTGGTCGGGCCAGCATGTCGAGCGTTACGCGCTCGCGGTGACGCCGGCCGGGGAAACGCGGCCCGCGCTGGCCGAGGCGGGTCTGGCCAACGTCACGCGGCTGGTGGTGCGTGAGCGCGTCCGCCACCTGACGATCGAAAGCGCGGCGCGCGTGGTCGTCGACCGGCTGATCCCCGTGCCGGCGGCGGACGACCCGACGTTGGCCGAGGTGGCAAGGCTCGCCCGCGCCGACCGCGATCTCGGGCCGGCGGGACCGACCGCCTATCTCTATCCGTCGCCGCTGATCCCGCTCGACGCCGACATCGCCGCGTGGTGCGCCGAGGATCTCGATCCGGACCGGGGCGCGCTGGAGGCCGGGATCGCGCTCGCGCAGCGCATCCAGCGCGAGTTCGTGTTCGATGCGACCGCGACCTTGGTCGACACGCCGCCGCGCGAAGCTTTCCTGCAGCGCCGCGGCGTGTGCCAGGACCTGACCCAGATCATGATCACCGGGCTGCGCGCCGCCGGGCTGCCCGCTGCCTATGTCTCCGGCTATATCCGCACGATCCCGCCGCCCGGCGAAGAGCGGCTGATCGGGGCTGACGCGACGCACGCCTGGGTGCTCCTGTGGTGCGGCCCGGAACGCGGCTGGATCGGGCTCGACCCGACCAACGGCATCTGGATGGCGAGCGACCACATCGTCATGGCGATCGGCCGCGACTATGCCGAAATCGCCCCGATCGACGGGATCGTGCTCGGCTCGGGGGCGCAGAAGATGGACGTGTCGGTCGATGTTGCGCCGGTCGGCGAATAGATTGCGGTTCGCGCGGCAATCCCCCAAATAGCGGCGCAAGATGGCAACTGATCCCTATTCCACGCTTGGTGTCGCGCGCGGGGCCGATGAGGCCGCGATCAAGAAGGCGTATCGCAAGCTCGCGAAGGAGCTTCACCCCGACCGCAACAAGGACAATCCCAAGGCGTCGGAGAAGTTCAGCCAGGTGACGCAGGCATACGACCTGCTGACCGACAAGGACAAGCGCGCGCGGTTCGACCGCGGCGAGATCGACGCCGAGGGCAATCCGAGCATGCCGTTCGGCTATGGCGGCGGCGCGCAGCAGGGCGGGTTCCGGCCCGGCCCCGGCGCCGACTTCGGGGGTGGCGGGGGCGCCGATTTCGAGGATCTGCTCGGTGGGCTGTTCGGGCGCGGCGGCGGCTTTTCCAGCAGCTTTGGCAAGCGCCAGCAGCCGAAGGGCGCCAACGCCGCCTATCGTCTGGCGGTGCCGTTCGTCGATGCCGCGACGCTCGCGCCGCAACGCATCACGCTCGCCGACGGCAAGACGATCGATTTGAAGCTCCCCGCCGGGGTCGAAACCGGCACGCAGATGCGGCTGACGGGCAAGGGCCAGCCTGGCCCGGGCGGCGCGGGTGATGCGATCATCACGATCGACGTGCAGCCGCACCGCTTCTTCGTTCGCGACGGCGACGATATTCGCATCGACTTGCCGATCAGCCTGTCGGAAGCGGTGCTCGGCGCGAGCGTTCGCGTGCCGACGGTCGACAGTGCGGTGATGCTGACCATCCCCAAGGGATCGACCTCGGGCAAGGTGCTGCGGCTGAAGGGCAAGGGCTTCCACCGCAAAGGCGGCGGCGCCAGTAGCGCGCGGGGCGACCAGCTCGTCACGCTGATGGTCGATCTGCCGGTCGACGACGACGCGCTGGTCGAATTCGTCCAGGGGTGGCCCGGCAAGGACAGGAACCCCCGCGGTAATTTGGGCGTCTAAAGCGGGGTGTCGCACCTTTCACCCGAATCGCCCGAACTGCGCGCCACGCGTGGATTTCACGAGCGCAGGGGCAAACCGGTCTGGACCCGGGCGTGGATCGTCACGAAGCGCGTCGTCATCGGCATCTTCGACAACGGCTTCATGTATGCCGGCAATCTCGCCTACCTCGCGCTGATGACGGTGTTCCCGTTCTTCATCCTCGCCGCGGCGATCGCCTCCATCTTCGGCCAGACCGCGCAAGCCAGCCACGCGGTCGAATCGTTCCTCTACACGCTGCCGCCGAGCGTCGGGGAGATCCTGAGGAAGCCCATCGACGACGTGCTCGCGGCGCGCACCGGCGGGCTGCTGATCCTCGGCTCCGTGGTCGCGTTGTGGACCGTCGGCAGTTTCGTCGAGACGATCCGCGACGTGTTCCGTCGCGCCTACGGCATCACGCTCGACAAGCCGTTCTGGCGCTATCGGCTCGGCTCGATGATGGTCATCGTCGCCTCGGTCGTGCTCGCGTTGCTGGCGTTCCTCGTCCAGGGGCTGCTGACCATCGTCGAGCAATTCATCTACCGCTTGTCGCCCTGGGCACAGCAAGTCGGCGGGCTGGTCGGGGCGGCGCGGGTCGTTCCCGCAGTGGTGATGTTCGCCGCGCTCTACATGCTGTTCGCCGCGGTCACGCCGGGCAAGTATCGCCGCCAGGGATGCCCGCGCTGGCCCGGCGCGCTGTTCACGACGATCTGGTGGATGAGCGCGACCGCGTTGCTGCCGTTGGTGCTGGCGCAGTTCGGCGGCTACGACCTGACCTATGGCAGCCTGGCCGGCGTCATCGTGACCTTGCTGTTCTTCTGGCTCATCGGCTTCGGCATCTCGATCGGTGCGCATTTGAACGCGGCACTAGCCGAGACACCCCTCGACGACGTAAGGGAGGCGCACGCAAAGGACACGGAGGCTGTCGCAACGTGAACGGACTGATGCAGGGTAAGCGCGGGCTGATCATGGGGCTCGCCAACGACAAGAGCCTCGCGTGGGGTATCGCCAAGCAATTGAGCGACGCCGGGGCCGAGCTCGCGTTCAGCTATCAGGGCGAGACGATGGAGAAGCGCGTCCGCCCGCTCGCCGAGCAATTGGGCGTCGCGCGGCTGTTCGATTGCGACGTTGGCGACATGGCCAGTCTCGACGCGTGTTTCGCCGGATTGGCGAAGGATTGGCCGACGATCGATTTCGTCGTCCATGCGATCGGCTTTTCGGACAAGAACGAGCTGCGCGGCCGGTTCGTGGACACCAGCCTCGACAATTTCCTGATGACGATGAACATCAGCGT
>JBDSWC010000055.1:0-17401 GCA_039926845.1 Sphingomonas sp. | reverse complement strand
CGACGAACTTCGACTATACCGGCTTCCCGCCGGTGCCGGGCACGCCGCAGCCGGCAACGCCGATCGGCATTCTGTTCGCCAATGTGAATACCAAGGGCGGTCACATGCAGGGCGCCGAAATCGCCGGGACGTTGCCGTTCGAGGTGTTCTCCAGCGCCTTGTCGGGCTTCGGTGTGACCGGCGGTGCCGGCTATACCGAAACCAAAGTCAAGGATTTCAACGGCAACGCGTCGATTATCCCGGGCTATTCGAAGTGGGTCGCAAGCGCGACCTTGTTCTTCGAAAAGGCCGGGTTCAGCGCGCGTGGCAGCATGCGTTACCGGTCTTCCTACCTCGGCGACTTCTCGCTCTACAGCGGGGGGCTCGATCGCCAGACGGTGTTGGGCGAGACAATCTACGACGCGCAGGTCGGGTACGACTTCTCGTCGGGTTCGCTCAAGGGTCTGTCGCTCTACGTGTCGGGCCAGAACCTGACCGATACGCGGTCGGCCACGTTGGGCATCGTTACCCAGCCGCTGTCGTACCTGAAGTATCAAAGCTACGGGCGCCGGTTCGTCGCGGGGGCGACCTTCAAGTTCTGATGACACGAACGGCCTCGCCGGTTACCCGGCGAGGCACGTTGGTTGCGAAGGCAGGACATGAGTGAACGAACGCCCCTCGACATCGTCATCGCGGGCGGCGGAACGGCTGGCTGGACGGCGGCCGCCACGCTTGCCCGCTTTCTCGGCAACCACGCCACGATCACGCTCGTCGAGTCCGACGCCATCGGCACCGTCGGCGTCGGCGAAGCGACGATCCCGCAGATCCATAACCTGATTATCGGCCTGGGGCTCGACCAGACGGAATTCCTGCGGGCGACCAACGCCACCTTCAAGCTCGGCATCGGATTCGTCGACTGGCTCCGTCCCGGTCATTCCTACTTTCACAGTTTCGGACAGGTCGGTCGCGGGGTCGGGCTGATTCCGTTCCGGCAACTCTGGCTGCGCGCGCGTAGTCTGGGCGAGGCGGGCGATTACGGCGATTACAGCCTGAATGTCGCCGCCGCGCGGCTTGGCCGGTTCGCGATCGCGGACGGCGACGGCGCGCAGCCCGACATCGCCTATGCCTATCATTTCGACGCCACGCTGTTTGCGCAAATGCTGCGGCAGTATTCGGAAGAGCGCGGCGTGCGACGGGTCGAGGGGTTGATCGAGAGCGTCGAGCGCGATGCGGAAAGCGGCGACGTCCGCGCATTGCGGCTCGACGGCGACCGCACCGTCGAAGGCGCGCTGTTCGTCGATTGCACGGGGTTTCGCAGCCTACTGCTGGGCGACGCGCTGGGCGTGCCGTTCATCGACTGGCGCTGCTATCTACCGTGCGACACCGCGCTGGCGGTGCCGAGCGAGAATCCCCCGACGCTCCGCCCCTACACCCAATCGCTCGCGCGACCGGCAGGGTGGCAGTGGCGGATTCCGCTGCAACACCGTACCGGCAACGGCCACGTGTTCTGCTCGGAATTCATGTCCGTCGATGAGGCGAGCGCGTTGCTGCTCGCCAATGTCGAGGGAACCCCGCTCGCCGATCCGCGTCCGGTCCGTTTCACCAGCGGGCATCGGCAGCAATTCTGGTCGCACAATTGCGTCGCGCTAGGTCTCGCCGCGGGGTTCATGGAACCGCTCGAATCGACCAGTATCCATCTCGTCCAGTCGGGGATCGGTCGTTTGCTCAACGTGCTGGCCGGCGATCTGGCCGATACCAAGGCGGCCCGCGACACGTTCAACCGCTTGTCGACGATCGAGTGGCAGCGAGTCCGCGATTTCATCGTGCTGCACTATGTCGCCAACGATCGCGTCGGCGAACCGTTCTGGGATCATTGCCGCGCGATCGAATTGCCCGAGACCCTGGCGGAAAAGATTGCGCTGTTTAGCGAAGCCGGCGCGTTCATGCGCGAGGAGGACGAATTGTTCCTCGACGACAGCTGGGGCCAAGTGATGATCGGCCAAGGGATCATGCCGCGGAGCTGGTCGCCGCTCGCCGATAACGTCCCCGCCCAGGATATCGGCCCGTTCCTCGAGGCGGTCGCCAAGGCGGCGCACATCAAAGCCGATGCGCTGCCCGAGCACCGCGATTTCGTCGCGGCGATGACAGGCCGGCAGATGGGAATACCAGCATGATCCGCCGCTCATTGCTCGCCGCTTTGCTGACCGTCGCGCTCGCGCAGCCGGCGGTATCGGCCCCTGCCCCCGCCGCCGCCTCATACCGCGACCGTCTGCCCGAGGACGAGGTGATCTACTTCGTCCTTCCCGATCGTTTCGAAAATGGCGATCCCAAGAACGATACCGGTGGACTCAAGGGTGGCCGGCTGTCCACCGGCTTCGATCCGGCGGCCAAGGGGTTCTACCATGGCGGCGATCTGAAGGGATTGATCAAGCGGCTCGATTACATCCAGGCGCTCGGCGCGACGGCGCTGTGGGTCGGGCCGATCTTCAAGAACAAGTCTGTTCAAGGCCCGGTCGGTGACGAGAGCGCGGGCTATCACGGCTATTGGATCACCGACTTCACCCAGGTCGATCCGCATTTCGGCACCAACGCGGACTTCAAGGCGCTCGTCGATGCCGCGCATGCGCGGGGGATGAAGGTCTATATGGACATCATCGCCAACCACACCGCCGACGTGATCAAGTATCGTGAGTGCCAGCCCGACAAGCCGTGCGCGTATCGCAGCCGCGCCGATTATCCCTACACGCGGCGAGGCGGCGTCACCGGTCCGGCGATCAATCCGGCTTTCACTGGCGAGAATTACGACAAGCTGACCGATCCGACCTGGGCCTACACGCCCTACCTCCCCAAGGACGAAGAGAAGGTGAAGGTGCCGGCCTGGCTCAACGATCCCTTGCTCTACCACAACCGTGGCGATTCGACCTTTTCGACCGAAGATTCACAGCTCGGCGATTTCTCCGGCCTCGACGATCTGATGACCGAGAATCCGCGAGTCATCGCGGGAATGATCGACATTTTCGGCAAGTGGATCGATGATTTCGGGATCGATGGCTTCCGCATCGACACCGCGCAGCACGTCGATGCCGCATTCTGGCGAGCGTTCGTCCCCGCGATGCGCGCGCGCGCCAAGGCGAAGGGCATCCCGAACTTCCACATCTTCGGCGAAGTCTTTACCGATCAGATGGACCCTGCCCGCCTGGCTGAGCATACCCGCGCCGGCGGTTTGCCGGCGGTGCTCGATTTCGCCTTCGCACGCGCGGTAATCGACACGGTCGGCGGCACGGCCCCGACCAACGAGCTGTTCCGTTTGTTCTTCGCCGATCCGATCTACGAACGTGGTGAGGCCGGCGCGCGCGCGCTCCCCACCTTCCTCGGCAACCACGACGCCGGCCGGTTCGCGATGTTCGTGAAGAAGGGTTTCCCCAACGCGAGCGACGACGAACTGCTCAAGCGCGTGATGCTCGGCCATGCGATGTTGCTGACGCTGCGCGGCGTGCCGACGATCTATTATGGCGACGAGCAAGGCTTCGTCAGCGACGGCGGTGACCAATTGGCGCGCGAGGACATGTTCGGCAGCAAGGTCGCGGTCTATAACGACAACAGGCTGCTCGGCACGACCAAGACCACCGCGACGCCAAGCTTCGGCACGGATAATCCGATCTTCAGGCTGATTGCCGAACTGTCGCGCATCCGCACGAGCCATCGCGCGCTGACCCGCGGCCGGCAGGAGCTGCGCGCCTGGGGCAACAAGCCCGGGCTATTCGCAGTGTCGCGGTTCGACCCCGATACGGGCAAGGAAGTGCTGATCGCGTTCAACACCACGACTGCGCCGGTCTCGTCCAACGTGCTGGTCGATCAAGCGTCGACCGCGTTCGCGCCGCTCCACGGACGGTGCGCCGCCGCCTCGAGCGCGCCGGGCAGCGTGAAAGTGGACATCGCCCCGCTCGACTTCATCATCTGCGAGGCGAAGTGAACGAAGTTGCCCGCATGACTGCGCCCGAGGCGGCGACGCGCGAATGGTGGCGCGGGGCGGTGATCTATCAGATCTACCCGCGCAGCTTCGCCGACTCCAACGGCGACGGGATCGGCGACTTGCCCGGCATCACCGCGCATCTCGATCATGTCGCGAGCCTGGGCGTCGACGGTATCTGGCTGTCCCCCTTCTTCACCTCGCCAATGCTCGATTTCGGCTATGACGTGGCCGACTATTGCGACGTCGATCCGATCTTCGGAGCGCTCGCCGATTTCGACGCGCTCGTCGCCCGTGCGCACGAGCTCGGCCTCAAGGTGCTGATCGACCAAGTCTATTCGCATTCGAGCGACAAACACGCCTGGTTCCAGGAAAGCCGCATCGACCGCTCCAACGCAAAGGCCGACTGGTATGTCTGGGCCGACGCGAAGGCCGACGGATCGCCGCCCAACAACTGGCAATCGGTGTTCGGCGGGCCGGCCTGGACGTGGGATGCGCGGCGCGGCCAATATTACATGCACAATTTCCTGTCGGAGCAGCCGCAGCTTCACGTTCATAACCCGGCGGTGCAGGACGCGCTGCTCGGCACGGCGAAGTTCTGGCTCGACCGTGGCGTCGATGGGTTCCGCATCGACGCGATCAACTTCGCGATGCACGACCCCGCGCTGACCGACAATCCGCCGGCGCCCGACGGCAAGCGCACTAGGCCGTTCGATTTCCAGCTGCACATTCACAACCAGAGCCAGCCCGAAATCCCGCTGTTCCTCGAGCGCCTCCGTGCGCTGGCCGACCGTTACGGCGCGACCTTTACCGTGGCCGAAGTCGGTGGCCCGAACCCCGAGGAAGAGATGCACGCCTTCACCGAAGGCAATCGCCGGCTCAATTCGGCCTATGGCTTCAACTTCCTCTACGCCGACAAGCTCACGCCCGCACTCGTCCGCGATGCGCTGGCGCAATGGCCGCAGGACCCTGGCACGGGCTGGCCGAGCTGGGCGTTCGAGAATCACGACGCCCCGCGCGCGATCTCACGCTGGGTGGCGCCCGAGCATCGCGACGCATTCGCGCGGCTGAAGCTACTGCTGCTGATGTGCCTGCGCGGAAACCTCTTCCTCTATCAAGGCGAGGAGCTCGGCCTGACCCAGGTCGATATCCCGTTCGATGCGCTCAAAGACCCGGAAGCGATCGCGAACTGGCCGCTGACCTTGTCGCGCGACGGCGCGCGCACGCCGATGCCGTGGCGCGGCAATCCCAACGACCACGCCGGCTTCTCCACCGCGACGCCGTGGTTACCGATCGGCCAGGACCATCTGAGCCTCGCAGTCGATCGTCAGAATGGCGATCCCGCCTCGTTGCTCAACTTCACGCGCCGCCTGATCGCGTTCCGTCATGCCAGCGATGCGCTGATGACGGGCAATGTGACTGTGCTGGCGGTAAGCGATAGCCTGCTCGCGTTCGAGCGATCGATGGGGGCCGAGACGTTGCTTTGTGTGTTCAACCTGGCATCCGATCCGACCGATTGGACGCCGGCCGATGCTGCCGGGTGGCGCACGGTCGAAACCGTCGGTGCAGTCGAGGGTTGGCGGTTCGGGGGCTATGCCGGGTCAATCGCGACGAAAATCTGAGGAGACGGCGATGCGGTTGGTGAAGTTCGTGCTCGCGCTGGCCGCTGTCTTGCTGGGCACTCCCGCCCTCGCCCAAACCGCGATTCCCACCGCGACCGTCGAGTCACCTGGCAAGATGCTGAGCGTATCGCTGGCGATCGGGCCGGAGGCGCGCGCCAGCTACACCGTGTCACGCCAGGGCAAGCCGGTCATCGCACCGTCGCTGCTCGGCTTCCTGTTCACCGACGCGCCGCAATTTGCCCGCGACCTGGAAATCACGAATGTCACGCGATCGAGCTTCGATGAGAACTGGACTCAGCCTTGGGGTGAGTGGCGAACAATCCACAACCATTACAACGAGATGCGAGTCAGACTTCGCGAAGTTAACAAGCTTCACCGCGTCATGGATGTGGTATTCCGCGTCTACGACAACGGTGTCGGCTTCCGCTACGAATTCCCCGATCAGCCCAACCTCAAGACCGCGAACATCGCCGAGGAGCTGACGCAATTCTCGGTCGCCGAGCCCGCCACCGCGTGGTGGTCACCCGCGTTCGAATCGAACCGCGAGGAACAGCTCTACAACAAGACCCCGATCGCCGAGATCGGCACCGCGCAAACGCCGCTGACGCTCAAGACCGCGAGCGGACTCTACGTTGCGATCCATGAGGCGGCGCTGGTCGACTATTCGGGGATGAACGTCGCCAAGGTGCAGGGCGGCTTGCTCAAGGCAGTGCTGACACCGTCGTCGAGCGGCCCCAAGGTCAGTCGCGCCGCGCCCTTCCCGACACCGTGGCGCGTGTTGCTGATCACACCCGACGCGCCGTCGCTCTACATGGCGAATTCGCTGATCCTCAACCTCAACGAACCAAACAAGCTCGGCGACGTGTCATGGATCAAACCGCGTAAATATGTCGGCATCTGGTGGGGGATGCACCTCGACACGCAATCGTGGAATTCCGGACCAAAGCACGGCGCGACCACCGCAAACGTCATGAAGATGATCGACTTCGCCGCCGCCAACGGGTTCGGCGGGGTGTTGGTGGAGGGGTGGAACGTCGGCTGGGACGGCGACTGGTTCGCCAATGGCTGGACGTTCAGCTTCACCCAGCCCTATCCCGACTACGACATCAACAAGCTCACCGCCTACGCCAAGTCGAAGGGCGTGGTGATTATCGGGCACAACGAGACCTCGGCCAATATCGCGCATTACGAGGACCAGATGCGCGCCGCGTTCGATCTCTATCAGCGACTCGGCATCGACTCGGTCAAGACCGGCTACGTCGCCGATGCCGGCGGCGTCCAGACGATGGGGCCGGACGGCAAGATCCGCTTCGAATGGCACGAGGGACAGGTGATGGCGCGGCACCATCTACTGGTCGTGACCGAAGCTGCAAAGCGCCGCATCGCGATCGACGCGCACGAGCCGATCAAGGACACAGGGCTTCGTCGCACCTATCCCAATTGGGTCAGTCGCGAGGGCCAACGCGGGATGGAATACAATGCCTGGGGTGTGCCCAAGAACCCGCCCAATTGGGAAAGCGAGCTGGTCTTCACGCGGATGCTGGCGGGGCCGATGGACTTCACCCCCGGCGTGCTCAGCCTGAAGGGGCGCGACGGCACCGTCATTCTATCTACTATCGCCAAGCAACTTGCGCTCTACGTTGTGATCTATTCGCCGATCCAGATGGCGGCGGACCTGCCGGAGAATTACGCCAAATATCCGGCCGCGTTCCAGTTCATCAAGGACGTCGCGGTCGATTGGGACGACACGCGCGTTCTGAACGGCGAGGTCGGGGAATACGTCACGATCGCGCGCAAGGCGAAGGGATCGAACGACTGGTTCCTCGGCTCGGTCGGGGACGACACCGCGCGAAAGTTCGACGTGACGCTCGACTTCCTGTCACCGGGCAAGACCTACACCGCGCAAATCTACCGCGATGGCGACGATGCCGACTATCGCACCGATAAGCGCCATTCGATCGTGATCGAAACGCGCAAGGTGAAGAAGGGCGATGTGCTGACGATCGCGCTCGCGCCGGGCGGCGGGCAGGCGATTCGGTTCAAGGCCGGGCGCTAGATTTCGGTGGTGCGGGCGGTGGGAATCGAACCCACACTCCTTGCGGAACCGGATTTTGAGGTCGAACAAAAGTGGTACGACGGTCTACGCCGGAGCACGCTCTAGCTGGATATTTCGTTTCTAGCCAACGCCTTATTCCAGCTTATTCTTGTCTCGGCTTAGACCAACTTCGCCCCAGCTCCAGGAGCCATGGCTCCTATGTGACACCTGGATTTTGGGCAAACCGAGACCGCCATGCCCAAGATCAAACTTACCAAAACTCTCATCGATAAGGCCGAGAAACGCTCTCGCGAGTATGAATTGCGTGACACAGAGGCGCCGGGATTCCTGTGCAAGATTACAACTGCGGGCCGCAAGGTCTTCATGCTGCAATACCGGACGGTCGGCGGGGAGCGGCGCAAACCTGCGATCGGGCTCTTTGGCGAGGTTACGGTAGAGCAAGCCCGCGTGATCGCACAAAAATGGCTAGCCGCAGTGCGCGAGGGAAAGGATCCGTCGCTCGACAAGCAACGAGCGCGGGCAAATCCAACGATCCGCGAACTCTGCGACGAATTCATCGAGCGTCACTCGATCCCGCATAATAAGCCGAGCACGGTCAGGGGAAACCGGGGTTATATCAAGGCTCACATCGTCCCTGGCCTCGGCAAACAAAAGGTCGCTGATGTGACCCGGACCGATATCGCCCGGTTCATCAGTGACCGAGCCCACATCCCTGGCACCGCCAACCATCTGCTATCGGTGCTCAAGAAGATGTTTAACTGTGCAGAGCTCTGGGGTCACCGCGCCGACGGCACAAATCCTTGCCGCCTCATTCCGAAATATCCCGAAGGGAAACGGACACGGCTAATCAAGAATCCCGAGCTTGTCGCACTGTTCGACTATCTTGACCGCGCCGATGTCGAGGGACTCGAGCACCCGACTTACACATTGGCGGTAAGGCTTCAGTTCGCGTTCGCGGCGCGCATGTCCGAGATTATCAACCTCGAATGGGAATGGGTCGAGTTTGACGAGAGGCGGATCATTTGGCCGGATAGCAAGACCGGTGGCATGGCAAAGCCGCTCAGCGACGAGGCGTATGACTTGTTGTGGAATGCACCGCGGTTCGCTGCATCGCCATATGTAGTGCCCTCCATCACTCAGTCTGACCGCCCTATGACCAAGGGCAGTTACTGGACTGCATGGACGCGCATCTTGGTGGCCTGCGGCATAGCGCATGTCGGCACTCACGGAATTCGTCATCGGGCGGCGACCGATATTGCCAATTCCGGTATTCCATTGAAGGTGGGGATGACGCTTACGGCGCACAAAACCGTGACGATGTTCATGCGCTACGTTCACGTCGAGGATGACCAGGTACGGCAGGCTGCCGAGGTCGTTTCGCGCCGCCGCGCTGCTATCGTTCGCCCGAAGGGCTCGATAGCGCCTTGCAACCTGGATCGATCGATCGATACCCTGCCGGCGGGTGGACAAATCGTCGGCGGGCCGCCGCCCCTTGCAGAAATCGCGCCGCGGAGGGTCGCGAATGACCGCTGAACTCCACTCTTTCTCGCAACCGCTCCAAGGGCAGCCGAGGTTTCTGTTCGTTGACGGTCTTGAACCGTTAGAGCTGCTCGATCCTACCGAGGCGGCGCGGATGTTGAATCTCGCCCGGCACACGCTCGCCTGCTACCGAAATCTCGGCAACGGACCGACATATTATAAGTTCGGCCGCTGGGTGCGATACGCGGGTTCAGATCTGCGGTCTTGGTCGGGGCTCGCAGAACTCCAGCAAAACGACCTG
The DNA here is from genome assembly GCA_039926845.1 of Sphingomonas sp. Lineage (GTDB taxonomy): Bacteria > Pseudomonadota > Alphaproteobacteria > Sphingomonadales > Sphingomonadaceae > Sphingomonas. The sequence continues at coordinate 7,994 of JBDSWC010000055.1, read as the reverse complement.
GCCGCGCCTGAGCAAGATGGCGATAGTCCGACGGTCATGGTCGATACGGCAGCGGCCGCGCGATACCTCACTATTTCTCGTTTCTGTCTTCGGAACTACCGAATTGAGGGCGGCGGACCGCGCTATCATCGGCTTGGTCGACGTGTTCACTACGCCGCCGAAAACTTGCGCCGCTGGGCAATAGCTCAGCGCGTTGAGCCAACCAGAAACCGTTGACTGGTGCGGGCGGTGGGAATCGAACCCACACTCCTCTCGGAACGGGATTTTGAATCCCGCGCGTCTACCAATTCCACCACGCCCGCATGCCGAGCGGCGGACTTACAGGCCACTGATCGACGAGGCGACAGCCCTTAAGCAAGAGCAACTGGAAACTCCAGCCAGAAAATCAGTTTTCCGCCGACCCATTATCGCGTTTTCCAAGCCGGATCCGATGTTGAGTCGCAACGCCGCTTCGCGGCCCACGTCTCCAATTCATCGAGGGCGTAGAGCACCCTTCGCCCGAATTTCCTGAATTGCGGCCCTCCGCCGACGACACGCATCTTCTCCAGCGTTCGGGGTGACAACTTCAGAAACGTCGCTGCCTCGCCGTTCGAAAGAAAGGGCGATTTGCTGGAGGAGCTAGTATCGGTCACCGACCAACGCCCCCGTCTGACCGGTTACGGCCGCGATGAAAGCCGCGATCGCTTGCGATGAAGCTCGCAAGGATTGCGGGGACCAAATCGACAAGCGCAATTTCAAGACCATATTGGCGCGCGTAGCAGCCAGCATATTCCCCAAGGTCGGCATAGAGGTCGGGTGGAAGGCTGATTGCCATCTTGACCGGAGTCCGGTCCGGCAATCGCCCAAGCTTCAGTTCAGCCATTTCGCGGTTTCCTACTGGCGCCAAGGCGCGAGAATCAAATCCTTGTGCACGACCAACCGAACGCTTGCCCCGGGCCGGATTGTGATCTTGGGCTGGATTTGCAGGCTTCGGCTTGTGAGCTGATCACCGGCGCGCGACCCGCTTTGCTGAGTCGATTGCCGCAGGGCTTGGACCAAGTCGCTTTCGTTCGAGAATTGAAGCTCTGAACCGACCCCGAGGAGCGTCGACATGACGACGCCCTTCAGCAGCGCCCAGGTATGAAAATCGACTTTATCGGCGAGTCCGGAATAGCCCGATGGATCGGTTGCCGGCACATTGTCGATCCGCACCGAACTCCCATCGGGAAGGATGAGGCGCTGCCAGACAAGCAGGGCGCGCTTCTGGCCGAACGCCACGACGCTGTCATAGGCGCCGATGAGGCGTGCGCCCTGCGGGATAAGTAGGATCTTGCCGGTCGCGCTGTCATACACGCGCTCGGTGACTTGCGCGGTTACGAGGCCCGGCAAATCGGATCGAAGCCCGGTGATCAGGCTGGCCGCAATCACACTCCCGGCCAACAATGCGTAGGGAGATGGCGCAGGCGCCAAGGCGAATGAATTGACGTCCCCTCCCCGGTCCTGTGCACGCAGAAAATCGGATTTGCGCTGTTGTCCGTTCGGATCGCGTTCCGGATCGAGCGCGACTTTGCCGACGTCGCCGTCGGATGACGAAGACGAAGCGGCGGCTTTGTCGGCCGGCGTGGCCCCGATGGCAGTTGGCTGGGCATCGCGAAACAACAAGCCCGACTCTCTCGCAGCTTTGAGATCCGCTGCCCGGCGGTCGCTGGCCTCGCGCTCAGCCTGTCCGGTATTGATCGGAGGCACAGCGGCGGTCCCATTAATCCTTTGCTGGTCCAGTATCGGGCGACCGAGATCGCCGGGTAGCGGTGGCCCCAATTTGGGCGCATCCCCATACGTCGCCGGCAGGGCTCCGAACGCGTCTGGCGAGGACTTGCCGACAACAGGCTGGTCGTCGCCGCTAGCGACGATCTGCAAGGCATGCGGCCTGAGCGCGAACCACGCGGTGCCCGTCACAGTCACCGCGGCGATGGCGGCCAAAGACACAATCGCGCCGCGTTTGAAACGGATCGCGCGCGCTGGTTTGCCCCGAAGGATAAGCGATTCCGGATCGACTTTTTCGACCACGTCGCCGGGCTGGGGCTCGTCGCGCCCGTTCATGCCGGCCTCCGGGCGCCGCCACGGCGCATCTTGTCAGCGGCACGGGAAATCCGGACGATTGCCTGTCTTTTGGTCCCGAGCCGGAGTTCGGCCGTTTCGAAGATGCGATCGACCACATAATAGCGGCCGCTCAATCGATAATTGACCAGCTCGGCTTCGCCTTTCGCGCCGACGATGAACAGCGGTGGCGCCTCGCCGACCGTCAGGCTGGCGGGAAATTCGATGAAGGTCTGACGACCGTCGTCGAACGCCCTGAGCGGTCGCCAAGCCGGTTGGTCGCCGCTGATCTGATACCCGAAATGGAGTTCGTCCACATCGAGACCGGCAGCGACAGGCTCTGCCGCCAGCGACTGCTCCTGGCGGCGCTTGATCGCCAGCAACGCATCCATGGGGTACGACCACGAGATTGCAGACATCGCCGCCCCGCCGCTGCTGGTCAGCGCCACGTGATAGGTTCGCCGATCCGTCGTGATAACGAGATTGGTCGCCAATCCCGTCGCAAACGGCTTCACCAGGACGTGAACGATCTTGCCCGAGACCGAACCGCTGCTGGTATCCCCGATCACCCATCGCGCGGTATCCCCGCTGGCGACAGACGTAAGCGCCTCGCCGGGCTCCAGTGCGATATCGGTGACGCGCTCGGGCGCGGTGTAGATGTGGTAGATCGTCCCCTCGACAAAGGGGAGGATCGCGCTCGCATTGATGAACGCCGCACCGGACGGTTCCGCCGTGCCGGACCTGTTCACGGCCGCGATTGAGCCGGGTGCTGGCGACCGGGTGCCCTTGTGGGTGCGCGGTGTCTGTTTGGCGAGACATGGGGCGGCGATCGTCAATGCCGGAATGGCAAGCATGATCGGCAGCACGGACAGGCGGTTCATTGCTTATTCTCCAGTTGAGTGCCGTCAATCGGCTCGGCGGCCAGGCCAGGATCGAGGGGTGAGCCGATGGGCAGCGCCGGCGGTGGCGCTGGGGGCTGTGATTTCGGAGACGAAGGTGCGGCCGGGGGATCGATCTCGCGGGTCCAGTCGACCGCATCGATGTACACGCCCAAGGGGTTCTTGCTGAGCGTGTCGGCGGTCTGGGGCGGCTTGAACTTGACCGTCAGGATGCCGGTCCAGTGCGACACGCCCGTCTGCGCGCCCCGATCGAACGCGGTCTCGGTCCATTTGACCTGAAACGACTGGTCGGACGCCCGAACGACGCTCGTGACCTGCACCGACACTGTCTTTTGACCGATCTTCGAGAAAGGATCGGCCGAGCGCGCATATTCTCCCAGAAAGTTCGATGCGCGCTGCGTGGCAAAGTCATAGGCCGAGAGCCAGTCGCGTCGCATGAGCACGGGGTCCAGCGAGATCGACCGAACGTTCTCGATGAACTTGGCAAGATGCCATGCAACTTGCGGGTCGGTCGGGCGGTACGCAGCGTCGGCTGGGCTGATGGCTTTGGCCTCGCCCAACCGATCGACCTCGACCACATAGGGTGTGACGCGGCTCTGAAGCGATTGCCAGAGCAGTCCGCCCGACATGACAAGGGTCAGTCCGAGCCCGCCAAAGGCCATCAATCGCCAGTTTCTGGCCTGAACGCGTGCCGAGCCGATGCGCTCGTCCCACAACTGACCGGCGCGCTGATACGGCGTATCCGATTCAGGTGTCCGTCCGTAACGCTGAATGCTTCGCTTGAAGACCATGGGATCATTCCTCCTTTTCGCTGATGTCTGGGGTGGCGGACGCGCCGCCGCGATCACCTTCGCGGATCGCGTGGACAGCTGCCTGCTGGTGATTGCGCGCGGCCTGATCGCGCTGCAGCGACTTGGCCCAGTTGGGCTGTTCGGACTCGCTGCCGCCCGAGGCCGGCGCCGACGGCTTGCGATTGGTCAGCGCATCGAACGCGGCTTGCCGACCGTCGGCGGCGGCCTGCCCGATACCGAACGAGCTGCTCGCTTTACTCTTCAGGGCATTACCGGCAGCGTTCGCCACCCCGCTCATGCCGGCACCGACGCTCTTCGAGCCTGCGCCTTCCTGGCCTAGTTTGTAGGCCGTGGAAGCGGCGCTACCCATCGATGTTCCTGCTCGAACCGACGCGACCGTCGCCCCGCCGATGGCCTTGGCGGCACCAAGTGCAGCACCACCGCCCACGGCCGCGACACCGGCCGCGCCTAGCGCCGTACCGACGGCTGCGCCGGCGCCCAGCTGCGGGGCGCCCGAGACGAGCCCCGAGGCTATGCCGGGACCAAAGATGCCCAAGCCGAATAGCGTGAGCGCGCCCAGCATGAGGCTCATCGCCGCGCCGAGGTCGGCCTCTTGCCCCTGCATCGAGACCGTGAACTCAGCAAAGAAGTTGGACCCGATCCCGACGATGACCGCCAGCACCATCACTTTAATGCCCGATGAGACGACGTTGCCGAGAACTCGCTCGGCGAGGAAGCTGGTGCGGCTCCACAGCGCGAACGGCACCAGGATAAAGCCGGCAAGCGTGGTCAGCTTGAACTCGACGATCGTCACGAACATTTGGATCGCCAGAATGAAGAAAGCGAGGATGATGATCACCCAGGCGAACAGGAGCACCATGATCGTCATGAAGTTTGTGAAGAAAGCGACCGGGCCGGTAAGATCGCTGATCTGGTAAAGGAGTGGCCACGCCGCAGAGAAACCTGTGCTGGCCACGCGACCGGGCTTGAGCAGATCGTCCGCCGAGAGCGTACCGCCGCCGGCGGTGAGCCCGGCCTGTGCGAACGAGCGGAAGATGATGTCGGCGAGTAGCGAAAAACTGTTCAGGATGAATGCGAACGCGCCGATGTAGAGAATCTTTTTGATAAAGCGGCCAATGATATTGTCTTCGCCGCCCATTGCCCAAAACAGCCCGGCAAGCGTGATATCGATCCCGATCAGCGTGATTGTCAGAAAGTGGACATCGCCACCCAGCAACCCAAACCCGCTGTCGATGTAGCGGATGAAGGCCTGCATGAACCGGTCGATGACGCTGAGATCGTCCATGGTAGTGATCCTGAAAAAAGGAGACCGCGGGACGCGTTGGGGGAGCACAAGCGCGCCCCGCGGTTGTGACGACGAGCGTTGAGGGGGCGGGCGCAGCCCGTCGTCACGCTCGGCGTGGGCGCTGACCTACCGGGGGGTGTAGGCCTGGCCCGTGCCGAGGAACTTGGTGGTGGCTGCCTTGCCCTCGGCCTCGGCTTGCGCTCGTCGCGCCGCTTCGAGCGCATCGGCACGATATTGAGCGGCCATCAGCTGCTGGATTTGCATCTGCTGCTTGACCGCCAACGCAAGCAGCTGATTGGCTGCCTGTTGCGCCTGAAGCCCGCCTTCGGCACCTTGGCTCTTTGCAGCGATCGCCGTCAGCGCATCCGAATCTGCAGTAATGTTACCAACGACTTGGCCCTGGACCTTCATCGTCTGGCTGAATGCGGCCAGCGAGGTATCGAGCCGCGCCTTGGCATCGATTACGCGCGTGTCGGTGGAGAGGGCGCGACCAAGTGCTTGCGGGAAAAGCTGGCGAAATTCCGCGTCGATCGAGTCCGACCGAAAGCTGACGCCGCGCGCCTGCGCCATTAGCTGGTCGATCTGTTGCAGCTTCTGCTTCAGTGCCTGCATCTCGGGAAAGTCGATCCGCGAGAGGTTGCGTGCCTGGTTCTCGATCATCGTCGCTTCGTTCTGGAGCGAACGGATCTGATTGTTGATCTGCTCGAGCGTGCGCGCCGCGGTCAGGATGTTCTGCGAATAGTTGCCGGGGTCGAACACCGTCAGTTGGGCGCGGGCCGGCGATACGTACAGGGCCATGCCGAGCGACCCGCATGAGGCGAGTGCAAGCGCGGCCGCGACGAGACACTTTTGCGTCGGATAGGCACGAATTTTCTTTATCATTTCAATTTCCTTCGAATGTTAGTTGGCAGTGGGAGCGAAATCGGCGAGCAAGGTCGCCGCCCATCCGAGATCGCGGGCGTCGAGCAGTCTGGCGGCGAAGTCTGTTGCACCGTGCTCGGCGACCAGCGCATCAAGGAGCTTCTGGCTGTCGGGGTCGGAGCTAGCGCACAGCGCCAAGGCGATCGGACCCATGCCGAGCTCGAAAAGCCGGTTCCCGCGCGCGGACTGAAGATAATAATGACGTTTGGGCGTCGCCCGGGCGATAAGTTCGATCTGCCGGTCATTGAGGCCGAAGCGCTCGTACGCCGCGCGCGATTGGGGTTCGATCGCCCGGTCGTTGGGCAGCAAAATTCGCTGCGGACAGCTTTCGATGATCGCCGGCGCGATGCTGCTTTCGGCAACGTCAGCCAGGCTTTGGGTCGCAAACCATACCGCGACGTTCTTCTTGCGCAGCGTCTTGAGCCATTCGCGGATGCGCGCCGCGAACAACGGGTGATCGAGGAAGATCCACGCCTCGTCGAGCACCAGCAAGGTCGGTCGGCCGTCAAACCGCTCTTCGAGCCGATGGAACAGATAGGTCAGCACCGGCGCAACGACGCCGCTCTGCGACATCAATGCCTCGGTTTCGAAGCACTGGACGTTCGACAATGCCGGGCCTTCTTCGGCCGCATCGAGAAGTCGACCGAATGGTCCTTCGAGGGTGTAGGCGGTAAGGGCGACGCGCAGCGCATTCGACTGGAGGAGAAGCACCAGACCAGTGAGCGTTCGTTCCTCCACCGGCGCCGACGCCAGGCTGCCGAGCGCGGACCACACCTCTTCCTTGACCTCCGGCGTGACGAGCAGCCTTTCGTGCTCGAGCAAGGCCGCGATCCATTCGGATGCCCAACTGCGTTCGGTCGGCTCGTCGATCCGGCGGAGAGGCTGAAACGCCAGCGCTTCGTCGGTCCCACTGGATATTCCGAGCGAATGGTGCGCGCCGCCCATCGCGAGCACGGCGGCGCGAGCGGACAGTCCCTTGTCGAAGATGAAAAGCTGCGCGTCGCGATAGCGACGAAATTGCAGCGCGATGAGCGACAGCAGCACCGACTTGCCGGCCCCGGTCGGTCCGACGACCATCATGTGACCGACATCGCCGACATGCGTCGACAGACGGAACGGCGTCGCGCCCGCTGTCTGCGCGTAGAGTAATGGTGGTCCGGCTAGGTGCCGATTGGTCGCCGGCCCTGCCCAGATAGCAGAGAGCGGCATCAGGTGCGCGAGGTTGAGCGTATGGACGAGCGGCTGGCGAACGTTGGCGTAAGCATGCCCCGGAAGCGACGAGAGCCAGGCTTCGACCGCGTTCAAGCGCTCGCGGACGCAGGTAAAACCGAGGCCGTTGACGATCCGTTCGACGGCTCGGATCTTCTCGTCGACGCGCTGGCGGTCACAATCGGTGACCGTGATCGTGGTGGTGAGGTAACCGAACGACACATGGTCGCCGCCCAGAACCTGCAGCGCAAGGTCCGCATCGACGACTTTGTTGTCGGCATCGCTGTCGAGCAACTGCGCCGGCTGATTGTACATCACCTCGCGCACCAGCGCGGTGATCGACTTTCGCTTGTTGAACCATTGCCGACGAAGCTTTGTCAGCGCCTTGGTCGCGTCGGACTTGTCGAGCGCGATGAAACGCGTGACCCACCGATAGGCGAAATCGGTCGAATTGAGCGCGTCGAGAATGCCCGGTCGGCTCAGATTCGGGAAACCGAGCACTGTGACCGTGCGCAGATGCGCATCGCCGAGACGAGGCTCGAGCCCTCCGACGAGCGGCGTGTCGGCCAGCAGGCCGTCGAGATACATCGGCGTCGCGGGCACCGCTATTGGATGGTCGTCGGTCGATATCGTCGAATGCAGGAATGTCAGCGTTTCGGCCGAGCTAAGGGCGCGTATCTCGGGCATGAAGGCCGCGAAGAGGTCGATCACGCGGTCGGTTTCGGCGGCAAAGCCGGTCAGCGCGGTGCGCCAGTCGCGCCCGGCGACATCGTCGTCGCGCTCGACCAGCGA
>JBDSWC010000054.1:0-34739 GCA_039926845.1 Sphingomonas sp. | reverse complement strand
AGGCACCATTTCGCCATGATGCTGCCGCCGCGGCTGACGATGCCGGTCACGCGCTTCGCGGTGAGCGGCACGTAGGGCAGGCGCACGCCGGCGTGGATCGTGAAGTAATCGACCCCCTGTTCGGCCTGTTCGATCAGCGTGTCGCGGAAGATCTCCCAGGTCAGGTCCTCGGCGACGCCGCCGACCTTCTCCAGCGCCTGATAGATCGGGACGGTGCCGATCGGGACGGGCGAGTTGCGGATGATCCATTCGCGCGTGTCGTGGATGTTGCGGCCGGTCGACAGGTCCATGACGGTGTCGGCGCCCCAGCGGATCGACCAGACCATCTTGTCGACTTCGCTCGCGACGTCGGATGCGACCGCGGAATTGCCGATGTTCGCGTTGATCTTGACCAGGAAATTGCGGCCGATCGCCATCGGTTCGGATTCGGGGTGGTTGATGTTGTTGGGGATGATCGCGCGGCCGCGGGCGATTTCGTCGCGGACGAATTCGGGGGTGACGTAATCGGGGATCGACGCGCCGAACGACTCGCCGTCGCGGACGTAGCTCGCCAGCATCTCGCGGCCGAGATTTTCGCGGGTCGCGACATATTCCATCTCGGGCGTGATGATGCCGCGGCGGGCATAGTGCATCTGGCTGACGTTCATCCCCGGCTTGGCGCGCAACGGGCGGCGAACGGGATTGGGGAATTGCGGGACGCCGGCGGAACGGTCGGGGCCCGACAGGCCGTTGTCCTCGGGGCGAGTCTCACGCGCGTCGTAGGATTCGACGTCGCCGCGCGCTTCGATCCACGCGCGGCGGAGGTTGGGGAGGCCGGCCTGGATGTCGATCTTAGCGGCCGGATCGGTGTAGGGGCCGGACGTGTCGTAGACGTTGAGCGGCGGCTCGCCGCAGCCGGGCTCGAGGACGATCGCGCGCATCTTCACGCCGAGCGGGCCGACGTGGATCTTGCGGCTCCCGCGGATCGGACCGGTGGTCACGCCGATTTCGGTGCGGGCGGGGGCGTCGGCCATGTGTTCTCACTCCAATGTCGGAGCGAGGACACGGATTTCGGATGAAAACCGCCCACTCCCTCCGCCGGTGTCAACCGGATCAGGTTCAGCGGGTCGGAGGCTGCGGCCTCCCTCTCAACCGCGACTGAGCGGTCCCCCGGGGATGGCCGGTTGTAGGCCCGATCGGCACGCGGGGGAAGGCCACTCTTTACTTCCGTCATCCCCGCGAAAGCGGGGACCCAGCTTCTGCCCTTTCCACAATTACAACGGTTGTGATCGCTGCACCCGTGGAAGCTGGGTCCCCGCTTTCGCGGGGATGACGACAATGAGACTATGGTTGAGCGGTCGAGGTCTTCAAATTCCCGTTCACGCCGTTGGGGAAGAACCCGCCGCCGACCACCGCCGCCTTCGACAGATAGGCGATGTTGAGCACCTGGCCAGTCGTCCGGCTATACGCGATGCCGTTGGCGTCGGTGGGGACGATGTTCGACGTGGTCGCGTCACCCGTGATGCCCTGATCGTCGTCGCCGCTGCCGTCCAGGCTGTCGCGCGCGTCGCTGATCTTGCCCGCGTTGGTGCGCAACGCCGGCGTGGCGATGCCCTTGGCGTAGAGCACGGTGCGGACCAGCCCAGCGTGATAGGCCTCCGCCGCCAGGATGCCCGCCGCCGCGGTCAGGTAAGCGTTGCTGGTGAGCAAGGGTGCCGCGCCCTTGTAGGCGCTGACCCCGACGTCTTCGAAGATATACGCGCCGAGCAGGAAGTTTTCGTCCGATGCGTAGGGATCGAAGGTCTGCCCGGCGGTGATCACGCCAGCCGCCAGCGCGGCCGCGGTGAACGCGCCGGTCGCGCTGCCGTCGATGTTGATGTTGGGCATCGCCACCGCCGCGCTGCCGAGCGCGGTGCGCAGGAAGTTGACGTGCGCGCCCTCGTCCTGCGCGATCTCGCGGGCATATTGCGCGACCACGGGGTCGGTGAACGCGACCTGACGGCCACCGGTGACGGTGCCCGCCGCCGCGCCCGCGCCGCCGACGGTCTGCGCGCCGGGAAGCCCGGCACCATAGACCGCGTAGAGGTAGAATTGCGCCTCGAGATATTCGAGGTTGAGCGCGAAATTGAGGATGTCGAGGTCCGCCTGCACCGGCGCCGTGCTGGTCGCGGTCGGCGTCGGGGTCGGCGTGGGCGTCGGGGTCGGTGTGGGTTTCTTGCTGCCGCACGCGCTGAGCAGCCCGAGCCCGCCGATCGTCGCGGCGCCGCTGGTCGCGAGCGTCAGGAAGCGCCGGCGTTCGGCGCGGCGGCGGTCGGTCGCTTCGAGGATGGCGAGCGCTTTATCGTTGTCGATCATGATAATCTCCTTTCGCTCGGCTGAGGGTCTGAACTCGCTTGGAACGCGGTCGTGACGGAGCCGATTTTGGTGTTGGGCAAGAAGCAAGGACGGAGCGATGCTGAAGGCATCGTGACTGACGCAGCGACGCCGCCCCAACGCCAAAATCGGCCCGCCGCAAAGCGGTCGCCCGGAGAAGCCCGCTGGACGGCGTCACTTGCTTGCGCGTAGCTTCGGCTACGCGACTGCGCGGCGTTCCTTGCCAGCGGGCTTCTCCGAGCGATCACGATCCGTGTTCCAAGCGAGTTCAGACCCTTAGTTCGCGGCGCTGGTCTTGATGTTGCCGTTGACGCCGGCCGGGAAAAACCCGCCCGCGGTCACCGCCGCATTGTTGAGGTAGACGATGTTGAGCACCTGGCCCGTGGATCGCGCATACGCGAGCCCGTCGGCGTCGAGCGGGGCGATATTGGAGGCAGGTCCGCCGTTGATCGTCACCGGCGAAATGCCCTGGTCCAGATCGGTCGTCCCGTCGAGACTGTCGCGCGCGTTGGAGATCGCGTCTGCCGATGTGCGCAAGCTGGGGGTCGCGACGCCCTTGGCATAGAGCGCGGTGCGGACGAGCGCGGCGTGATACGCCTCGACCGCCATGATCCCGGCGGCGGCCTCGACAAAGGTCCGGTTGAGGATCAGCGGCGCGGCGCCCTTGTATGCGGTCACCCCGACATCTTCGAAGATGAACGCGCCGAGCAGGAAATTCTCGGGCGAGGAATAGGGATCGAAGGTCGCGCCGGCGCCGATCAGCCCGGCCGCGCGCGCGGCAGTGGAAAAGGCGCTGGTCGGCGTCGCGCTGATGTCGATAGCGGGCGACGCCACCGCCGACGTGCCGAGCTGGGCGCGCAGGAACGTGACGTGCGCGACTTCGTCGGCGGCGATTTCGCGCGCATAATCGCGCACCAGCGGGTCCGAATCGAGATTGTCGACGCGCCGCGCGTTGGTCGCGGTAAGCGCCCCCGGGCTGGTGCCGAGCAACGTCGCGGCAAGACCCGCGCCCCCGGCGGCATAGGCGTAGAATTGCGCCTCGAGATATTCGAGGTTGAGCGCGAAGTTGAAGATGTCGGCATCAGTCACCGTCTGCGCGAACGCTTCGCCGGTGACCACCAGCGCGGTGGCGCCGACCGCTGCGGCGCCGATCGCTGCCTTGAAGAATTCGCGCCGCTCCGAACGCCGCCTGACTCTCGAATCGAACGCCTCGAGCAACTGGTCTTCGGCCATCGCGTCTTCCTCTTCTGCAATCATGGGGGGATCAAGCAGCTCCTCTTGCGCCGAAATCAGACGGCAGCAAGGCAGCTACGTGCTAACCCTGCCTTTGGCCGCACGGCAACCCGATATTTGTCGCAGAGCGCCGATTGCCGCGTCGTCAGAAGGTGTAGGCTAGCCCCACCACGCCGATCCACTGGCTGCGGTTGCCGGCGATCGACACCAGCGGCGATTGGCCGAAATCGTTGAGCAAGCGCGTATAGGTGCCGCCGCCGACGAGCTTGAAGCCGTGGAGAAGATCACCGGTCAGGGCGACGGTGCCGAGCGCGCCGACCGACCAATCCTTCCACCCCTTGCGCGTCGTGAAGACGGGCAGGCCGCTGGCCAGGCTCCCCGCCGCATCGACGTCGAAATAGGCCTTGCCATAGCCACGCTCGGCGTAATCGGCGGAGGCGAATATGCCGACCGCCGCCTTGGTGCTGAGCGGGGTGAAATAGTTGATGGTCGGCGTCCAGATGCCGGCGCGGTGGGCGCCCGAAATGCCCTTGCGATAGCTGACCGAAAACGACAGCCGGTCATACTCGCTGGTGACGACGCCGGTCTTGCCGATGCCGACGAACCCGCCGACCTCGATCGCGGTCGAGCGCACGCCGAGCGCGCGGACGCGCGGATCGCCGATGCTCTTCAGGCTCGATCGGTTGAAGTTGACCACGCCGATCGGCCCCGCCTGGATGTCCCAGGTCGGTCCCGGCTTGTTGGGGATCAGGTCGATCGAGGCGCGGTTGCCGGCGACGGTGAAGTTGAACCCGCCGATCGACCCGATCGCGCCGGGCGCGATGCGCCAGACATAATGGTCCGAGCCTTCGTAATCGTTGAGGTAGACGCCGCCGGCACCGATCGTGACGCTGTCGCCGTCGAGCGACGCCGCCGCCGCGCCCGCATCGGGCGGCGCCACCGGTGCGTCCTGTGCCACGGCGGGAGAAGCGGCGATGGCGAAAGCAAGGGCGGCAAGACTGTAAGCAACGCGCATCTAACGAGACTCCGGGAAGGATATGTTACGCCAACGCAACGCCCGCTTCCGCAAAACGCTCCCTCAGAACATGTAGCGCATTGATATCCGTTGTGTTTCGGCAACGCCGCCGACCGCAAACGCCGCCGCCGAAAAGCGCGGCGGGCCGAAGCCGATGCTGGGATTGCGCGAGAAACCGAACCCTTCGCGGGGGATGCCGGCGAACGTATCCAGCCGGGCGTTCGAGTTCTCGTCATGAATCACCGCGGCGGCATAATTGCCGGGCGCGAGGCCGGCGATGCGGACGACGGGCTGGCTGGCCGGTACCGACCGCGTGATCGCTCTTTTGTCGTCGATGCAGCCAGGGAAATTGGCCGGGTCAGGTGTCAAACAAATGCGGATCATGCCCTTGGCCGATCGCAGACCCGTGACGGTGAGGTCGAGGCTAGTCGCCGGCGCCGACGCCGCCGGCAATATCGCCGCCAGCAGCGCGACGGCCGCCAGCCTTCGCGGCGTCGAACCCGCCGACCCCTCGGTCGGTGCCGCAGAGACGATCCCAAAAACGGAAATAAAGCCCATAATTGCACCTGTATTCGGCATGATGCCGCTGATGATGGCTGGCGGTGATCAACCATCCCCCCACTGCCCCGCCCCACATGAACCGCGGGAAAACCTCCCACCCCATATGGTTGGTGACACCCATAACGGTCATGATCGCCAGGACCACCCCTAGTGCCGCGACATGGATGGGTATGAGCAGCACGAGCAGCGGAATGACCACGGCGCCGGTCAGCGCTTCGAGCGGGTGGAACGCCATCGCCGCCCAGGCGGTCGGCGGGCGGCTGGCATGGTGGACCGCGTGAGCCAGCCGGAATGGTTTGGGCCGGTGCATCCAGCGATGCGTCCAGTAGAACCAGGTGTCGTGGGCGATGAGATAGAGCAGGACCGACAGCGGCAGATACCAGAGTGGGTATGTGTGCAAATCGGTATAGATCCGCGTCCAGCCGCGGTTCTGCCATCCCCAAGCAACGATCCCAGCCGGCACGCCGTAGATCGCGGCCGAGGCAAGGCTCCACCCGATCTCGCGCCGGATCTGCGCATCGAGCCCGGCATAGAGGCCCGGCCTGACGGCGCGCGTCGCCAGCGCGAACGCGCCCGAACTGGCGAGATAGCGCATGCCCACGATGAGCGTCATCGCGATGGCGGACAGGACGATGGCGGCGGTCGCGGTCACCGCGCCGGTTTACGCCAGCGTAGCGGATCGGCAAAGCGAATGCCGAAGGACAGGCGGATGATCGAGGCGCTCAAACGCTGGGCACGAATGCTGAAACGCGATGTCGTCGCGTTGTGGCTGGCGGCGCGCGATCCGCGCGTGCCGTGGATGGCGAAGGCCGTGGCCGGCGGGGTCGCGGCCTATGCGCTGAGCCCGATCGACCTGATCCCCGATGTCATTCCCGTGCTCGGCTATCTCGACGACCTGCTGATCGTGCCTGCGGGCATCTGGCTGGCAGTGCGGATGATCCCGCCCGAACTCATGGCCGAGTTCCGTGGCGCCGCCGCGGCGCGCGCGACGAAGCCGGTCAGCCGTCGCGCGGCGGTGGTGATCGTCGGGTTGTGGCTGGGCGCGGCCGTGCTTGCGGTCTGGTGGTGGCCGCTGCGCTAGCCGGCGGACTCCCGGCGCCTGCGCAAATGTGTCACGATCGTCGTGTCGGCCCGAGTCGGCGACAACGGGGAGAAAGACGATGTCCAAAGCACGTCTGGCCATCGTGGCGGTATCGATGCTGTCGGTCGGGGCGGCGGCCGCCGACATGTTGCCGCTGAAGCAGGGGATCTACGTGCCGGTCGGCCGCGCGTGCAAAGGTGCGTCGAACGCGGAGATGGTCAGTTATTGGGGCGGGAAGAGCTCGATCGGCGTCTCGCAAGCCGAGTGCACGATCAAGAAGATGACTCACAAGGGCACAGCCTACACCATCACCGATGTTTGCAAGGACATCCAGAGCGGGGATATGATCGAAGGCGGGACGAGCACGATGACGATCGCCAGCCCGACCCAGTTCGCGATGAACGGCAAGACGTACCGCTATTGCGGGCTCAAGCCGCAATGGTGATTGGCACGCGTTAAGTTAGTCGGGGGTTGCGAGGCGCTTGATCTTTTCCTCGAACCGGGCGTCCGACAGCGCCTTGGCCTTGCGCAACGCGAAGCCGACCGCGCCGAACCCCAGCAACAGCATTCCCCAGGTCGCCGCTTCGGGCAGGCGCGACGGCACCGCCGCGAGCACCACCGCCGAACCACCTTTGCGATTGAGGATGATCCGGTCGAGGTCCGACGCCGCGATTTTGTAGATCGTCATCGATCCCGGCCCGCCCTTGGCATCGTCATACTGGACGCCGACATAGACCGTGCCGTTGAACACGCCCGGGAAATTGAGCGTGTGCGACCCGTTGAGCGCGCCGAGGATCGAACTCCCGGACAGCCCTCGATAAGTAACCGCGGGCCCGTCGTAGCCTAGCTTGGCCAGTGCCGCGTTGAGTTCGGGATCTTTCACGCTGTCGAGCACGTCGCTGTGGTAACGATCCGCGCAGCCGGCCAGCGACGACCCGGCGGTCAGCGTCAGGTCGCTCGTGCAGGCGCCGTCCACCGACACCGCGGCGAACGCCGGGGCGGTAACGATCGTCGCGGCGAACAGGGCCGCCCCCAACACCAAACGCTTCATCTCATCCCCTCGCCCACGGGCGACTCAATTCCTGTTAATGCTGCATTAGCACTGATGCCCGGTCTTGTCAGCGCCGCAACGCGACATGTCCCGATCCGGCACGCTAACTATGCACCTGCAGCTTGCCAAACCCGTATCGCGTCGATGGGATAGGTCAGCATCAGCACATTGAGCGTGAGGTTGTCGCGGATCACCGCGAGCGCGAGCAGTTCGAAGAAGATCGCGATCGCGACGGTCGCCCAGACCGGTATCCGCCGCGCGACTGCAAAGCCGATCACCATCATGCCGATATCAGCCATCGAATTGAGGATCGAATCGCCCGAATAGCCCGCCGCCGCGGTCGCCGCGCGGTAGCGGTCGATGATGATCGGCGAGTTTTCGAGCAATTCCCAGCTGCCCTCGATCAATATTGCGAACGGCAACGCCCACAACCGCGCGCGACCCGGCAGAATGAGCCAGGCGGCACCATAGAACAGGAACCCGTGGATAATGTGGCTGAGCGAATACCAGTCCGAAATCTGCTGGCTATTCTCCGCCGACCAAACCGCGCCGGTCCACAGTTTGACCTTCCCGCACGGGCAGATCGGCGGGCGGTGCCAGCTCAATTCGACCGCGAAATAGACGAGCACGATCAGGATCGCGGCGACCGTCGCGCGACGGTCGACAGTAATGGGCCCCCGGTTCACGCGATCAGGGTTATGCACGCCTGCGCAATCGCGTCCAGTTCTTCGCGCGTGGCGCCGGCGCGGGCGCGAACGCTCAGCGAATGGATCACCGCCGTGACGATGCGCGCGTGCGCCGGTGCCTGGGCATCACCACGCGCGGTAAGCAAGGCCTCGACCCGCTCGTCTTCGATCGCCAGGAACGCCGCCAGCCGGTCGCGAACCTCCGCATCCTCGACCGCGCTTGCCGCCGAGATCGAGATCATGATGCAGCCCGACGGGCCCGCCTCGCCGGTCAGATAGCCGTCAATGACGAAGCGGAACATCGCGGTCAGGCTTTCTTTGAGCGGCAAGTCGCTTGCGATCAGCGTGTCGAAGCTCCGCCCGACACGCTCGATCGTGCGGTCGAGCGCGGCGAGGTACAGCGCGCGCTTGTCGCCGAACGCGGCGTAGAGACTGGGACGCGCCAGCCCGGTCGCGTCGACCAGGTCGTCGAGCGAGGTGCCGGCATAGCCGCGCGTGCGGAACCGCTCCGACGCTGCCTTGAGCGCATCGGCGGGATCGAACCCCCGCGGACGGCCGCGCTGTTTGGGCGGATTATTCTGTACCAATTTGCAAAGAATCCTTGACGCGGACCCAATCTATGCGAAATAGTATAGAAATCAACCATGCTCCCCGGGAGGATATCATGAAGCTCTATTTCATCCCCTTCGCTTGCAGCCTGGCGACGCGGATCGCGATCAACGAGGCCGAACTTGACGCCGACTTTATTCAGGTGTCGCCGGGCGCGGCGCTGCCCGACGGCCGCGACTTCGCGAGCATCAGCCCGATGGGCTATGTCCCCGCGATGGAGGCCGGGGTGGTGACGCTGACCGAGGGGCCGGCGGTACTGACCTATATCGCAGATCTGGCGGCGGAGGGCGTGCTCGCGCCCGCGCCGTACACCGCCGAGCGCTACGAACTGACCAAGTGGCTCAACTTCATCTCGACCGAAATCCATAAGGGCGTGTTCGCGCCGTTGATGACCACGGCCTCGACCGAGGGTGCGCGCGACTGGGCGCGGAGCCTCGCCGACAAGAGGTTCGGCGTGCTGTCGGCGCATCTCGATGGACGGCAATTTCTGCTGGCCGATTTCTCGGTCGCCGATGCCTATCTGCTGTCGGTGCTCAACTGGACCGAGTTTGCGGGCATGAGCCTCGACGGCTGGCCGGTGCTGAAGGCGTGGCGTGCCGCGATCCGCGCACGGCCGTCGGTAGCCGCGGCGATGACGACCGAGATGCCGTTGCGGCAGGCAGCCTAGGTTCTGTTCCCCTCCCTGGAAGGGAGGGGTTAGGGGTGGGTCGCGTGACACGGTACGGCTTCGGATACCCGACTGGCTTCCGTATCGTCAGGACGCGACCCACCCCCAGCCCCTCCCTGTCAGGGAGGGGAGAAGATAGGTTTGCCCCACGCGCGCTTTCGCGTAGCGCAGCCCCATGCCCGCGATCATCCAGTGCGACGTGGCGATCGTCGGCGGCGGACTCGCCGGCGGGCTCATCGCACTCGCGCTCAGGACCAAGCGGCCCGATGTCGATATCCGGCTGATCGAGCCCGGCACGATCGGCGGCGAGCACGTCTGGTCGTTCTTTTCGAGCGACGTGAGCGATGCCGACCGATGGCTCGCGGCACCGCTCGTCAGCTATCGCTGGCCCGGCTACGATGTCGCGTTTCCGGGGCACCGCCGCACGCTCGACGAGAGCTATTATTCGATCGAGTCAGAACGCTTCGCCGGCGTCGTCGCCGACGCGCTCGCGCCTGGCCAGTTGATTGCCGAAAAGGCGATCGCGGTCGGCGCAGGCGCCGTGGTGCTGGCCAATGGCGACCGCATCGAGGCGGGCGGGGTAATCGACGCGCGCGGCGCCGCCGACATGACGATGCTCGACCTCGGCTGGCAGAAATTCGTCGGCCGCGAGCTGGTCCTGGCCGAACCGCACGGCATCGACCGGCCGACGGTGATGGACGCCACGGTCGAGCAGATCGACGGCTATCGCTTCGTCTATTGCCTGCCGTTCGGCGAGCGGCGGATGTTCGTCGAGGATACTTATTACAGCGACACCCCCGACATCGATCGTACGGCACTGACCGGACGGATCGACGAATATGCCGCCGCCAAAGGATGGAAGGTCGAAAGCGTCGCGCGCGAAGAGGCAGGCGCGTTGCCGGTCGCGATCGGCGGGGATTTCGACGCATTCTGGCGAAGCAACGGCGCGAACGTCGCCAAGGCCGGTCTGCGCGCCGGGCTGTTCCACCCGACCACCGGCTATTCGCTGCCAGACGCGATCCGGCTCGCGGTGGCGATCGCGGGCGCGAGCGATTTGTCGTCGTCGGCGCTTCACGACCTTACGTACGGCATGGCCAGGCGAGCATGGGCGGCGCGCGGCTTTTACCGCATGCTCGACGCGATGCTGTTCCGCGCCGCCGAGCCGGAACATCGTTACCGCATTCTCGAACGCTTTTATCGGCTGAACCCCGCGCTTATAGGCCGCTTCTATGCAGGGCGATCGACGATGACGGACAAGGCGCGAATCCTCTTGGGCAAGCCGCCGGTCCCGGTCGGCCGCGCGCTGGCCGCGATTCGAGGCCGCGCATGAAGAGCGCGATCGTCGTCGGCTCCGGGTTCGGCGGGCTCGCGCTGGCGATCAGGCTGCAATCGGGTGGGGTCCAGACGACGATCGTCGAAGGCCGCGACAAGCCCGGCGGGCGCGCCTATTTCTGGGAGAAGGACGGCTTCACCTTCGACGCCGGGCCTACCGTCATCACCGACCCCGATTGCCTCCAGCAATTATGGGCGCTGAGCGGCAGCGACATGGCGCAGGACGTCGAGCTGATGCCGGTGATGCCATTCTATCGGCTCAACTGGCGCGACGGGACCAACTTCGATTACTCGAATGACGAGGCGCAGCTCCACGCCGAAATCGCCCGCCTCAATACCGACGACGTTGCAGGCTACCAGCGCTTCCTCGACTATTCGGCCGGCGTCTATCACGAGGGCTACGAGAAGCTCGGCACCACCGCGTTCCTCGATTTCGGCCAGATGGTGAAGGCCGCACCGGCCCTGATGCGGTATCAGGCATGGCGGTCGGTCTATTCGATCGTGTCGAGCTACGTGAAGAACGAGAAACTGCGCCAGGCGCTCAGTTTTCACACGCTGCTGGTCGGCGGCAATCCGTTCACGACGAGCGCCATCTACGCGCTGATCCACAAGCTGGAGAAGGACGGCGGGGTATGGTTCGCCAAGGGCGGGACCAACCGGCTGGTCGCCGGCATGGTCGCGCTGTTCGAGCGGCTCGGCGGGACGATCCGGCTCGGCGATCCGGTGGCGAGCATCGAGACGCTCGGCGACCGCGCAACCGGGGTCGTCACGCAAAGCGGCTGGCGCGGCGAGGCGGAGGCGGTCGCGTCGAATGGCGACGTGATGCACACCTATCGCGACTTGCTGAAGGGCTCGCGCAGCGCGCAGCGGACGGTGCACGGACTGGCGAAGAAGAGCTGGTCGCCATCGCTGTTCGTCGTCCATTTCGGGGTCAAGGGGACGTGGCCGGGCATCCCGCACCACATGATCCTGTTCGGCCCGCGCTATAAGGAATTGCTCGCCGACATTTACGATCACGGCGTGCTGGCGGAGGACTTTTCGCTCTATCTCCACCACCCGACCGTGACCGATCCGAGCATGGCGCCGGAGGGGCATTCGACCTTCTACGCGCTGGCCCCGGTGCCGCACATGGGCAAGTTCCCGGTCGACTGGGACGAAGCCGCGCCAGTTCTGGAGAAACGCATTCTGGATGAGATCGGGCATCGCCTGATCCCCGACATCCACGATCGGATCGTGACCAAGTTCAGCTACGCGCCGAACGATTTCGCGCAGGACCTGAACGCGCATCTGGGCAGCGCGTTCAGCCTCGAGCCGACGTTGCTCCAAAGCGCCTATTTCCGCGTCCACAATTGCGACCCGCACATCTCCAACCTGTATTTCGTCGGCGCGGGAACGCATCCCGGCGCGGGGATTCCGGGCGTGGTCGGGAGTGCCAAGGCGACGGCGCGGTTGATGCTGGAGAAGAAATGAAACGCCTCGCCGTCTATTGCGGATCGGCCAGCCCGAGCGACCAGCGCTACATCGACAACGCGCGCCATGTCGGCCGCACGCTCGCCGAGCGCGGGATCGGTGTGGTTTATGGCGGCGGGCGGCTCGGGCTGATGGGCGCGATCGCCGATTCGGCGCTGGCCGCGGGGGGCGAAGTGATCGGGATCATTCCCGAGGCGCTGGTCGCGGCCGAAGTCGCGCACAAGGGGCTGACCGAGCTGCAGGTCGTCGGCACCATGCACCAGCGCAAGCAGGCATTCACCGATCTCTCGGACGGTTTCGTCACGCTCCCCGGCGGCACCGGCACGATGGACGAATTGTGGGAAGCGCTGAGTTGGGCGCAGATCGGCTATCACGCCAAGCCGGTCGGGCTGCTCAACCTCGACGGCTATTATGACGGGCTGATCGCGTTCTGGGACAGGATGGCCGAAGTCGGGTTCGTGCGGGCTCAGCACACCGGGTTGCTGATCGTCGCCGAGACGTTGGAGGCGTTGCTCGACAAGATGGCGGCGTTCGCCCCCGCCACCACGATCGGCCAGATCGGCGCGAAGGACCTTTAACGGTGACCCTTTATCCGTTCGTGCTGAGCCTGTCGAAACACGTGTGCCTGGCACGCCCTTCGACAAGCTCAGGGCGAACGGGATGAGTGGCGCGATCGACCTCCCGTCCCGCGCCGCGATCGTCGCGACCGCGCAGGAGTCGATCGCCAAGGGGTCGAAAAGCTTTTCCGCCGCGTCGCGCTTGTTCGATCGCCGCACCCGCGAGCGTGCGTGGTTGCTCTATGCGTGGTGCCGGCGCTGCGACGACATTGCTGACGGGCAGGATCACGGCCATGCGCTGAGCACCGTCACCGACCCCGCCGGGCGGCTGGCGCAAATCCGCGCGATGACCGATGCGGCGTTAGCGGGCGAAGTGGTCGGCGACCCGGCGTTCGACGCGTTGCGCATCGTCGCGGCGGAAACCAACCTGCCCCACACCTTCGCGCACGACATGGTCGAGGGGTTCCGGCTCGACCTCGAAGACTGGCGGCCGCGGTCGGAGGACGATCTTTACCGCTATTGCTACCATGTCGCCGGCGTCGTTGGGTGCATGATGGCGGTGGTGATGGGGGTCGATCCGCACGACCAGGACACGCTCGACCGCGCGTGCGATCTCGGCATCGCGTTCCAGCTCGCCAATATCGCGCGCGACATCGAGGAGGATGACCGCGGCGGGCGCTGTTACGTGCCCGAGGAATGGCTGGTCGAGATGGACTTCCCGCCCGGCCAGCACATGAAGCCGCCGTTCCGCCACCGCCTCGCGGTGCTGGCGAAGCGGCTGGTCGACCGCGCCGCGGCGTACGAAGCGAGCGCGCGAGTCGGGACGCCCGCGCTGCCGTTTCGCGCGGCCTGGGCGGTGCTCGCCGCGGCGGGGATCTACGGCGACATCGGCCGCGGCGTTGCGGCGGCGGGCGAGCACGCCTGGGACCATCGCGTCACCACCTCGGCATTTGCAAAACTCGGCTGGATCGTGCGGTCCGGCGGCCAGGCAATGCAGCGTGCGCGCCTTTATCCTCCCGCGCCACGCGACCCCGCTTTATGGGCGCGGCCGCGTGGTTAACCGCGCGTAAGCCTTCTTCCGTGAGGAACGCGCAACGTCGTCGGCGCATTACCGTCGCATGACCATGCTTTCCCTGAAGTTATCACGTGCTCTCTCCAAGGGCCGGGCGGAACCCCCACCGCCGGCGGACCGTGCGTCGTTGCTGGTCACGCTGCTGAGAAAGCGCGCCGCCGCGCACAATGTCGGCGCCGACGAACTCGAGGGGATGCTGCGCGACCAGATCCGCTGGGCACTGCCGATCGCGAAGCCGGAAGAACCGACGTTAGTTGAGTAACGGATCGCCGGGCCGCGCCCGGTGGAAATGCCGTTCGGCCAGCCAGCAACCGATCAGCGGCGCGACGAAGCTCATCATCTGCATCCAGAGCGGCTGCGCGAGCTGAGTCAGGTTCCAGATACCGAGCACGACGATCAGCACGCCCACGATCCAGCCGGCGGGGCGCCATTGCGAAATTCGAAGTGCGACAAACGCGGCGGCAAACCCCGCCACGAACCAGCCGGCGGCGACGATCAGCTGACCGCTCAGCGGCATGCGGATGACATAGGTCGCGAGCAGGTCGGTATCCGACCCCGGATCGATCGGCGACGGGAACCAGCGCGCGGCCAAACCCCAGGCGAGGTCGATCAGCGCGATCGCGATGACGAGCCCGACGATGATTCCGATAAATTTACGCATGCCGCCTGCGTAGACGCGTCGGGCCTATGCGATCAACCGCGGCGATCCTTGCCCGGACGATCCGCCATCGATGTGCCGATCTGGCGGCAGGCAGCGGTGATCGTGGGGAAATCGATGTCGGTGTTTCGCATCAGGGCGGCAGGCATCGCCGCCCGGCATTGCGCCGCGCTGGCATAACGAGCCGTCTCGATCCGCTGCTGCGCGCACTGCGCCTGGCCGTCGCCACAGCCCATGATCGCGATGACGTAGAATACCGAACTCATGACTCTCTCCCGTCGGTGTCAAAACCGATGGAGACGATGGCGGTTCCCTGAACGCGTTGGCGCACCTACATGGGTTGTCAATGCCACCCATTGCTCTCCCGCCGACCAAGGATCGCCCGCTGATCCCGACGCTTCGGCGGTTCCTCCCCTATCTGTGGCCCGCCGCTGCGCCCGCGCTGAAGGTGCGGATCGTCGGCGCGA
Organism: Sphingomonas sp.; assembly: GCA_039926845.1. GTDB lineage: Bacteria > Pseudomonadota > Alphaproteobacteria > Sphingomonadales > Sphingomonadaceae > Sphingomonas. Next base: position 19,928 of record JBDSWC010000054.1, on the reverse strand, counting down.
TGATGTTCGTGCTGGCGTCGAAGCTCGTCCAGGTGTTCGGCGCGGCCTATACGCTCAAATATGCGGTCGATCGCATGGCCGGGGGCGACCACGGCGCGGTGTGGATCGTGGTCGCGTTGGTGCTCGGCTATGCTGGCGCGCGGTTATCCACGACTCTGTTCGACAATCTGCGCAACGTCGTGTTCGAACGCGTCGGGCAGGAAGCGACGCGGCGGCTGGCGGCGACGGTGTTCCGTCACCTCCACCGGCTGTCGCTGCGCTTCCACCTCGAACGCCGCACGGGGGCGGTCACCAAGGTGGTCGAACGCGGGACCAAGAGCATCGACACGATGCTCTATTTCATGCTGTTCAATATCGCCCCGACCGTGCTCGAGCTCGGGCTGGTGCTTGGCATCTTCTGGGTCAATTTCGGGCCCTGGCTGGTCGCCGCGACGGTCGTGATGGTCGTGCTCTACATCGCGTTTACGCGGGCGGTGACCGATTGGCGGAACGCCTTGCGCACGCGGATGAACGACCTCGACACCGGCGCGGTCGCGCACGCGGTCGATTCACTGCTCAATTTCGAGACGGTCAAATATTTCGGTGCGGAGGAGCGCGAGGCGCGGCGTTACGACGATGCGATCCACGCCTATGCCAATGCCGCGGTGAAGAGCGAGAACAGCCTGGCGCTGCTCAATATCGGCCAGGCGGCGATCACCAATCTGATGCTCGGCGGCGGGATGGCGTTCGTCGTGTGGGGCTGGAGCCAGGGGCGTTTTTCGGCCGGAGACGCGGTGTTCGTCTCGACGCTGCTCAGCCAGCTGTTCCGCCCGCTCGACTTGCTCGGCATGGTCTATCGCACGATCCGCCAGGGCGTGATCGACATGGGCGCGATGTTCGACTTGCTCGATACCGGGGCCGAGGTGGTCGATGCGCCCGGCGCGCAGCCGCTGGCAGTAACGACGGGCCATGTCCGGTTCGAGGACGTGCGGTTCGGCTACGATCCGGGCATGCCGATCCTCAAGGGCATCGACCTCGACATCGTGCCGGGGACGACGCTGGCGGTGGTCGGGCCGTCGGGCGCGGGCAAGTCGACGCTCGCGCGGCTGATGTACCGATTCTACGATTTGACGGGCGGGCGGATCACGATCGACGGACAGGACATCGCGCACGTCACGCAAGCCAGCTTGCGCGCGGCGATCGGCATCGTCCCGCAGGACACCGTGCTGTTCAACGACACGATCGGCTACAACATCGCCTATGGCCGCGAGGGCGCGGGCGAGGCGGAGATCGTCCGCGCGGCGCAGGGCGCGGCCATCGCCGGGTTCATCGAGCGCCAGCCCGACCAGTACGAAACGCGTGTCGGCGAGCGCGGGCTGAAGCTGTCGGGCGGGGAGAAGCAGCGCGTCGCGATCGCGCGGACGCTCCTGAAGGACCCGCCGATCCTGATCCTCGACGAAGCGACCAGCGCGCTCGACAGCCGCACCGAAAGCGAGATCATGGAAACGCTCGAGGCGATCGAGCGTGGCCGCACCACGATCGTCATCGCGCACCGCCTGTCGACGGTGGTCCATGCCGACCAGATCGTCGTGCTCGACGCGGGGCAAGTCGCCGAGCGCGGCACGCATGCCGAGCTGTTGCGCAAACGCGGATTGTATGCGGACATGTGGGCGCGTCAGGCGCGCGAACGCGAGGAAGCGCTGGCGGCGGAATAGTGGAGCGCTAGGCGAGCAAGTCGCGATACTCCGCATGCCGATCGATATACGCTTTCACGAACGGGCATTGCGGGATGACCTTGAGCCCGCGGTCGCGCGCGGCGTCGAGCGCGCCGCGGATCAGCTTTGACCCGACGCCGCGGCCTTCGAGCTTCTTGGGCACCAAGGTATGCGTGAACACGATCGTGTCTCCCTCAAGCTGATACGCCGCCACCGCGCGCAGGCCGTCCACGTCGAGTTCGAATTCATATTCGGCGCGATTGTCGATCACTTTATCGGGCACGCAGGGTCTCCACTGGCAGCGCCCGCCAATCGGCGATAGCATCCGCCCATGCAAGCGACGCGCAGACAAATTGTTGCCGGGCTGGCCGCGCTGCCGCTGATCGGCGCTGCGCCCGAACCCCGCGTTCGCGTCGTGCTGCTGGGCACCAAGGGCGGGCCGACGCCGTCGCCCTATCGCGCCGCCCCCGCCACGCTGATCGAGATCGACGGCAAGGCGTGGGTGATCGATTGCGGCAACGGCGTCGCCAGCCAGCTCGCCAAGGCTGGCGTGTCGCTCGACGGCCTCGCGCGGATCTTCGTCACGCACAATCACAGCGACCACATCGCCGACGTCGGCACGCTGATCGAGCTGGCGTGGAGTTCGGGGCTCAAGACGCCGGTCTGGGTCCATGGCCCGCCGCCGATCAAACAGATCGTGCGCGATCAGCTTTCCGCGTTTGCCTATGACGTCGCCGCGCGCATCCGCGAGGAAGGCCGCATCCCGTTGGCGCCGCTGGTCCATGTCGAGGAGCGGACGGGCGGAGGGGTCGTCGTGCGCGACGGCGGCACGACGGTGACGAGCAGCCTGGTCGATCACGAAACGATCAAGCCGTCCTTTGGCTATCGGTTCGATACGCCGGGCCGGTCGATCGTGATATCGGGCGACACGCATTATTCGGACGCGCTCGTGACGCTGGCCAAGGGGGCCGACCTGCTGATCCACGAAGCTATCTACGCCGCCGCCATCCCCGGCATGGCCAGCGAGAACGCCCCGACGCTCGCCGACCACCTAAACCGCAGCCACACCAGCGCCGAGGATGTCGGGCTGGTTGCGGCTCGCGCCGGGGTGAAGAAGCTGGTCCTGTCGCACCTCGTCCCCGGCGGCCCGCAGATCACCGACGCGATGTGGCTGGCGGCCGTCCGCACCAATTTCGCCGGCGAGGTCGTGATCGGGCGCGATCTGATGGAAGTCTGAGTCCGGCATGGCTACATGCGCCGCGATGCCCGACACGCTTTCCGTTCTCCATTCGACCTTCGGCTTCCCGGCGTTTCGCGGCGTGCAGGAATCGGTCGTGTCGCGCGTGCTCGCCGGCGAGCGAACGCTGGCGGTTATGCCGACCGGGGCGGGCAAGTCGCTGTGCTATCAATTGCCGTCGGTGATGCTGGAGGGGACGTGTGTCGTCGTCAGCCCGCTGATCGCGCTGATGCACGACCAGTTGCGCGCGGCCGAAGCGGTCGGCATCCGCGCCGCGACCTTGACCAGCGTCGACGACAACCGGGCGGAGACGCGCGGGCGGTTCCTCGATGGCGAGCTCGATTTGCTCTATGTCGCGCCCGAGCGCGCCTCGCAAAACGATTTCCGCGAGTTGCTCGATCGCGGGAAGCTTTGTCTCTTCGCGATCGACGAAGCGCATTGCGTCAGCGAATGGGGGCACGATTTTCGCCCCGACTACCGCTTGCTGCGCCCGCTGCTCGATCGCTTTCCCGACGTTCCGCGGCTGGCGCTGACCGCGACCGCCGACGCGCATACCCGCGCCGACATCCTCGACCAGCTCGGCATCCCGCGCGACGGCCTGATCGTCGCGGGGTTCGACCGGCCCAACATCCGCTACGCGATCAGCGCGAAGGACAATACGACCCGCCAGATCGCCGACCTGATCGCCGAACAACCGGGGCCGGGCATCGTCTATGCCCAGACGCGCGCGGCGACCGAGAAGCTGGCCGAAGCGCTCGGCAAGACCGGCCGCCCGACCCGCGCCTATCATGCGGGGCTCGATCCGCCGGTCCGCGCGAAGAACCAGGCCGATTTCGTCGCGTCGGAAGACATGGTGATCGTCGCGACGGTCGCGTTCGGGATGGGAATCGACAAGCCCGACGTCCGCTTCGTGGCGCACGCCGGGCTGCCCAAGTCGATCGAGGCCTATTACCAGGAAACCGGCCGCGCCGGGCGCGACGGCGACCCCGCCATCGCGCATCTGTTCTGGGGCGCGGAGGATTTCGCCAAGGCGCGCCAGCGGATCGGCGAGGTCGAGCCGCACCGCCAGGCGGGCGAGCGCACGCGGCTCAACGCGCTCGGCGCGCTGGTCGAAACCAGCGGGTGCCGCCGCAAGCTGCTACTCGCGCATTTCGGCGACGACGCGCCGGACAATTGCGGCAATTGCGACAATTGCCTCAACCCGCCCGCGGCGACCGACGCCACGCAAGTCGCGCAGAAATTCCTGTCGGCGGTGTTCCGCACCGGGCAGAGTTTCGGGGTCGGCTATATCGAAAGCATCCTGACCGGCCAGTCGAGCGAGCGCAGCCTGATGAACGGGCACGAGGCGCTGAGCGTGTTCGGGATCGTCGATGGCGCGGAGGAAGCCGCGCTGATCAAGCCGGTGGCGCGCGCGCTGCTGCTCAAGGATGCGCTGCGCGCCAACGATTTCGGCGGGCTCGAGTTCGGGCCGGCGGCGAAGGCGTTGCTGAAGGGCGAGGCCGAACTGTCGCTGATCGTCCCGCCCAAGCGCGAACGGCGTCGGCGCGGCGCGACCGGCGGCGGCGCGAACCCGATCGGCGATCCGTTGTTCGAGGCGCTGCGCGACAAGCGTCGCGAGCTGGCGAAGGAGGGGAAGGTGCCGCCCTATGTCATCTTCCACGATTCGGTGTTGCGCGAAATGGCGGCGATGAAGCCCGACAGCCTGATGCAACTCGGGACGATTTCGGGGGTCGGGGAGAGAAAATTGGAAGCCTATGGCGACGCCTTTCTCGAGGTGATACGCGAACGCACGTGATATCGGTCCACCCCGGCGAAGGCCGGGGCCCAGTATCGGCCGGGTCCCAGCTGGGCCCCGGCCTTCGCCGGGGAAGAAGGACTAGATGGCCGATTTCCGCAAAGTCGACGACGGCATCTCGGTGGCACCGCAGATCCAGCCGGAGGACATCGCCGCGATCAAGGCGGCCGGCTTTACCGCAGTCGTCAACAACCGTCCCGACGACGAGCAGGACGGTCAGCCCGCGGGCGATTCGATCCGCGCGGCAGTGCTCGCGGCGGGGTTGACCTATGCCGCGATCCCGATCGGGCAGGGCGGGTTCGGCCATCCGCAGATCGCGGCAATGGTCGATCTGATCGAGGACGCCGATGGCCCCGTGCTGGCCTTCTGCCGGTCGGGGACGCGATCGTGCAATCTGTGGGCGTTGGCGCGCGCGCGGATGGGGGATTCGCCCGACGAGCTGATCGCCAAGGGGGCCGAGGCGGGATACGATTTGTCGGGGTTGCGGCCGTTGCTCGATCAAGTGGCGGCGCAGGCGTGACGCACGATCAAATGGTCCAGCTGGTCGGATCGGTCATCGCGATCCTCGCGCTCGCGGGCGTCGCGCGGATGCTCAAGCTCGGCCAGAGCAAGATTGCCAACGAGGACGATGCACGGCGCTTTGCCGAGGAAGCGCTGGTCGGGTTCGAGGGCGGGCGCGCGCTGGTATCGGGCGACGGCGGCGCGGCGCTGGTTGCCGGGCGCGGCACGATCGCGGTGTTGAAGCGCCATGGCGCGCAAGTCGCGGTGCGGCGGCTGGTGCCGCCGTTGCGCGTACGTGAAGCGGTCGAGGGCGCGACGGTCGAGACCGGCGAGCGGCTGTTCGGCGCGGTCACGTTGTTCGGGATCACCGCCGATCAGGTGCATGGGCTGGAAGCGCCACTGACACTGGTGTAAGCAGCATCCCCATGGATCTCAGCTTCCTTGCAAAGTGGCATCCCGTCGACTTCGCCGTGCCGGGATTCGTCCTGCTCGTGCTGGTCGAGATCGTCGTCGCGCGGATCCGCGACCGCACCCGCTACGAACCAAATGACACGCTCACCAGCCTCGGGCTCGGGCTCGGCAGCACGATCGCGGGTATCCTGACCGGCGGGCTGTTCCTCGCCATCGCGCTCTTCTTCTACCAGTATCGCCTGTTCGATATCGGCTACACCTGGTGGGCATTCGTGCTCGCGTTCGTGCTCGACGATCTCGGCTATTACTGGATTCACCGCGCGGGGCACCGCATCCGCTGGGCGTGGGCGGCGCATGTCGTCCACCATTCGAGCCAGCATTATAATTTGTCGACCGCGCTGCGGCAGACGTGGACAGGGTTCTTCGGGCTGACCTTCATCATCAAGCTGCCGCTGTTCCTGGTCGGCTTTCCGCCCGCCATGCTGGCATTCGTCGGCGGCATCAATTTGATCTACCAGTTCTGGATTCACACCGAAGTGATAAAGCGCATGCCGCGCTGGTTCGAAGCGGTGATGAACACGCCGAGCCACCACCGCGTCCACCACGCGACCAACCCGCGCTACCTCGACATGAATTATGCCGGCGTGTTCATCGTGTGGGACAAGATGTTCGGCACCTTCACCCCCGAACTTGACGCGGAAAAGCCGCGCTACGGCATCGTCAGGAACCTGGGCAGCTTCAACCTGGTCTGGGCGGCATTCCACGAATGGGTGGGGATCGCGAAGGACGTGTGGGCGGCGCCGACGCTTCGAGCGAAGCTCAATTACATGATCAAACCGCCGGGCTGGAGCCACGACGGCAGCCGCGAGACATCGGAAAGTATAAAGGCGCTGTGGGAGCAGCGCGAGCGGGAGAGGCTCACGTGGAACAAGCCGACATCGTCGTCATCGGGGGCGGATCGGGCGGCGCTGCCGCCGCAGGCCGGCTCAGCGAAAGCGGCCGCTATACAATAGCGTTGCTCGAAGCAGGCGGGCGCAACACCGGGCTGATCACCCGCGTCCCCGGGTTCATGGGCAAGCAGACGACCAAGACCAATTGGGCGTACGAGACGGTGCCGCAGCCGGGACTCAACGGCCGCCGCGGGTATCAGCCGCGCGGGAAGGGGCTGGGCGGGTCGAGCGCGATCAACGCGATGCTCTACATCCGGGGGGCGGCGTGGGATTACGACAATTGGGCGGCGCTGGGCTGCGACGGCTGGGCGTATGACGACGTGCTCCCCGTGTTCAAACGCAGCGAGGCGAACGGGCGTGGCGCGAGCGAGTATCACGGGGCCGACGGACCCTTGCATGTGTCCGACCAAGTCAACCCGCACCCGGGCAGCGTCGAGTTCGTCGAAGCGGGCGCGAGCTTGCAGATCCCGCGCAACGACGATTTCAACGGCGCGCGGCAGGAAGGCGTCGGGCTGTATCAGGTCACCCAGTCGGGCGGCGAGCGCTGGACCGCGGCGCGCGGCTATGTCGATCCCGCGCGCGACCGGCCCAACTTCACCGTCGTGACCGAGGCGACCGTCGAGCGCGTGCTGTTCGAAGACGGCAAGGTATGGGGCGTCGCCTATTCGCGCGGCAAGGAGCAGCGCGTCATTCGTGCGACCAAGGTGGTGCTGGCGGGCGGTGTGTTCGGCACGCCGCAACTGCTGATGCTGTCGGGGATCGGCCCCGCGGCGCATCTCGCCGAACATGGCATCAAGCCGTTAGTCGATCGCCCCGCGGTCGGCGCCAACCTGCAGGACCATGTCGATTACGTCGCGGCGTTCGAAGTGCCGGGGCGCTATTTCCTCGGGCAATCGTTCGTCGGCAACATCACGATGCTCGGCGAGCTGGTCCGCTGGCTGCGCAAGCGCCAGGGCGCGCTGACCTCGCCGTTCGCGGAGGCCGGCGGGTTCCTGACGGTAACGCCCGGCGCGCCGGCGCCCGACGTCCAGTTCCACTTCGTGCCGATTCCGCTCGAGGATCACGGCCGCACCGCGGTCAAGGCGCACGGTTTCTCGTGCCATGTCTGCGTGCTGCGGCCGGAAAGCCACGGCACGGTGCGGCTGGCGTCGGCCGACGTGCGCGACGCGCCGCTGATCGACCCCGCATTCCTGAGCGACGACCGGGACATGACGGTGATGAAGGCGGGCGTGCGCGCGATGTATCGCATCCTCAACAGCCCGCCGCTCAACCGCCACGGCGCGAAGGATCGCTACCCGATCGACCTCGACAACGACGACGCGCTCGACCGCTTGATCCGCGCGCGGGCGGATACCGTCTATCACCCGGTCGGCACCGCGCGGATGGGGAGCGACGCCGACGCGGTGTGCGACCCGAAGCTGCGCGTGGGTGGGGTCGAAGGGCTCTACGTCGCCGACGCCTCGATCATGCCCAAGCTGGTCAGCGGCAACACCAACGCGCCGTCGATCATGATCGGCGAGCGCTGCGCGGATTTCGTGAGGGCGGACCTCTCAATATAAAAAATGGCCGGAGCGTTGCCGCTCCGGCCAAGGGTGTCCGCAGGAGGAACCTCTTCGATTAGTTGTAAGCGCGCTCGCCGTGCTCGCCGAGATCGAGGCCTTCGCGCTCGACATCTTCCGACACCCTGAGGCCCGTGAGCAGTTTGGCGGCATAGATTGCGATCGCGGTGCCGACGGCGGCCCAGACGATCGTCGTGCCGACCGTCATGAACTGCACCTTCAGCTGATGCGCCATGTCGAAATCGGGCTTGCCCGGGCCGCCGAGCGACGGCGCGAAGACGATACCCGTGCCGAGCGCGCCGATCATCCCGCCAATGCCATGGATGCCGAACGCGTCGAGCGAGTCGTCGTAGCCGAGCTTGGGCTTGAGGAACGACACCGCGTAATAGCAGACCACCGAGGCGATCGCGCCGAGGACGATCGCGCCGAACGGGCCCGAATTGCCCGCCGCCGGGGTGACGGCGACCAGACCGGCGACGATGCCCGAGCAGAAGCCCAGCGCCGATCCCTTGTGGCCGTGGAGCCGTTCGGCGAGCATCCAGAACAGGCCGGCCGATGCGGTGGCGACGAAGGTGTTGATCATCGCCAGCGCCGCCGACCCGTTGGCCTCTAGCGCCGAACCCGCGTTGAACCCGAACCAGCCGACCCACAGCAGGCCAGTGCCGATGCCCGTCATCGTCAGCGAATGGGGCACGATCCGCTCGGTCGGATAACCGATCCGCTTGCCGAGGATGAGCGCGGCGACCAGCGCCGACACGCCGGCGTTGATGTGCACCACGGTGCCACCGGCGAAATCGAGCGCCCCCATCTTGAAGAACAGCCCGCCCGACGCCCAGACCATGTGCGCGATCGGGAAATAGACGATCGTCAGCCACACCGCGCCGAACACCATGACCGCGGAGAACTTCATCCGCTCGACCACCGACCCCAGCACCAGCGCCACGGTGATCGCGGCAAAGGTCATCTGGAAGCAGATGAAGACATATTCGGGGATTGCGACCCCGGCGGTGAAGGTCGCCGCGGTCGACTCGGGCGTGATGCCCGCGAGGAACGCCTTGCCGAAGCCGGAGATGAAGTCGCCCCCGCCGTCGCCGAACGCCATCGTATAGCCGTACATCACCCAGATCAGCATCGCGAGGCACGCCACCGCGCCGATCTGAGTCATCGTCGCCAGCATGTTCTTGGCGCGCGTGAGGCCGCCGTAGAACAGCGCCAGCCCCGGCAGGATCATCATCAGGACGAGGACCGTCGAGGTCATCATCCAGGCCGTGTCACCTTTGTTGACGGTCGGCGGTGGCGGCGCGGCCGCAGCGGCATCCTGCGCCCAGGCGGGAAGCGCCGCGAACAGTGCGGCCACGCCGATCGCGCCCAGCGCGGCGAATTTGGTCGATTGCTTCATTGCTACCCCCTTCACAGCGCTGCGTCGTCGGTTTCGCCGGTGCGGATCCGCACCGCCTGGCCGACATCGAGCACGAAAATCTTGCCGTCGCCGATCGCGCCGGTGTTGGCCGACGCCTGGATCGCTTCGACCACCGCACCGACCAGGTCGGAGCCGCACACGACCTCGATCTTGATCTTGGGCACCATGTTGGTGGAATATTCCGCCCCGCGGTAAATCTCGGTCTGGCCCTTCTGACGGCCGAACCCCTTCACCTCGGTCACGGTCATTCCCGCGACGCCCACGCCCGACAGCGCTTCCCGCACCTCGTCGAGCTTGAACGGTTTGACGATGGCAATGACGAGCTTCATCGAACCCCCTTTTTTGCGTTGTCCCGCAATGTTGCGTCGCAAGGGGCGTGCCAGAGTCGAAAGTGCGCGATTGCGGGCGTAATTGCGTAAGGAAATGTTACCGAGGCGTTAAAATTTGTGCAGTTGCGAAGAGCTGCCCAAGAATCGGGCAGCTATATCGATGACTGGGCAAGCACTCGTTGCGCCGCGACTAGATCGTCATCATCGACCATCACGCGCACCGGTATCAGGAACCAACTGCCGTCGGCGATCGAGGCGTTGCCGTCGAAGCTGATCGCGTCGATGCCTTCGCTGTCGAGCCGCCCGATGATGATCATCGCTTCGTTGCGGTTGTAGCGACCGAGTTCGACGAGACTCACTGCTGTTGCTGCTGCGGCGCTTGGGTGGGGTTGCGCACGGGCAGGCCGTCGATGCTCTTCAACCGGACCGCGTATTTGGCCTGCCGTTCGTCCTCGCCATGCTGAAGGTGGTATTTGCTCAGCGTCTGGCGTTCGCGGTCGAAGCTCATGTGCGGGACGCCCCAGCCGCAACTGGTCTGGACCTGATCGATCTCGACCACGAAGATCTGCCGCGTGCCAGGCAACAGCGTGAAGTGCGCGGCTAGCTCACCCCAACCGGCATCCTGCGGAAGCACCGGCGTTCCGCGGCCATAGATGCGCATGATCAGCGCGGGGTTGTCGAACGCGCAGAACATGATCGTGATGCGGCCATCGGCGATCAAATGCGCGTTGGTCTCGTTCCCCGACCCGGCGACGTCGAGATAGGCGACGCGCGTCGGCGACAGGATGCGGAAACTGTCCATGCCCTTGGGGCTGAGGTTGATCCGGGCGTCGGCGGCGGCGGTGGCGACGAAGAAGACCGGCTGGCGCTCGACGAACGCGATGTGCTGGTCGGACAACGACGCGAAGAAATCGGCCATTGGGCGGCTATAGCTCCTTTCCGCTCATCCGGCGATACGCAGCCCGATCCACAAGGTGCGCGGCGTGCCGAGGTCGATCGATCCGGCCTGGTTGCGCGTCACGACCGTCGCATCGAACACATTCTCGGCGCGCGCGATGAGCGACACGCGACGCCCGATCGGCAGCCGCGCGACCGCATCGACCGTGGTCGCGGCGGGGAGGACATTGGTCTGGAGGTCGTCCTCATATTGATCGCCGACATAGCGCGCGGTCAGCGACAGCAACGCGCCCGACTTCGGCGTCCAGGCAAGCGTCGCGCTGGCGGCGTGGCGCGGACTTTGCGAGGGGGCGAGGCGGTCGAGCGCGGTGCCGGGGGCGCGGACCTGGCTGTGGCTGTAAGCGTAGGATGCGGTCAGCGCGAACCGCCCGCGCCGCCACGCGAGACTCGCCTCGATCCCCGTCGCGACGATCGCCTCGACATTGTTGCGGCGGCGCAGATTGGGGCCGATCGTGACGTTGGCGATCGCATCGTCGAGGCGGTTGTGGAAGCCGGTCAGGCTAAGTTCGACACCTTTAGCGGGCCGTAAATCCACTCCGCCCTCAACCCCGCGCAGCCGTTCGGGCGACAAAGCCGCATTGGCTTGCGTCGTGATCGGGAACACGACGAACGGCCGATAGAGCTCGTTGAGTGTCGGCAAACGAAACCCGGTATAGCCCGCCGCCCGCAGATCGGCCCAGCGCGTCAAGTGAAACACCAATCCACCACGCCATGTCGTTTCGGTACCGTTACGATCCGCGAAGGTGTTGGTCACGGTCGGCAGACCGGCGGCATCGCGCTCGCGGAAGAAGCCGCGGACGATCGTCCAGCGGTCGACCCGCGCGCCGCCGGTCAGCACCAGCCGCCCGATCGTCCAATCGTCCTCGACGAACAGTCCCGCGACGGTCGATCGCCCGCCCGCATTGCGCCGCGCGGTGACGAGGCCGGTGGCGCTATAGGCCTCCTCGAACAATTCACCGCCAGCCAACCGGACATCGCCGCCGATCCGCAGCACATGTCCACCACCGACCGGCGGGCGCAATTCGATCTTGCCCCCGATCCCGGTCGAGGGCGTGCTGCGCTGGTCGAGCGTGAGGCGGAAATTGGTCGCGCTGATCACCTTGTTGGTGAAGTTTCGCGCCTGGAGATAGGCGAGCGCATCGACTTGCCAGCGCCCGCGCGACACCAGGCGGACGCTGGCGTCCTCGCCCTCCGAACTCGAATCGGCGCCCCTGAACCGCAGCGTACGGTTGTCGCCAAACGCCAGTCCGCGCACCTGAAGCTCGGCATCGCTGCCGACCGGCACCACCGCGCGCAGCCCCGCCGACCAGTCGCGATAGCGCGCCGGCACGCTCGCCGCGACGCGCTGGTCGGCAGGCGTGGTCATGAAGCCGTCGCCGCGCTCGAACTTTCCCGACACGCTGGCGAACCCGCGCCCTAGCGTCGGCGATACGCTGGCCGAGACGCTTTCCGATCCGTGGCTGCCGTAAATGGCTTCGCCGGCGACCGGCGGCAAGTCGCCGCGGTCGGCGCTGACCAGCTCGATCGTCCCGGCGACCGCGCCCGCGCCGAACGGTCCCGACCCGCCGCCGCGCGTGACGCGGATCGCCGCCAGCCGGTCGGGGACGAGCGCATTGAACGGGATGTAGCCGAAGAATGGATCGGCGACCGGCACGCCGTCGAGCAGCACCAGCGTCCGGCTCGACGCATTGCCGCCGAGCGCGCGCAACGTCGCGCCCTGCGCCGACGGATTGGCGGAGCGGCTGTCGGACCGGCGGAACTGCTGGAACCCGGCGACGTCGCTCAACACATCCTCGACCCGCCCCGACGCGTCGTTGGTCAAACGGCCGCGGTCGATCACGCTGGTGCCATAGGCTGGCGTGCCGGGCGGCAAATCAAGCCCGCCGCCGAGCACGACGATGTCGTCGTCGGGCACGGTCTGGGCGCTCGCCGCACCGCTCCATGCCATCCCCAACAGAACCAACGCGCGCCGCATATCGCCGCTCTAGCATCGCTCGACAGCGAGGCCACGGACTCTATAGCGGGCGCGATGAAGGCGATCGCCGATCCCGACAATGCACTGGGCCGCGGGCTGGCCGCGATCCGTGCGCAGTTCAAAGTGCCCGAGAGCTTCCCGCCGGCAGTGCTCGCCGCCGCCGACGAAGCCGCCAAGCGCGAACCGAGCGCGCATGCCGACCGCACCGCCACCCGCTTCGTCACGCTCGACCCGGCGAGCTCGACCGACTTGGATCAGGCGTTCGCGATCGAGGCGGCGGGCGCCGATTTGCTGCTGCACTATGCGATCGCCGATGTGGCGTGGTTCGTCGATGACGGCGGGCCGATCGATACCGAAGCGTGGACGCGCGGCGAGACGCTCTATCTCCCCGACGGCAAGGCGCCGCTCTATCCGCCGGTGCTCAGCCAGGGCGCGGCGAGCCTATTGCCCGACGGCCCACGTCCAGCGGTGGTGTTCACCGTGCGCGTCGCGCCCGACGGCGCGGTCAAGCTCGCCGGCGCCGAACGCGCGGTGATCCGCAGCCAGGCCAAGCTGGCCTATGAAACCGTGGCCGACGCCGACCTGCCGCCGGGATTTGCCGATCTCGCAAAGCGCATTCAGGCGGCGGAAGATGTGCGCGGCGCGGCGCGGGTCGATCCGCCTCAGCAGGAGGTCGACGCGGTCCCGGGGGGCGGCTTCGAACTCGCCTTTCGCCCCTATACGCCGTCGGAGGACCGCAACGCCGCGATGTCGCTGGCGACCAACATGGCGATCGCCGACGCGCTCGAAGCGCATCATACCGGGCTGTTCCGCGTGATGGCCGAGCCCGATGGCGGCGCGGTCCGGCGGCTGCGCCATACCGCCACGGCGTTCGGGCTGAACTGGCCCGACGCCGTCCCGCTCGAACAGTTCGAACGAACGCTGGTGGCGACCGATCCCAAGCAAGCCGCGTTCATGCTCGCGATCCGGCGTGCCGGGCGCGGCGCGTCGTATGTGCCGTATCAGGCGGGCGTCGTGCCGTGGCACGCGGCGATGGCGGCGACCTATGCGCATGCCACCGCGCCGCTGCGACGGCTCGCCGACCGCTATGTGGTGATGGCGACGCTGGCGATCGCCAACGGGCAGCCGGTGCCCGGAGCGGTGACCGACGCCTTCGCCAAGCTGCCCCAGGTCATGGCCAAGGCCGATGCGCTGGCCGGGCGAGTCGAGCGGGCGGTGGTCGATCTGGCCGAGATCGTGCTGTTGCGCGAACAAGTCGGCGACATCTTCCCGGCGGTGGTCACCGACCTTGACGAGCGCGGCGCGCGGATGCAGCTGACCGATCTGCCGGTGGTGGCGCGAGTCGACGCTAAGAACGTCACGCCGGGCGACACGCTCCGCGTGCGGCTGGCGTCGGTCGATCCCGTGCAATGGGCACTGCACTTCGATCGGGTGAATTGAACCAGTGCTCCTGCGAAAGCAGGAGCCCAGGGTTACAGGTCACATCGCTCTCGGCTCTGGGTTCCTGCTTTCGCAGGAACACGGGATGGCTAAGTGCTCAGATCCCGCAGCGTCGCGATCAAGATGCGGCGGGCGAGAGCGATCTTAAAATCGTTGTGGCCGTAACCCCGCGCGTCGGCGAGCAACGCATCGGCCGCCGCCTCGAACGCCGCGGTGCCGGCGGGCTGGCCGACCAACGCCGCTTCGACCGCGGGATCGCGCCACGGCATCGGCGCAAGGCCGCCGAACGCTAGCCGCGCCGAGGTGATCGTGCCGTCCTCCACCGCGATCACCGCCGCAACCGACACCAACGCGAAGGCGTAGGACGCGCGGTCGCGGACCTTGCGGTAGAATTGGCGGCCGGGTGGCGGCGCGGGCAAGTCGATTGCCGTAATCAATTCGCCCGGTTCGAGGATCGTTTCGATCTCCGGCGTGTCGCCTGGCAAGCGATAGAGATCGCCGAGCGCGATCCGCCGCCCCTCGCCGCCGGCACGCGCAGTCACCACGACCGCATCGAGCGCGCGCAACGCCACCGCCATGTCCGACGGGTGCGTCGCGATGCAGTTCGCCGACCCGCCGAGGATTGCGTGGATACGGTTGAACCCGCCGATCGCGTCGCACCCGCTGCCGGGCTCGCGCTTGTTGCACCGCGCGGCGGTCTCGTAGAAATAATAGCAGCGCGTGCGCTGGAGCAAATTGCCGCCCGTGCTCGCCTTGTTGCGGAGTTGCGCCGACGCGCCGGCGAGCAGCGCACGCGCCAGCATCGGGTAGCGCGCGCGGATCAACGGGTGCGCCGCCAAGTCGCTGTTGGGCACCAGCGCGCCGATCCGCACGCCGCCGTCGCGTTCTTCGACCGTGTCGAGCCCGATCCGCCCGATATCGACCAGCCGCTCGGGCGTCTCGACCTGGAGCTTCATCAGGTCGATCAAATTGGTCCCGCCCGCGATATAGCGCGCACCAGCGGCACCCGCAGCCAGCGCTGCCTCGACGCTATCGGCGCGCGAAAAATCGAACGGTTTCATGCGTCGGCTACCTCGCGGATCGCATCGACGATCGTCGGATAGGCCGAGCAGCGGCAGATATTGCCGCTCATCCGCTCGCGGATTTCGTCGTCGGTCAGCGTCACGTCGTCGAGGTCGCCGCTGACGTGGCTCGCCCAGCCCAGCGCGACTTCGTCGAGCATGCCCTGCGCCGAACAGATTTGCCCCGGCGTGCAATAACCGCACTGGAATCCGTCATGCCGGACGAACGCGGCCTGCAGCGGATGAAGGTCGTCGGGCGTTCCCAGTCCCTCGATCGTCGTCACATCATCGCCGTCGTGCATCACCGCCAAGGTCAAACACGCATTGATCCGCCGCCCCTCGACCAGCATCGTGCATGCGCCGCACTGGCCGTGGTCGCAGCCTTTCTTGGCGCCGGTCAGCCCGAGATGTTCGCGGCACAGATCGAGCAAGGTGGTGCGGACATCCACCTCGACCTCGTGCATCGTGCCATTGACGGTGATCCGCATAATCTCTCCCACGGCACATTTCTGCGACAATTGAGTTCTAGAGGATCGTATCCCCGACCAGTAGCGGAAAACAACGTAACAATGCGCCGATCGTTCAGCCTTGCCCTGTTGCTCAGCGGAATCGCCCCGACGGCGCTTTATGCACAGACCACGCCTGCGCCGGCTCCTGCCCCGGCGCCGTCCGCACAGGATGACCCTAACGTCAGCGACGAGCCCGACATCATCGTCACCGGATCGCGCAATTTGCCGGGGTCGGTAATCGGCGACATCCCGCCCGAGCAACAGCTCGGCCCCGCCGACATCCGCTCCTACGGCGTCAGCAGCGTGTCCGATCTGCTCACCGAGCTCGCGCCGCAGACCACGAGCGGACGCGGCGGTGCGCCCGTCGTGCTGCTCAACGGCCGCCGTATCTCGAGCTTTGCCGAAATCCGCGACTTGCCGACCGAAGCGATCGCGCGAGTCGACATCCTGCCCGAGGAAGTCGCGCTCAAATACGGCTATCGCGCCGATCAGAAGGTCGTGAATTTCGTCCTGCGCCGCCGCTTCCGCGCGCTGACGGTAGAAGCCGGCGACCGGATTGCCACCGAGGGGGGGCGCAACACGCCCAACGCGACGCTCGATATCCTCAACATCAACCGCGACACGCGGTTCAGTGTCCATACCGGCTATACGCAGTCGTCAGCGCTGCTCGAAAGCGAGCGCGACATCGCCCCGATCGCGGGCAATACGCTGGACCAGCGCGATTTCCGTTCGCTGCTGCCGTTCACGCGCACGCTCAGCCTCGGCACGGTCTATGCGCGGCCGATCGGCAAGGTCTCGACCACGCTCAACGGCACCGTCGCCTATACCCAATCGAACGGGCTACAGGGTTTTTCGGCTAGCAGTCCCTCGTCGTCCTTCGTGATCGGCCAGCGCAACACGGCGATGACCTATCACCTCGGCGGTACCGCCAATGGCGATATCGGCACGTGGCGCTGGTCGCTGACCAGCAATTACGATCGCGTCGACAGCCAGACCTTCACCGATGCCGGGGTCGCCGGTCTGCCCGCGTCCAATCGCGGCTTTTCGACGTCGAACAGCGGCGGTGCCAATGCGCTGCTCAACGGCAAGCTGTTCACGCTGCCCGCGGGCAACGTCTCGGCCAGCATCCGCGTCGGCGGGTCGCTGTCGCGGCTCGACAGCCGCTCGTCGCGCTTCGGCATCGGCCAGAGCGGCAGCATCACGCGCAACGTCGCCAACGGCCAGGTCAACGTCGACGTGCCGATCGCGAGCAGGTCGAAGGACGTGCTGGCGTTCCTCGGCGACCTGTCCTTGAACGGCAATTTCGCGCTCGACAGCGTGTCGGACTTCGGCACGCTGAAGACGATCGGCTACGGCGTCAACTGGTCGCCGATCAAGGCGGTGCGCGTGATCGCGTCGATGATCGACGAGGCCGATGCGCCGTCGGCGAGCCAGCTCGGCGACCCGGTGATCACCACCCCGGGCGTGCGTATCTTCGACTACACCACGGGCCAGACGGTCAGCGTGTCGCGCACCGCGGGCGGCAATCCGTTCCTGCTCGCCGACAGCAAGCACAGCTTCAAGCTGGGGCTGACGATCAAGCCGCTCGACAAGACCGACCTGACCTTGACCGCCAACTACGTCAACACGTCGGTGCGCAACGCGACCGCGAGCTTCCCGGCGGCGACCGCGCAGATCGAGGCGGCGTTCCCGGGACGGTTCACGCGCGTGGGCGGCGTACTGACCGCGATCGACGCGCGGCCGGTCAATTTCGCACGCACCGAAAGCTCGCAACTGCGCTGGGGGATCAACTTCTCGCAGCCGCTCAAATCGAAGCTGCAAAAGCAGATCGAAGCGTTCCGCGCGGGCACTGGGCCCGACCCACGTCCGGCGCTCGCCGGTCTCCGCAATCTAGGCAATTCGCAGAGCGTCTTCGGCGGTACACTGAGTCAGGGGTTTCGCGGACGCGATGGGCAAAACGGGCAAGGAACACCGAACAATCCTCCCCCCGCTGGCGGACCACCTCCTGCTGACGGTGCGCCGCCACCGGCCAACGCCACCGGCGGCGCGCCCGATGGCGGCCAGCGCGGCGGCGGTGGATTCCGCGGCGGCGGCGGCGGCGGCGGTCGTTTCGGTGGTGGCGGTCCGGGTGGTGGCGGCGGTCGGCTCAACTTCGCCTTCTACCATACGTGGCATTTCGTCGACCGCGTGGAGATCGCGCCCGGCGTGCCGGTGATCGACTTGCTCAACGGCGGTGCGATCGGGTCGGGCGGCCAGTCGCGCCACGAGCTCGAGGGGCAATTCGGCTATTCGAACAACGGCCTCGGCGCGCGGCTGTCGGTCAATTACCAGACCGGCACGCGCGTCGTCGGCGGCACCGCGGCCAATCCGCAGACGCTCAATTTCTCGAGTCTGGCAACCGCCAATCTGCGGCTGTTCTTCGATCCCACCACGCGGCTCGATCTGATCGCCAAGCATAAGTGGCTGATCGGCACGCGCTTCGTCGTGAGCGTCGACAATCTGTTCGATTCACGCCAGCGGGTCCGTGATGCTGCCGGCAATACGCCAGTCAGCTATCAGCCCGATTATCTCGATCCACTGGGTCGCACGATCAGGATTGGAATCCGCAAGCTGCTGTTCTGATCGGCACTCCTCGTTCCACCCATTTCGCTTCCTTATCGGGAGGCGAATCCCTATATGCTTGGCATGAGCGAAGACCCCAATACCAACGACTACGGCGCCGACTCCATCAAGGTGCTGAAAGGCCTCGACGCCGTCCGCAAGCGCCCCGGCATGTATATCGGCGATACCGACGACGGATCGGGCCTCCACCACATGGTGTTCGAGGTGTCCGACAATGCGATCGACGAAGCACTGGCGGGGCATTGCGACCGTATCGACATCAGCCTCAACCCCGACGGATCGGTCAGCGTCACCGACAATGGCCGCGGCATCCCGACCGGCATCCATGCCGAGGAAGGTGTCAGCGCGGCCGAGGTCATTATGACCCAGCTCCACGCCGGCGGTAAGTTCGAGAATACGTCGGACGACAATGCTTACAAGGTGTCGGGCGGCCTCCACGGCGTCGGCGTATCGGTGGTCAACGCGCTCAGCGAATGGCTCGACCTGACGATCTGGCGCGACGGCGAGGAGCATTACATGCGCTTCGCGTTCGGCGACGCGGTCGCGCCGCTCAAGGTGGTCGGCAAGGCCGCGCCGGGGCAAAAGGGCACCAAGGTCACCTTCCTGCCATCCCCCGCCACGTTCAAGATCGTCGAGTTCGACTTCGAAAAGCTCGAGCACCGTTACCGCGAACTCGCTTTCCTCAATTCGGGGGTGCGGCTGTTCCTGACCGACGCGCGGCACGAAGAGCCGAAGACCGTCGAACTCTATTACGAGGGCGGGATCGCAGCGTTCGTGAAGTATCTCGACCGCACCAAGACGCCGCTGTTCCCGGAGCCGATCTCGGTCAACGGCCAGCGCGACGATATCGGCATCGACGTCGCGCTCGAATGGAATGATTCCTATTACGAAAACGTCCTGTGCTTCACCAACAACATCCCGCAGCGTGACGGCGGCACCCACCTGGCCGCGTTCCGCTCGGCGCTGACGCGCACGCTCAACAATTACGCCGAAAAATCGGGGTTGATGAAGAAAGAGAAGGTGACGCTCACCGGCGACGACATGCGCGAGGGACTCACCGCGATCGTCTCGGTCAAGCTGCCCGATCCCAAGTTCAGTTCGCAGACCAAGGACAAGCTCGTCTCGTCCGAAGTGCGCCAGCCGCTCGAAAGCCTGCTCGCCGACAAGATCGCCGAATGGCTCGAGGAAAACCCGCAGAACGCGCGGTCGATCATCCAGAAGACGATCGACGCCGCCGCCGCGCGCGAGGCTGCGCGCAAGGCGCGCGACGCCAGCCGCAAGACGGTGATGGGCGTGACGGGTCTGCCCGGCAAACTCCACGATTGCCGCGAGCGCGACCCGGCCAAGTCCGAGCTGTTCATCGTCGAGGGCGATTCGGCGGGCGGCTCCGCCAAATCGGGGCGCGACAGCGAATTCCAGGCGATCCTGCCGATCCGCGGCAAGATCCTCAACGTCGAGCGCGCGCGGA
>JBDSWC010000053.1:0-35167 GCA_039926845.1 Sphingomonas sp. | reverse complement strand
TACGCCATCGCCAAGAAGGGCGAGCTGCCGTTCCCGGCGATCAACGTCAACGACAGCGTGACCAAGTCGAAGTTCGACAACCTATACGGCTGCAAGGAATCGCTCGTCGACGCGATCCGTCGCGGCACCGACGTGATGCTCGCCGGCAAGGTCGCTTGCGTCGCCGGTTTCGGTGACGTCGGCAAGGGGTCGGCGCAGTCGCTCCGCAATGGCGGCGCGCGCGTGATGGTGACCGAAGTCGATCCGATCTGCGCGCTACAGGCGGCGATGGAGGGCTTCGAGGTCGTGACGATGGAGGAAGCGGTCACTCGCGCCGACATCTTCTGCACCGCGACGGGCAATGCCGACGTGATCACCGCCGAGCATATGGCCGGCATGAAGAACATGGCGATCGTCTGCAACATCGGCCACTTCGACAGCGAGATCCAGATTTCGGACCTGTCGAACTACAAGTGGACCGAAGTGAAGCCGCAGGTCGACCTGGTCGAGTTCCCCGACGGCAAGCAGATCATCATCCTGTCGCGCGGCCGCCTGGTGAACCTGGGCAACGCGACCGGCCATCCGTCGTTCGTGATGTCGGCGAGCTTCACCAACCAGACGCTGGCGCAGATCGAGCTGTTCACCAATCCGGGGCAGTATAACAACGACGTCTACGTGCTGCCGAAGCATCTCGACGAGAAGGTCGCCGAGCTTCACCTCGCCAAGCTGGGCGTGAAGCTGACGAAGCTGTCGCAGAAGCAAGCGGACTATATCGGCGTGCCGGTCGAAGGGCCGTTCAAGCCCGACCACTACCGCTACTGATCGCGTCGCAGATCAAAAAAGCCGCGTCCGGTAACTCGGGCGCGGCTTTTTAGTGTCTGACCGTCAGGTCGTATGCACGTTGCAGGTCGAACGCGTCGCGGTCGGTGCCGGGTTGTAGATTTGCACGAAGTCGCGATTGTCGCGGACGATGAACGACGCGATGTAGTGGATGCGCGCGGGCCCGAACAGCCACTGACCGACGATCGGCTTATAATCGTAATTGATCTCGACGAAGATCACGCCGCCACTGGTCGGCGCTTGCACCAGGTCGGGCGCGTCGCCCATGCCTGACGGCGCCAGCGTGCCGGCATTCCCCGACGTCGCATCGGTGCCCGCCGTGGTGGTGGTGGTACCGTAGCTCGAATCGTAATTGACGCCCGATTTCATCCCGATGCAGCGCTGCCAATGGATGCGTTGCTTTGGCACTGCGTCGAAGGTCCGCTGAACGTATTCCAGGCTCGATATGGTGATGCGGCCGCGCGTGGTGAGGTCGATGCTCGTGCCCTGATTGCGCGCGGCCTGGAGTACGTCGTTCAAGTCGATTTCGCGCAATTGCTCGATGTTCGCATTGCTGATCAACCCGACGCGCGACGCGTTGTCGGCGAGGTTGAGCGCGATCTGGCTGACCTTCAGGTTGATCAGCGCCTGATTGGCGGTCTCGATGCCGTAAAGGCCGATCATCAGCACGATCGGCGCGGAAAACGCGAATTCGAGCATCGCGAGACCGCTAGTGTCGCGCGACAGACGCCGCTTGGTGCGCGCCAGGCTGGAAAGCGTCGAGCGAAGGATCGTCATCATGTGCACACCGTCGCGGGCGTCACCGTGGTTTGCGACGCATAGGGCTGGTTTTTGAGCAAGGTCGATGCGACGATCGTCTGCGTGGACGGCCAGCCGAGCAGGCCGGTGACCGGGAACAGGTGGGGATACGTGACGGTAGCGGTGTAGACCGTGACGTCGTTGGCGCCGCCCTGACCGTTCTCGCCCGGATCGGAGTCCCACTGATTATTGGCGTTGATGTCGGTGTAACACTCGCCCGCGTTGCGCACGCCATTGCCGTTCGTGTCGACGAACGGCTCCGGCTTGATCACGCTGAACGAATCGTAGTTCTTGCGCGTGAAGGCGATCGTTGCATTCTGAGCGATGTTCCTGACCATCGCCGACACCTTGTTGTCGATGATTGCGGTGGCATTGGCGCCACCCTGGATCGACGAGTCGCGAGCGGCCTTTTGCATGGCGCCGTTGAGGATCGACTGCGCGTAGACCTGATAGCCCAAGTCCCCGAGGCCCATCATCATTAGGATCATGACCGGGGAGACGAGCGCGAATTCGACGATCGTCGCGCCGCGCGTGTCGCGCCGGAGGGAGCGAAGCCTGGCCATCACTGCGAAATCCGGAGTAGCGCGACTTGCTTGGCGATATCCTGGAACGCCTGGTTCAGCGACGTATTGTCGCTGGCGTAATACGCCTTGCCGGGTGAGGCGCACTGCGTCAGCTCGGTCGTCAACGTCTGGCCGAACCCGACCACGAATACCTTGATGTTGCGCGCCTTCGCTGCGGCGCATTCCGCCAGGAAGCGCGCATTATGATAAGCGGTATCGTTGCCGGTTCCGCTCCCGCCGGTAACGCGCTTGTCGTAATATTCCATGCCGTACATGCCGTAGATGTTGACATTCGGCGCCATGTCGCCGTCGGTCATGAAGATGATGTAGCGGTTCGGCGTGTTGCGGCCGGGCCAAGCGGCGGTGTCGGCCCCGAAGATTCCGTTGGGCGAGATCATGCGCGTGCCCCAGATCATGCCCGTGTCGTGATACGTGCCGCCCAACGGCACGAAATCGCTGGCATTTACGTAGTTGCTGACTTCGGTTCGGGTCATTGGCCCGAGGCGCGCCACGGGCTTGCCGCACGAATAATAACCGCTGCTCTGATTGGCGACATAGTCGGCGGCGGTCATCGAGGTCGTGGCGCCCGTGCCCGTATAATCGTAATCGCCGAAGACGTAGGGCGCCGTTGGGGTCGTGGGCAAAGTATCGCTGCCCGAATAATCAAGCGTCGTGTTGTTACCGCGGTAAAATTCGACGTCCGGCCACATCGGCCGCCACTTGGTCGCATTGCTGGTCGCTGGAAGGTCGGGGTCGAGATCCGGCGGCAAATTGTTGGGGTCGAACGTCGCGGTCGCGGTGGTGTCGCGCTCTTCGATGCATCCCTGCCATGTGCTGGTCGTCCCATCGACCTTGCTTGGATCGGTGACGGGGTTGCCGGTCTTGAACTGGCTCGTATCGTACGTGACCGGCTGATAGCGCCATGTCGGCTTCTTCGGCTGGTTGGTTATCCGGCAAGTGCCGCCGTTCGACGACGGCATCTTGTTGACCGTGTAAAGCGTCGCCTGCCCATTGGTGGTGAACCCGGTAGCCGGCGAGCGCCCCGCTAAAGCAGTGCATTGGGGGTCGGTCTTGCCGCCGTAATCAGTCGTCGAAGACGAACCGTTATCGACGTCCCCGATAACTTTGCGCGATTGATACGTCCAGCTGTCGACGATCGCGCTCGATGGCAGCGCATAACCAGCGTTCACCGTCGACGTGTACGTCACGAACCCGTAACGCACGTGCGTCGTCGGATCGATGTTGGCGGCGATCGTATCGTAGAAATTGACGACGGCGGTGCGCAGCCCGGAAATCTTGGAACCCGACGCTTCGCGGGATTTGTATCCGGTCGTGCCGTTGGGCCGCGTATAGGTATCGGTGGCGCCCGTGCAGCTGCCGCCCGACGTGCACGCCATCGACCCCGTCGTATCGAGTACGAACATCAGATCGGTGTCGGCGACGTCGTAGCGCGCCTCGCACGCCACGTTCAGTACGACGTCGGGCGCGGCGAACATCTTCATGATGCTCATCGGCACGTTTGCCGACGCGGTCCCGCTAACTTGCTGGTCGGTGGTCTTGGTCGGGGTGAAGTTGACCGTGTTGGTCTTCATCCAGCCCTGCTTGAAATTGTTGTTGAAGGAAGTCGTGGCCTGGAGGGCGGCGTTGGTGTCGAGCGTGGTCGATGCCGACGACAACATCGCCTTGCGTCCCGCGAGCACCCCGGCGTCGCAAGCCTGTTGCAACCGGACCTTGACGACATACAGTCGCGCGGTGTCGATGCCCGAGCCTACCATTGCCGAAATCGGGATCAGCGCGATCGCCATCATCGCCAGCGTGTTGCCGCGTACGTCGTGGCGCAGACGCCCCATCGCGGACGACCCCTGTATCGACTTGCGATTATCTGGTCCGATCATCTGCCCCGTTCCGCCCGATAAAGTTCCACGAGCATGCGCTATGGCGCTCACAGGGATAACGGTCCCTAAAGGCGAATGGTTAATGTTACGGTGACGGCGAATGAGGATCCGCAGTGCGAACTGGCGCTGAGCTACGCGCCGCCCGATCGACGCGCTGCGCTTCACGCGCTGTTCGCGCTCGACGCTGCGCTGGGGCAAGTGCTGCGGACGACGCGCGAGCCGATGGTGGGCCAAATGCGGTTGGCGTGGTGGCGGGAGGCGCTGGTGCGTCTCGACAGCGCGCCGCCGCCGCCAGAGCCAGTGTTGCAAGCACTGGGGAGCGAGGTTCTGCCGCTTGGACCGACGGGGGAGACGCTGGCCGGCATGACCGACGGCTGGGAGGTGCTACTCGGGACAATCGATGAACGGACGGTGGCTGATCACGCGCGGTTGCGGGGTGAAGTGCTGTTCAAGCAGGCTGGACTCCTGCTCGGGGCGGAGGGTGACCCGATAGCCGAGGCGGGGCAGGGATGGGCGTTGGCCGATCTCGCGGTGCATCTCAGCGAATCCGCGTTGGCCGCGAGCGCGCGCGGCGCTGCGCTTCCGTTGCTCGCAGGCGCGGCCAGTCATCGCTGGAGTCGCGCGGGGCGAGCGCTGGGGGCTTTGACGCATATCGCGCGGCTCAATCTCGCTGGCCCGGCAACGCCGTGGCGCGTCCCGCGGCTTGCGTGGCACCGGCTGACCGGGCGCTAGGCTTTACCATCGCAAATTACTCGATAATCTGCCGCTCTTCGATATCTAGGGGGCGGCGCGATGTGGCGGTATCTGGCAGGGGCGGGTGCGGGGGCGTTACTGGTGGCGGCGGGAATGATGCTACAGGCGATGCGGCCTGCGACCGTCGCGCCGCTCGCCGCAATGCCAGCCGCCAATGCTGCGACGGGTGGTGCCTTGAGCACCGCTGATCCCGCGGTGCCCGAAGCGACCGCCAAAACGCGCGAGGAGAAGCGGTTCAATCGCTACGACAAGGATCGCGATGGTGCGATCACGCGCGACGAATATCTGGTTTCTCGTAAGAAGGCTTACGGCAAGCTCGACAAGGACGGCAATGGGGTCCTCTCTTTCGACGAATGGGCGGTGAAGGCCGAAACCAAGTTCGCCACCGCCGACGTCGATAAGTCGGGCGCGATGAACGCGACCGAGTTCGTCACCACAGCGGTCAAGCGCAAGCCGCAGGCCAAGACCAATTGCCCAGATAAACCGGCGCCCGCCGACGACAATCGCGACGAGGTCTCCTAAGCGACCATCCACTCGGCCAGCGCGGCGCGGGCACGGTCGGTGTACATCTTTTTGCGCTCGGCTTTCTTGGTGCGTCCCGGTATCGGCGGCATCAGCCCGAAATTGACGTTCATCGGCTGGTAGGTCGCGGCCTCCGCCGCGCCGGTAATGTGGTGGAGCAGCGCCCCCAGCGCGGTCTCGACCGGCGGGGGCGTCATGACGTCGCCGCGCAGTTCGGCCGCCGCAAACCGGCCCGCGAGCAGCCCGATCGCCGCGCTTTCGACATAGCCCTCGCACCCGGTGATCTGGCCGGCGAAGCGGATGTTGAGGCGGGACTTGAGCCGCAGCGTGGGGTCGAGCAGTTCGGGCGAGCGGATGAACGTGTTGCGATGCAGCCCGCCCAGTCGCGCGAACTCGGCATTCTCGAGTCCCGGGATCGTGCGAAACAGCCGGACTTGCTCGGCGTGCTTCAGCTTGGTCTGGAACCCGACGATGTTCCACAGCGTCGCGCTGGCATTGTCCTGGCGCAGCTGGACGCACGCATAGGGCCAGCGGCCGGTGCGCGGATCGTCGAGCCCGACGCCCTTCATCGGTCCGAACCGCAGCGTCTCCGGTCCGCGCTCAGCCATCACCTCGATCGGCATGCAGCCTTCGAAATAGGGCGTGTCCTTCTCCCACTCGCGGAATTCGCCCTTTTCGCCGTCGTTCAGGCCCTGGACGAAGGCGTGGTACTGATCCTTGTCCATCGGGCAGTTGATGTAATCGTCGCCACCCTTGTTCCACCGCGCCTGGCGCCACGCCACACTCATATCGATGCTGTCGTGATGCACGATCGGGGCGATCGCATCGAAGAAAGCGAGCGCGTCGCTGCCGGTCGCCGCGCCGATGCTGGCCGCGAGTCCGGCGGCGGTGAGTGGGCCGGTGGCGATGATCGCTGGGCCGTCGGGCAGCGTATCGACGCGTTCGCGGACGATCTCGATATTGGGGTGCGCGGCCAGTCGCGCGGTGACGCCGGCCGAAAAACCATCGCGATCGACGGCAAGCGCCGACCCGGCCGGCACCTTGTGCCGATCGCCCTCCGCCATGATGATCGAACCGAATGCGCGCATCTCGGCGTGGAGCAGCCCGACCGCGTTATGCTCCGCGTCGTCGGAGCGGAAGCTGTTCGAACAGACCAGCTCGGCGAGGCTGTCGGTCTGGTGCGCCGGGGTCATATCGCCGCCGCCGCGCATTTCGGACAGTTTCACGCGAACGCCGGCCTCGGCGAGTTGCCACGCGGCTTCTGATCCGGCCAGACCGCCGCCGATGATGTGAATGTCGTGGGTCATCTAGCTCCGATAATCGGCGTTGATCGAAATGTAGCCATGGGTGAAGTCGCAGGTCCAAACCGTCGCGCGGCCGTCGCCCAGGCCGAGATCGACGCCGATGTCGATCTCTTGCCCCTTGAGGTGCGCGGCCACAGGGGCTTCGTCATAGCCCTCAACCGCCAGTCCGTCCTTCGCGACTTGCGTTTCGCCGAAACGGATTGCGAGCTTGTCGCGCTCGGCGGGTTCGCCAGCCTTGCCCACCGCCATCACCACGCGGCCCCAATTGGCATCCTCGCCCGCGATCGCGGTCTTTACGAGCGGCGAGTTGGCGATGCTCAGGCCGATGCGATGCGCGCTGGCGTCGCTCTCGGCGCCGGTCACATCGATCCGGATGAACTTCGACGCACCCTCGCCGTCACGGACGACGAGATGCGCGAGCTGCAGGCAAAGATCGTCGAGCGCGGCGCGGAAGGCGTCGGCGCCTGGATCGCCGTCGTCGGCGATCGCGACGTTGCCCGCTGCACCCGTCGCGAAGGCGAGCACGGTGTCGCTGGTCGAGGTGTCGCTGTCGATCGTGATGCACGAAAAACTCTTGATGTTGGCGGCGGACAAAGCGGACTGCAGCCACGCCGGATCGACCGCCGCGTCGGTGAAGATAAAGCCGAGCATCGTCGCCATGTCGGGCATGATCATCCCGGACCCCTTGATGATGCCGACCAGGTTGACGGTCCGATCGGCGATCACGGCTTTCGTCACCGCGACCTTGGCGAACGTGTCGGTCGTCATGATCGTCTCGGCCGCAGCGATCCAGTCGCACGGCTCTGCGGTGAACGCTGCGGCCAGCCCGGCCTCAGCCTTGTCGAGCGGCAATGGCACGCCGATCACGCCGGTGGAGGCGACGAACACGTCCGACGGCTGGCAGCCCAGATGTTGCGCGACGCGCGCGACCAACCCTTCGACGGCATAACGCCCGCGGTCGCCGGTAAAGGCATTCGAATTGCCGGCATTCACCACCAGCGCACGCGCGCGGCCGAGCTCCAGCGCGGCGCGGCACCAATCGACCTCGGGTGAAGCGCACTTGCTCTTGGTCAGCACCCCCGCGACCGCTGTCCCCGGCGCCAGCTCCACATAGGTCAGGTCGCACCGGTCCCACGTCTTGTATCGCGCCCGCGCGACGCGGCGCGTGACGCCAGCGATCTCGGGCAGTTCGGGCAAGGATGTCGGCGCGAGGGGCGAGCGATCGGTCATCCGTGCATCCCATAAAGATCGCGGGTGGTGACGCAATGCGCCGGATCGGCTAGCCATCATCGCCAACAGGAGGGCGTCGTGCGTATCTCGATCGGTTTAGCTGCATTGGCGGAGATGTTGGTTACGTCGCCGGCGTTCGCGCAGAACGAGCCGCTGCCGCGCGCGACCCCGATCGGCAATCCAGGCAGCTGGATTCCGCTCAACGCCTATCCGCCCGGCGCGAGGGCATCGGCCGAAGAGGGGCGTGTAGCGTTCACGCTCACGATCGACGAGACCGGGACCGTGTCGGATTGCAAGGTCACCGTCACGTCCGAATCGCCGTTACTCGACGAGACGACCTGCGCGTTGATGAGCGCCAACGGCCGCTTCACGCCGCCCCGCGACAAGAAGAACAAGCCGACCGCGAGCCAGTGGAGTTCGTCGGTGCGCTGGAAGCTCGAGACGCCGCCGGCGGCGCCAGTCATGCCGGTTGCGCCGCCGAAGCCCTGACACCATTTCGGTTGGACCTTTAATACTTCCGGCCCTATGCACCGCCGGTCGCAAGCCAGAATGATCCGCACTTGAACCTGATCCTGCTCCTGTCTGCCCTCCTGTCCGCGCTCAGCGGCACGGCAGGCGTGCGTGCGCCGGTGACGCCGGCGGCGCTGAGCAGCAGCGTCGTGAGTGCGGTCAAGGCGACGGCAGCGGCGCGGCTTCAAGTCGCGGCGCGGCCGGTGCAGGCGATCAGTGGGCCGGCGGCGAGTATCGCTCCGGTACTGCGCAACTTCGCGCTGGCCGATATCGTTCCCGCTTTTGCGAGCCGCCGGCGCGAATAAGCCGCGGTCGTCCGGCGGCGCGCCGGGCTCCTTCACAACGCTGCTTTTCCGCGTGGCGCCCACGGTGCCGCGCGCACTCCATTCAACAGGAATATCATCATGCTCGGCGGACTCGCCAAATCCATTTTCGGTTCGTCCAACGACCGATACGTCAAGTCGCTCGGCGGCATCGTCAACAAGATCAACGCGTTCGAGCCCACGCTCAAGGCGATGGACGACGCGGCGCTCGCCAACCAGACCGTTGCGTTCCGCGCGCGGCTGGCGAACGGCGAAAAGCTCGACGATTTGTTGCCCGAAGCCTTTGCCACGGTGCGCGAGGCATCGGTGCGCGTGCTCGGCATGCGCCATTTCGACGTCCAGATGGTCGGCGGGATCGTGCTCCATCGCGGCGAGATCGCCGAGATGCGCACGGGCGAGGGCAAGACGCTTGTCGCGACGTTGGCGGTCTATCTGAACGCGCTTCCCGAAAAGGGCGTCCACGTCATTACCGTCAACGACTATCTCGCGGCACGCGACGCCGAGTGGATGGGGCGGATCTACAAGTTCCTCGGCATGACCGTGGGCGTGATCATCCCGAACCTGACCGACCATCAGCGCAAGGAAGCGTACGGATCGGACATCACCTACGGCACCAACAACGAGTTCGGCTTCGACTATCTGCGCGACAACATGAAGTATGAGCGCGAGACGATGGTTCAGCGTCCGTTTTCGATGGCGATCGTCGACGAAGTCGATTCGGTGTTGATCGACGAAGCGCGCACCCCGCTGATCATCTCGGGCCCGACCGACGACAAGTCGGAACTGTACAAGCAGGTCGATGCGATCGTGAAGCAGCTTGCCGCCGACACATACGAGAAGGACGAGAAGCAAAAGTCGATCATCCTGACCGAGGACGGCACCGAGACAGTCGAGCGTTTGCTCGAGACCGCGGGGCTGCTCCAGGGCACTAATCTCTACGATTTCGAGAACACCCAGGTGGTCCACCACCTCAACCAGTCGCTACGCGCCAACATGATGTTTAAGCGCGACATCGATTACATCGTGAAAGACGGTAAGGTCATCATCATCGACGAGTTCACCGGCCGCATGATGGACGGCCGGCGCTGGTCGGACGGCCTGCACCAGGCGGTCGAGGCGAAGGAAGACGTCGATATCGAGCCAGAGAACCAGACGATGGCCTCGATCACCTTCCAGAACTATTTCCGCATGTATCCCAAGCTCAGCGGCATGACGGGAACCGCGGCGACCGAAGCGGCCGAGTTTTACGACATCTACAAGATGAACGTCGTGTCGATCCCGACCAACGTGCCGGTTCTGCGCGTCGACGAGGAAGATACGTTCTACAAGGACATCGACGACAAGTTCCGCGGCATCGCCAAGACGATCAAGGAACATGCCGAGCGCGGCCAGCCGATCCTGGTCGGCACGGTGTCGATCGAGAAGTCCGAAATGTTGTCCGAATTCCTCAACGAGGAAAAGGTCGAGCACAAGGTGCTGAACGCGCGCTATCACGAGATGGAAGCGCACATCGTGGCGCAGGCGGGGCGCAAGGGCGCGGTGACGATCGCGACCAACATGGCGGGCCGCGGCACCGATATTCAACTCGGCGGCAACCTCGACTTCCGCATCGCCGACGAACTTGCCGAAACCCCCGAGGGCCCCGACCGCGACAAGGCGATCGAACGGATCAAGGAAGAGATCGCAGTGGAGAAGGCCGAAGTGCTCGCCGCGGGCGGGCTGTTCGTGCTCGGCACCGAGCGCCACGAAAGCCGCCGCATCGATAATCAGTTGCGCGGCCGGTCGGGGCGTCAGGGCGATCCCGGTCTGTCGCGGTTTTACCTCAGTCTCGACGACGATTTGCTGCGCATCTTCGGGCCGAACACGCTGTTCGCCAAGATGATGCGGTCGAGCCTTGAGGATGGCGAGGCACTGCCGCCGTCGCGCTGGATGTCGAAGGCGATCGAGACCGCGCAGAAGAAGGTCGAGGCGCGCAACTACGACATCCGCAAGCAGGTCGTCGAATACGACGACGTCATGAACGACCAGCGCAAGGTCGTCTACGAACAGCGCGCCGACATCATGGACGCCGACGCGGTCGGCGACGTGGTTGAGGATATGCGGGCGGAGTCGGTCAATTCGATCGTCGGCGATTCGTGCCCGCCGGGATCGTATCCCGAGCAGTGGGACGTCGAGGGGATGAAGACCAAGGCGACCGAACTGCTCGGCATCACGCCGCCGATCGACGACTGGCTGACCGAAGAGGCGGTCGATGTCGAGATGGTCGAAACGCGCCTTCGCGATGCGGCCGATGCGCTGGTGACCGCCAAGAGCGCCGATATCGACACCGAAACCTGGACGAGCATCGAAAAGTCGATCCTGCTCCAGAACCTCGATCACCACTGGAAGGAGCATCTCGCGACGCTCGACGCGCTGCGCCAGGTGATCCACCTACGCGCCTATGCGCAGAAGACGCCGATCAACGAATACAAGCAGGAAGCGTTCGCGCTGTTCGAGCGCATGCTCAGCCAAATCCGCGAGGATGTGACGCGCACACTGGCGCACGCCGAGTTCCGCTTCCAAGGCGCCCCCGAACTGCCCGAGCTGCCGGACTTCATCACCCAGCATTTCGATCCGTTCTCGGGCGACGACGATACGCGCGATCTGGATGGTGGGGCGCTGGGCAACGTCACGACGACGCTGCCGCCCTTGTCCTACGTTCGTCCGGAGGTACCCGATCTCGGCACCGATCCCGAGGAATGGGAAGGCAAGGTCAGCCGCAACGCACCATGCCCGTGCGGATCGGGGCTCAAGTACAAGCATTGCCACGGCCAAGTGGCCTGACAGCAAAAAGGCCGGGGATCGCTCCCCGGCCTTTTTATGTGCGGAAGCGTGCGCCGCTTACTTCGGCAGCACGACCGTCGGCCCGATATTCGCCATCACCGCGCGCGCGTCGAAGGCGCGAACGTTGCCGGCGGGCTTGGGACCCTTGCCCATCACGACTTCCGCGGTCGCTTCGTATTTCTCGACCGTGTTGATGTCGATCTCGCGGTCGAAGAACGGGTCGCCCCAGAACGGGTCCCACGAGCGCCAACCGAACCCGCGCCCGTAATAGCGCCAGCGCGGACCCCAGCCGCCGTAGCCGAAGCCATAGCCGCTGTTGAAGCTGGGCGTCGCATAGGTGCGCTGCTTCTTGTCGGTGTCCCGGTCGGCCATGACGAAATAGTCATAGCCGTTCTGAGTCGTCACCTCGGCCGCACGAAACAACAGATACCGCTCAACGGTGTCGCGGCTGGTCACCGTATTGCCAGCGAAGCTCACCACGAAGCGGTTTGCTTCGATCTGTCGCTCGCTGAACCCTTGGCGGGCGAAGCCGCTGCCTGTGGCGGGGCGATAGGTGGTTTCGGTCATGCAGCCGGCGAGCGCCAGCGTGGAAGCCGCGATCAGGCCGAGGGCCGATGCGCGGCGGAATGAAAACGCCATGACAATTCTCCGTTCGCCGATAGTAATAAACGATCCATCCTATCGCGGACAGGTGGAACGCAGGATGAACAGGTTTTGCTCCAAAACCCATTTCTTATCCGGGTTCCGGTATCGATTTCAGCGATTTATCAGATGGCGAACGCTGGCTCCCTGAGTAGGATTCGAACCTACGGCCGCTCGATTAACAGTCGAGAGCTCTACCGCTGAGCTATCAGGGAATAGCGTCGGAAGCGCGCGTCTATAGCCGACGGTTGTGCGATGCAACCCCAGAATCGGGGCGCTTTCAGGACGCGAACTGCTCCATCGTGATGCGATCGTCGAGCGCGTGTTCGGGGTCGAACAGGAGTGTAAGCTCGCGCGTGCGGTCGATGGCGATCTCGACCTCTGCCACGTCGCGCACCTCGCGCTGGTCGGCCACCGCGGAGACCGGGCGCTTGTCGGGCTCGATCACCGTCAGCCCGATCCGCGCCCTTTCGGGCAGGATCGCGCCGCGCCAGCGCCGCGGGCGGAAGGCCGAGATCGGCGTCAGCGCGATCATTCCTGAACCGAGCGGCAGGATCGGGCCGTTGGCGGACAAATTATATGCGGTCGATCCCGCCGGCGTTGCCGCGAGGATTCCGTCACAGGCCAGTTCGGCCAGCACGACGCGGTCGTTGACCGTGACCTCCAGCTTCGCGGTCTGGCGCGTTTCGCGCAGCAGCGAGACTTCGTTGATCGCCGGGAGAACGAAGCTTTCGCCGGCCATCGTGCGCGCGGTCATTTGAAGCGGCGTGACTTTGAACGGCTTGGTCCGCTCGAGCCGGGCGTCCAGTCCATCAAGAAGCCAGTCGTTCATTAGAAAGCCGACCGTGCCCAGGTTCATCCCGAACACGGGGACCGGATCGTCGCGTCGTTCCAACAATGTGTGGAGAGTCTGAAGCATATAGCCATCGCCACCCAGCGCGACGATCAATTCGGCCTCCTCCACGGACACCCAGTCATAGGCGTCGCGAAGCTCGCGCTCGGCGTCCTCCGCCGCCTGGGTCGGCGAGGCGACCAGCGCGCGTTTGGTCATCCGCCGGTGACGCTCATATGCCGCGCGACCGCTGGAGCGGCGCCCGCGGCGATGCTGAAATCGTGCCGTGCGGGCTTGATCGCGATGGCCTCGTCGATCGCTGCGTCGAGACCGGCGATGCCGTCGGCACGCAGCGCGGCTTTCAGATCGACTTGGTCGTCATGGCCGAGGCACGAATAGAGCCGCCCTTCGGTGGTCAACCGCACGCGGTTGCAACCGTCGCAGAAATTGGCGGTAAGCGGCGATATCAGCCCAAGCCGCGTGCCGCTGGCACCCACCCGCCAATAGCGCGCCGGGCCGCCGCTAGTGTGCTTGTCGCGAGTCAGATCGAATGCTTCGGACAGTTCGGCGAATACGTCGGTCAGCGGCAGGAACCGGTCGGCACGATCCTCGTCGATCGCACCCAGCGGCATCGTCTCGATCAGGCTGAGATCGTGGCCTTGTTCGATGCACCAAGCGAGCATCGGCGCGATCTCGTCGGCGTTGAGGCCCCTCAGCGCGACCATGTTGATCTTGACCGCCAGCCCGGCCGCCTTCGCCGCGGTGATGCCGTCGAGCACCTGCTTCACGTTGCCATGCCGGGTGATATAGCGGAACCGTTCGGAATCGCGGCTGTCGAGGCTGACATTGATGCGCCGAATGCCGGCGGCATGCAGCGCTTCAGCATGCTCGGCGAGACGTGTTCCGTTGGTCGTCATCGTCAGCTCGTCGAGCCCCTGGCCGATATGCCGGCCCAGCC
This sequence comes from Sphingomonas sp., assembly GCA_039926845.1. Classification (GTDB taxonomy): domain Bacteria; phylum Pseudomonadota; class Alphaproteobacteria; order Sphingomonadales; family Sphingomonadaceae; genus Sphingomonas. Next base: position 21,195 of record JBDSWC010000053.1, on the reverse strand, counting down.
GCCGCGCAAGGTCGATCACGTCGCGGCGCACCAGCGGTTCACCGCCGCTCAGCCGGATCTTGGTCACGCCGCGCGCTATGAAGCGTTCGGCGATGATCGCGATCTCTTCCAGCGCGAGCAACGCGCTTTTGGGCAGGAAGGTCATCTGCTCGGCCATGCAATAGCGGCACCGCAGGTCGCAGCGATCGGTCACCGACACGCGCAAATAGCTGATCGTGCGGCCATGTCGGTCGATCAGGGCGGGTGAGGACGCCATCGTGAGCCGAGAGCTAGGGTGTCCGGCACCATGCCGCAAGCGCGATTGCGGGATGGCGATGTTAACCCGGTGTCGCTTATGGGACGGTCGAGATGAATGCGCCCGACCTCCCGACCGGCGATGCCTTGTTCCTGTTGTCGTTTCGGCAGCGCGGGGAGCTGTCGTCGATCGCCGTCGCGGCGGGGTGGCGCGTGGTCGCCGCGCGGCGCGGCGACGGCGCGGCGGAGCGGTATCTCGGCAGTGCCGCGCCGCTCGCCATACTCGATGCGCGCGGCGCGCTGCCGGAAGGTCTTGGCGCGGCGAAGGCGCTTGGCGATGCCGCGCGGGTTAAGGGTGGCGCGCTGTTGGTCTTGCTGTCGCGCGACGATGTGGCGTCGTTGAGCGAGTTCTATACCGCCGGTGCAACGCACTTCCTCGTCAGCCCCTTAACCGAACTCGAGTTCGCCCAGGCGCTCAAGTTCGCCTGGCGCTACGTCGAGCGATTGGCGGGCGAGGGGCAAAATCGATCGATTACATCCGAAGTTGCGTCCGAAACCGACGACAGCTCGGAAGACTTACTCGATCCGGGGGTAGCGCGCGCTTGGATCGACCGTCGGCTGGCGCGCGGCGAACCGTCGAGCGTCATTCTGATCGCGCTTAGCCGGTTCGACTTGGTCAACTCGGGCTATGGCCGGGCGGCGGGCGATGCACTGATTCGCGCCGCCGCTCGCCGGATTACAGGGGAAGCGCGCAAGGCGCTGGGCAAGCGTCACGTCGTCGCGCGATCGAAGGGACCGGAATTCCTGGTCGGGATCGGCGAGGGCGTCGAACCCGAAGCCGCCGCGAGCGCGTTGTCCGCAGCGCTGGGCAGGCCGTTTGCCATCGATGGTGCCCTGGTGTCGGTCGGCGCGCGGGTCGGTGTCGCGACGGCACGGTCGGGCGAGGGGGCCGACTCGTTGCTGCGCCGTGCCAACGATGCGCTCGACGATGCCCGCGCCTCCGATGGCGCGACGATCCGCGTCGCCGACGCGCCGGTCATCGCCGACGCGCTGTCGGTCGATCTGCGCCGCGCGATCGACGGTGGCGAGATCGCCGTGCTGTTCCAGCCGCAGGTTGCGATCGCCACGGGCAAAATAACTGGTGTCGAAGCATTGGCGCGATGGGAGCATCCCGTGTTCGGCGCGGTCGGTGCCGACCAGTTGTTCGCCGCCGCTGACCGCGCGGATTTAGGGCTCGCACTGTCCGATCATATTCAGCGGCTCGCGCTCGAAACCGCGGCGGCGTGGCCCGCGCCGCTGGCAGACCAGCGCCTATCGATCAACCTGACCGCCGCCGACATCGCGCGGCCCGGGTTTGCCGACATCTTCCTCGATCGTGTCGATGCGGCGCGGTTCGCACGGAGCCGCTTGACCGTCGAAATCACCGAGAGCGGTTTGATCGACGATCTCGGCGCCGCCGCGCAATTGCTGGCGACGCTGCGCCACGCCGGGTGCCGGGTCGCGATCGACGATTTCGGGACGGGCTATTCGAGCCTCGCCTATCTCAAGGCGCTGCCGCTCGATTACCTCAAGATCGACAAGAAACTGGCGCAGGACATCACCGGGTCACCACGTGATCGCGTCGTGGTGCGCGGCGTGATCGAAATGGCGCGCTCGCTCGGTCTGACGGTGATCGCCGAGGGCGTGGAAACCGACGAACAACTCGACCTGCTGGCGAAAGAAGGATGCCAATATTACCAGGGCTACCTGTGCGCCGAGCCCTTGACCGCTGCGGCGTTTGGAGCCTTGATCGCCGCGCAATGACCGACCGCCGCGACGTCACGGGTATCTGGTACGGGCGCTGGAGTTCGCCCAATCCTTATGTGGCTCCCAACACTTTCATCGCGACGCTGGAGGAAAGCGCATCGCTGGTGTCGGGGTCGATCACCGAACGCGACCGATGCCAACCTGGGATCATTCGCGCCGGCGTCGATGGCGTTCGCGCCGGGGGACGGATCGAGTTTACCAAACAATATGATGGCAGCGGTCGGCTCTCGCATGCGGTCTCCTATGCGGGGGCGATCAACGGCCCCGGGACCGAGATTTCGGGAACGTGGCAGTTCAGCCGCTATTCGGGCGATTTCGCGATGACACGCGAGACGTTTTCGATCGAGGATCTGGTCGAGGAAGAAACCGAGGAACGCGAAGTCGAACAGACGACGCGCTAGGACGCCTGCTTCGTCGCCAGATGCTCGTCGGCGATCCGTTCGAGTTGCGCGCTGGCGCCCTTTGCCAGCATGTCGAGCAACGTCAGCGCATCGTCCTCGATCGGCGCGGTCGATCGCCAATACGCGCCGATGGCGGCGACGGGATTGCCGTGGCCGATCGGTGCCATCGCCATGCTCGCGACGAAGGTCGAGAGATAGGCGTTGAGCGGCACGCGCGGGTCGAGACGAATGTCGGGGATGACGATCATCCGGCGTTCGAGCATCGCGATGCCGGAGATGCACGTCGCGACCGGAAAGCGCTGGCCCGACCATAATGGCGCGATCGCGTCTTCGCCGACATAATGGACCTTGTCGCCTTCGCGGCGGACCACCGCAACGCCGTCCGATTGCAGGATCGCGCGTGCGCTCATTCGCAGGATTGCAAGGACTCCGTCGAGGGTCCCGGTCTCGCTCAGCCGGCGCGTCGCTGCGCTCAACAATCGCCAGCGCTTGAATCGGATCGTTGCGCTCATCGCTCTCCCCGACGCCAGTATAAAGTGGCGCGGTAAACGATCGTTTACCGACAAACCATGCCGGATCAAACGCTTGTCGATCTATCAAGCAGCTGCCTTGGCCAGTCCCTTCGACAATTGCAGGGCGCCGTTCAGCCGCGCCTGCGGATCACTCCATTCGCGCGCGATTACCAGTTTGCTATCGGGGCGCAGTTTGGCGACGCCTTGTAGTCGAGCGACATAGGAGAGCAGACCGTCGATGTTCGGCGGTTTGTCGTCGTGGAACGCGACCAGCGCGCCTTTTGGCCCGACGTCGATCTTCGCGACGCAAGCGCGCTTAGCGTGGAGCTTGATCTCGATGATCTTGATGAGGTTCGCCGTCGCTTCGGGAAGCGGCCCGAACCGGTCGATCATCTCCGCGGCGAACGCTTCCACCCCATCCTGCTCGTCGAGGTCGTTGAGGCGGCGATAGAGCCCCATGCGCAGGTCGAGGTCGGGGACATACTCCTCGGGGATCATGATCGGCGCATCGACCGTGATCTGGGGTGAGAAATCGCGCGGGCGCGACGCCATGCCGCCGGCCTTGGCGTCCATGATCGCCTCCTCCAGCATCGCCTGGTAGAGCTCGTAACCGACCTCGCGAATATGCCCCGATTGCTCGTCGCCGAGCAAATTGCCCGCCCCGCGAATGTCGAGGTCATAACTGGCGAGCTGAAACCCCGCGCCGATCGTGTCGAGGTCGCTCAGCACCTTCAGGCGTTTGTCGGCCGTTTCCGTAACGATGCGGTTGGGGAGCGTCGTCATATAGGCGTAGGCGCGCGTTTTCGACCGGCCGACGCGGCCGCGCAGCTGATAGAGTTGCGCCAGCCCGAATCGGTCGGCGCGGTGGACGATCATCGTGTTGGCGCTGGGGATGTCGAGCCCGCTTTCGACGATCGTGGTCGAGACGAGCACTTCGAACTTCTTGTCGTAGAAGGCGGACATCCGCTCCTCGACCTCGCCCGCACCCATCTGGCCGTGCGCGACGACGTAGCGGACCTCAGGCACGTTTTCGCGCAGGAAGTCCTCAATCTCGGGCAGATCCTTGATCCGCGGCGCGACGAAGAAGCTTTGCCCGCCGCGATAATGCTCGCGCAGCAACGCCTCGCGCAGCACGACCGGGTCCCACGGCATCACATATGTCCGCACGGCCAGCCGATCGACCGGCGGGGTCTGGATCACCGACAGATCACGGATGCCCGACATCGCCATCTGCAAGGTGCGCGGGATTGGCGTCGCGGTCAGCGTCAGGACGTGGACGTCGGCGCGAAGCGTCTTGAGCCGTTCCTTGTGGGTGACGCCGAAGCGCTGTTCCTCGTCGACCACGACCAGCCCCAGCCGCTTGAACTCGATCGACTTGGCCAGGATCGCGTGGGTGCCGACGACGAGGTCGACGGTGCCGTCGGCCAGCCCTTCGCGAGTCGCCTTGGCTTCGGCGGTGCCAACCAGCCGTGACAGCCGCCCGATCTTGATCGGAAAGCCTTCGAAGCGCGTCACGAAATTGTTGTAATGCTGGCGCGCGAGCAGCGTGGTGGGGCACACGATCGCGACTTGCTTGCCCGCCATCGCGGCGGCGAATGCCGCGCGCAAAGCGACTTCGGTCTTGCCGAACCCGACATCGCCGACCACCAGCCGATCCATCGGCTTGCCCGCCGCCAGATCGCCGAGCACATCGTCGATCGCGCGGTCCTGGTCGTCGGTTTCCTCATAGGGGAAGCGATCGACGAACGCCGGATAGCCGCTTTCGTCGGGCTCGATGATATCGCCGGGATGAAGCGCGCGTTCGGCGGCGGTCGCGATCAGCTCGCCGGCGATCTCGCGGATGCGCTCCTTCATGCGCGACTTGCGCCGCTGCCATGCCTCGCCGCCGAGCCGATCGAGCGTGCCGCCTTCGTCGGAGCCGTAGCGGCTCAGCACTTCGAGGTTCTCGACCGGGACGTAGAGCTTGTCGCCGCCGGCATAAGTCAGCGCGACGCAATCGTGCGGCGCCATCTGCACTGGGATCTGCGTCAGGCCCTCGTAGCGCCCGATACCGTGGTCGGCATGGACGACGAGATCGCCGGGCGAGAGCGTCGCGAGTTCGGCAAGGAAGGCGTCGGCTGATTTCTTGCGCCGATTGCGCCGTACCAGCCGGTCGCCAAGCATGTCCTGCTCGGTCAGGAGCGCAATGCCGAGCGCGGTGAAGCCGTGGTCTAGCGGGAGGATGGTGAGCGCGACGCCGCCATCCGCCGCGCCGAGCGCCTCCTGCCACGTATCGACCAGCATAGCGCCGCTCAGATCGTGGTCACGGAGCAAGCCAAGCAACCGCTCGCGTGAGCCGGTCGAGTAGCTGGCGAGGATCGGTTTCTTTTCGTCTTTCCGTAGCTTGTCGAGGTGTTCGACCACTGCCTCGTAGATATTTACCCCGCTCGACCGTTCAGGCGCAAAGTCGCGCGGGCCATCGACGTGCAAGTCGATGACGGCGGCGCTTTCGGGTTCGTGGAACGGCGTTGTGAGGTGCGCCCTCGCAGCGGCGAGTCTGGCGGCCCATTCATCGGCGGTCAGATAGAGCGCGTTCGCGGGGAGCGGGCGGTACGAGCCTGGGTCGCTCGACTGCGCCCTCACGCGGTTGGCGTGATAATCGGTGATCGCCTCGAGCCGTTGTTCGGCGGCGGCGGGCACGCCCGACTCCCGAATCACCAACGCGTCGTCGCCAAGATGGTCGAACAGCGTCTCCAGCCGATCTTCGAACAGCGGCAGCCAATGCTCCATGCCGGCAAGGCGCCGGCCTTCGCTGATCGCCTGGTAGAGAGGATCGCCGGTTGCGGTCGCGCCGAACGTCTCGCGATATCGCGCGCGGAATCGCTTGATCGATTCGTCGTCGAGCAAGGCTTCCGATGCGGGCAGCAACGGGAAGCCGTCGACGCGCCCGGTAGTGCGCTGGTCGGCGGGATCGAACGTGCGCACGCTCTCGATCTCGTCGCCGAAGAAATCGAGCCGCAGCGCGTGTTCCTCGCCGCTCGGAAACAGATCGACCAGCCCGCCGCGCACCGCGAACTCGCCATGATCGTGGACGGTATCGGTACGGACATAGCCGTTGGCGGAGAGCAGCGCCGCCACCTTGTCGCGGCCGATCCGCTCGCCGGGCGCGAGTTGCGCAACCAATTGCCGCACGCGAAACGGCGTCAGCGCGCGCTGCGTCGCCGCGTTGGCGGTGGTGACCAGCAGTTGCGGGCCCTTGGGCTTGGTCTGCAGACGATGCAGCGCGGCGAGCCGCTCGGCCATGATCCGCAACGTCGGGCTGGCGCGATCATAGGGCAGGCAGTCCCACGCTGGATACGCGACCACCTCGATCTCCGGCGCGAAATAGCCGATCGTCGCCGCGACGCTCCGCATTTCCGCATCGTCGGGCGCGATCAAGACCGTTCGCGCCGGCGCGGCGCGGGCGAGATCCGCCAGCAATACCGGCAGGAATCCCGCCGGGACGCCCGCCAGGGTGAGCGGCGCGTCTGCCGAAAGGATTTTGCGCGGATCGGTCATTGCGGCTTGGCGGCCACCGGCACGAAATCGAGCGCGCGCATGTCTGTCATCATCGGCCCCTCCCAACGCGCAGGACAGGGAAGGGTGCCGATCGCCCAAGCCATGATGTCGACGTCCTGCTCCTCGAGCAGTTCCTCGAACCAATCGAGCTGCGCCGCGTCCCAGCTATCGCTATGACGGTCGAAGAACCCGCCGATCATCAGATCGGCTTCCTTGGTGCCGCGGTGCCAGGCGCGAAAGCGCAGGCGTTTCAGGCGAATGTCGCGGTCCATCGCGTTGTTTGCTTTCTGGCCAACGGCAATTGGCCGGCGGCGCTTTTCGGCGCAGTCGGCTAGGGCTAGTGTGGGCTTCAGATAGCTATGCGCCCCGATATCCTCAACCCGCTGTTTGCCGAAGTTACCGCGCTGAAGGGCGTGGGGCCTGGCTTGGCCAAGCCGCTCGACAAGCTCGGGCTGCACCGTGTGATCGATGTCGCGTTCCATTTGCCGAGCGGGTTCATCGACCGGGTGCCGCGCGATGAGCTCGATATGGTGGACGCCGGGCGGACGATCGCGATTACGCTCACGCCGGTGGACTACAAGGTTAGCGCCAGCCCGCGCGGGCCGACGCGCGTTCATGCGATCGATGCCAAGGGCAATTACGTCAGCCTGATCTATTTCGGCGGGTCGTCGGGTTGGGTGAAGAAGTTGTTGCCGCTCAACGAGCCCAGGCGCGTGTCGGGTAAGCTCGAACTGTACGGGCAGGAGCTCCAGATCATCCATCCCGACCTGGGCGACGGCGACGAAGAGTTTCGCGAGCGCGAGGCGATCTATCCGCTGTCGGAAGGGCTGACATCGCGCCGCCTCGGCCAGTTCGCGCACGAAGCGGTCGAACGCGCACCCGATCTGCCCGAATGGATCGAGCCGGGGCTGAAGGCGAAGCACGAATGGCCCGACTGGCGCGACGCGCTGGCGCGGGCGCATACCGACCCGGCTGATGCGAACGCGCGCGAGCGGCTCGCCTATGACGAGCTGTTCGCCAACCAGCTCGCGTTCATGCTCGTCCGCGCGTCGTCGCGGGCGCGGCGGGGCAGGGCGCTCGCGGGCGACGGGCGGCTGCGCGACATGCTCAAGCTGCCTTATGCGCCGACCCGGGCGCAGGCGCGGACCATCCTCGAGATCGAGGGCGACCTGGCGCAATCGGCGCCGATGCTGCGGCTGCTCCAGGGCGATGTGGGATCGGGCAAGACGCTCGTCGCGACGATGGCGCTGCTGATCGCGGTGGAGGCGGGAGCGCAAGGCGCGTTCCTGGCGCCGACCGAAATCCTGGCGCGGCAGCATTTCGAGACGTTGCAGCGGATGCTTGCGGGCCTGCCGGTCACGGTCGCGGTGCTGACCGGGCGCGACAAGGGGCGGGTGCGCGAATCGACGCTGATGGGGTTGGCCGACGGGTCGATCGATATCCTGATCGGCACGCACGCCATCTTTCAGGAGGCGGTCGGCTATAAGGATCTCGGCCTCGTCGTGGTCGACGAACAGCACCGCTTCGGCGTCGCGCAACGGCTGCTGCTTCAAGGCAAAGGCAACGCGCCGCACTTGCTGGCGATGACCGCGACGCCGATCCCGCGTACGCTGACGCTCGCGCAATATGGCGAGATGGACGTCAGCCGGCTCGACGAGATGCCGCCCGGACGCCAGCCGATCCAGACCAATGTCGTTTCGGAAGATCGCTTGGCCGATGTCGTCGATGGCATCGGCCGACATCTCGACGGTGGTGGGCAAGCCTATTGGGTATGTCCGTTGGTCGAAGAGTCGGAAAAGTCCGATCTCGCAGCCGCGGAAGCGCGCGCGGCGGCACTGCAATCCCGCTTTGGTGATCGGATCGGACTGGTGCACGGACGCATGAAGCCCGCCGAGAAAGATGCCGTCATGTCTCGCTTCGCTCGGGGTGAACTAGGCGTGCTGGTAGCGACGACAGTTATCGAGGTTGGCGTCGATGTTACCAACGCCACGCTGATCGTGATCGAGCATGCCGACCGCTTCGGCCTCGCCCAACTCCATCAGTTGCGCGGCCGCGTGGGACGAGGAAGTGGCCGGTCGATCTGTTTGCTGATCAGGGGCGATGCGTTGAGCGAGACGTCCCGAGCTAGGCTCGCATTGATGAAAGAGACCAATGACGGCTTCCGCATCGCCGAGGAAGACTTGCGGTTGCGCGGCGCGGGCGAGATACTCGGCACGCGGCAATCGGGCGAGCAGGGCTATCGGCTGGCCAATCCGGAACATTTTGCGGCGCTTCAACAAACGGCGCACGATGACGCCCGCTTACTGATCGATCGTGACGGTGGCCTCGACGGCCAGCGCGGACAAGCCGCCCGAACCGCGCTCTACCTGTTCGAGCGCGACGCAGGGGTCCAACTCTTGCGGTCGGGCTAGCGTAATCCCTTGAGCAACGCCGCGAGCAACTCGTAATAGTCTGCCATGCTGATCGGCCGGTCCAGTTCGCAGCCGATCCGCCCACCGAGCGACCAGCGCACTTCGGCAGTGACGACGCCGACCACTGGCAGGGTGATCTTTAACCGCTCGCCGACCGGGCGTTCACCCACGACTCGCGCCATGAGGCCTTGCGCCGACATGTTGACGACTTGAAGCCCCACCGGCTGCGCGTCGCCGCCATAGGCGCGCGCGCGATAATCGACCTCGTCGCGCGGTATTTCGCGCTTCTCGGTATAGGCCAGTGCGGTCGCCCCCATGGTGCCAGATGTTCCCTGTTTGTCATGACGCTAGGGACCAGCGTGTGAAGAGCTTGAAAAGGAACATATTTAACGCGCGTTAGCGATAAATTATAACGCGATCAGCATCCCGTGATGCTTCTTGCCAGCAGACACGCGCACCGGATTTCCGCCAATGTCGATTGTGAGCGTTTCATCCACCACCTTTTCGCCATCGACGCGCGCACCGCCGCCGGCGATCAGCCGACGTGCCTCGCCCTTCGACGCGCAGAAACCGAGTCCGACCAATGCATCGACGATTCCCAGTGATCCGGCGACGGCGAAGGTCGGCAGAGCATCGCCCCCCGCACCCTCCTCGAACGTTTTGCGCGCGGTCTCCGCCGCTAGCGACGCGGCTTCGACGCCCCGGCACATTGCGGTCGCGGCGTTGGCCAGGGCGATCTTGGCCTGGTTGATCTCCGCGTCTTCCAGCTTCTCCAGGCGTTCGATTTCGTCGAGCGGCAAATCGGTAAAGATGCGCAGCCGGTTGCCGACGTCGCGGTCGTCGGTATTCCGCCAGAACTGCCAGTAATCGTAATGCGGCAACTGGTCCTCGTGCAGCCACACCGCGCCCGACACCGTCTTGCCCATCTTGCTGCCGTCGGCGTTGGTGATCAGCGGGGTCGTCACCGCGAACACCTCGGTCTGGTCGGCGCGGCGCGCGAGGTCGACGCCGTTGACGATATTCCCCCATTGGTCCGATCCGCCCATCTGTAGCCGGCACCCGAAGCGGCGCGACAGTTCGAGGAAGTCGTAGCCCTGCAGGATCATGTAGTTGAATTCGAGGAACGACAAAGATTGCTCGCGGTCGAGCCGCAGCTTGACCGAGTCGAATCCGAGCATGCGGTTGACCGAGAAATACTGCCCGATGTCGCGCAGGAACGGCAGATATTCGAGCTTGTCGAGCCAGTCGGCATTGTTGACCAAGACCGCGTCGGTCGGCCCGTCGCCAAACGTCAGGAAACGCTCGAAAATCCGACGGATCGACGCGATGTTGTTGTCGATCGTCTCCTCGGCAAGCAACTTTCGCGCCTCGTCTTTGAAGCTCGGGTCGCCGACCTTGCTGGTCCCGCCGCCCATCAGCACGATCGGCTTGTGCCCGGCCTGCTGCATCCGCCGCAGCAGCATGATCGACACGAGATTGCCGACATGGAGCGACGGCGCGGTCGCGTCGAACCCGACATAGCCCGGCACGACCTGCTTCGCCGCCAGGGCGTCGAGCCCGGACGCGTCGGTCATCTGATGGATGTAGCCGCGCTCGTCGAGCAGGCGGAGCAAGTCGGACTGGTATGCGGTCATGGTGCGCGCGCCGGTAGCACGCGGCCAAGCGTTGCGAAAGTTCCACTCAAACCGGCTGAAGCGTCGTGCGCGCCGCGGCATAAGCGTCGATCGCCGCGCGCCCGAACGGCATCGGCTGCATCTTGCCGGCCGCCCAAGGCTGATACTGGTCGCGATAGTGCGGCGAGCGCGGATCGATCGACTGGCCGGGCAGGTTGAGCATCAGCGAATTGTCCCATTTGCCGACGTCGATCACTTGCAGATAGCTCGCGCCACCGCCGACGTTCCATCCGGGGCCCGAACTGAGCCAGCGCGCCATGACGGTGTAGCCGTCGCCGCTCGAGCCCTCGCCCTCGATCGGGGGAAAGGCTGCGGCGATGGCGGGGATGGCCGACAGCGGGTGCTTGATCACGACCTGATGGAGCGCGCCGTAACGCCACGCGGCCGGATCGGGACCAAGGAGCTTGTGCGCGGAAGCCCAGGCGGAGACGAGTGCTGCATCCAGCATCGCGTCGCGCGCTGCGGTCGGCTCGGAGCCGAGCCGCACGTCCGGACGCGCCAGCAAGTTGAGCAGCACCGAGGGCGCGATGTCCTTGACCAGCGTTTTCGCCTTTGCGGGCACGATCGCTGCGAGCATGCGCCTGCCGAGCTCTCGCCAGGTCATCTCGAACAGCGCAGCCGCGGCGCTGTCTTTCTCGATCCTCGCATCCCAGCCGCGAAGCATGTCCACCGCCGGCCTTGCAGCGTCCGAAGGACTTTTCGGCAGCAAGGCGAGGAATTGGCGTGCCGGGGTCGATAAAGTGTCGTGTTGCAGCGCGATGCTATCGGCCAGGCTGTGTCTGGGTTGACCGGCCAACACGTCGGCGATGCGATTGTAGCGATAGGGTTCGCGGAACGAGAAAGCCGGGATGCGGTCGCGCGGCCAATCGGCCGGCAGGTTGTTCTGATTGGCCGAGGCGAACCAGCCCTTGGCAGGGTTATAGTCGCTTGGTAGCGCCCTGAAATCGTTGACGCCCGTCCAATCGTATCGTCCGTCGCCAGGCACGGGCAACAAGCCGTCGCCCTGCTTGCGCACCGGCACGAAGCCAATCACCTGCCAACCGATATTCCCGTCGATATCGGCGTAGTGAAAATTAGTCGGCGACGGATGCAACGGGAACGCCTTGCGCAGACTCGCCCAATCCTTCGCTAAGTTGATCGCGATCATCGCGAACGAGCCATGCCCGCCCGGCTGCATCGAGATGGCGGCGAGCGCTGTCGCGCGGCGTCTTGCCGGATCGTGCGAGATCACCGGCCCTTGCACCGAATAGCGCAGCGTCACGCGCTCGGGGACGGCGTCGCTGATCGCGATCACTTCCTCGAAGCGATCGAACCGCTTCCAGCCGCCGTCGTGCCGATACCGCTCGGGATCGTCGGGATGGAGTTCGAGCACGAACAAATCGCTCTGATCGATATGAAAATTGGTGCGGCCGAACGCGAACCGGTCGGTATGGCCCTGCATGATGCCCGGCAATCCGGGTGCGCCGCCGCCGATCACGTCGAGGCCGGGCGCGGTCAGATGTGCGACATGGCGCGGGCCGAAACCGCCGATGCCCAGATGCGGATCGTTCGCCAGGATAGCCCGGCCGGTATTGGTACGCGACGGCGCAATCATCCAGGCGTTGCTGCCTGCATTGGCCCCGGCGGGATCGGGTGTTGAGGGTTCGGGCCCGAACGGTAGCCTGCCGAGCTTTAAAACGCCCAAATCTGCCGGACTCACCGCCACGGTATCGAGCCCGTCCGGCACGCGCATCGTCCAAGCCGGGCGCAGCGGCGCGACGATGGCATCGAGATCGAGCAGCCTCAATGCCGCGAGTTGCGCGCGGCGTATCTCGTCGTCGACATTACCGGTCGCAGCATCGCGGATCAGCACCAGGTCGCGGACGTCCCATTTGAGCGGCGCGACCTTCAGTATCCGATATTCGAGCGGAAGCTGCGTCGGATCGGCGAGCACCTCGTCGATACGCGCATTGATCCCGGCCACATAGGCGCGCGCGCATGCCAATACGGTCGGCGGCGCGGCGCGCAATTCGGCTTCCAGATCGCCGCGATAATGGAACAGACGCGCGTTCGCGTCGTGCTTTGCAAAGCGCGCGCCGAAGACCTCGGCTAGCCGCCCCATCTCGCGGCGATGCGTTAGATCGATCTGGAACAGGCGATCGCGCGCGACGACATAGCCTTGCCCGAAGAATGCATCGGGGATCGACGCTGCCCGAATGTGCGGCGTGCCGAAGATGTCGTCGACGATATCGACCGGTGCGCGCAAGCCGTGAACGCGCTGCCGCCGCGCGGGCAGCAATCGGCTGTGCTTTCGCAGGCTTTCGGCACCAGCGCTCCCGGCGACAAGAAATGCCGTCGATGCGAGCAGAAAGAAACGGCGATCGAGCATTGGCTATCCTTCTACCGCTTCGGCAGCATGCCGAGCGGATCGATGGGCAAGCGGCCCTTGCGCAGTTCGAAATGCAACTCGGGCTGGTCCGCCAACCCGGTGTCGGCCGACAGCGCGAGCGGCTGGCCGCGCTTCACCGCCTGTCCGCGCTGCACCAAGATGCGGCTGGCATGGCCGTAGACGCTGGTCCAACCGTCGCCGTGCTTGACCATCACCAGCCCGCCGAGCCCGGGAACGCCAGTGGCGGTATAGATCACGACGCCATCGGCCGCGGCTTTGATCGACGTGCCGATCGGGATGGCGATGTTGATGCCGTCGTTGCGCTCGCCGCTCGCGCCCGCGCCGAACCGCTTGACGACGTTGCCGGTCGAGACCGGCCAGAGGAACGGCCCATTGAGCGTGGCCGGCGCGGCGATCGGGACCGTGGAGGGGAGCGGCGCGCGCACCATCGTCGCGGCGCGCGGTGCGCGGTCGCCCTCCGGAATGGCGGGCTCGCCCCCGCCGATGGCGATGTCGCCGAGGTCGATTTTGAACGCAGCGGCGCGCTCCGCGAGCGTCTGCTGGCGCACACCACCGGGGATCAGGACGCGGCGGCCCGAGCGCAGCATATACGGTTCGGTCAGGTTATTGACCGCCACGATATCGGACCATTTTACGCCATAAGCGCGCGCGATCGCGATGCCCGATTGGCCGGGGCGGACGAAGTGATAACGGCCGCCGGGGATCGTCAGCCGCTGGCCGGGCCGGATCGTGTAGGGGGCGGTGAGGTCGTTGGCATCGGCGATATTCTCCGACCCCGCGCCGAGGCGCTCGGCGACGCCGCGCAATGTGTCGCCGGGCTGGACGACATAGGTCGAACTGGGAATCGTCCGCGCGTCGGGCGTTACCGGCTGTGCGACCCAGGCCGGCGGCGCCGAGGGCGGGGCGGGAACGTCGTTATCGATCGCTTGTCGCTCATATCCGTCTTGCGGATCATGGCGGTCGGGCGGTGCGCTATAGTCGATCTGCGGGCGACCGGCATTGGGCGGGCCGTAGTCCTGGCCGCCAGGAATGCATCCGGTGAGCATTAGTGCGACGACGATCAGCATCTTGTTCCGCACCGTGCCCTCCCGTCCGTCGCGACCGAGCATAGCGCAGGCGTCGCGGGAGGCAATTGTCAGACCGCCGGTTCCAGCCGGTTGAGCCCGCGCAGATAGGGCTGGAGCGCGTCGGGGATCGCGACCGATCCGTCTTCCTGCTGATAATTCTCCAGGATCGCGACGAGCATCCGGCCGACCACGAGGCCCGACCCGTTGAGCGTGTGGACGAACGCCGGCTTGCCGGCGTCGCCGCGATACCGCGCGTTCATCCGCCGCGCCTGGAAATCGGTGCAGGTAGAGCAACTCGAAATCTCGCGATAGCGGCCCTGGCCGGGCAGCCACACCTCGAGATCGTACGTGCGCGCGGCGGAGAAGCCCATGTCGCCGGTGCACAACTTCATTCGGCGGAACGGCAGGCCGAGCCTGGTCAGTACGTCCTCGGCCGCCGCGGTCATGCGTTCGTGTTCGGCCTCCGACTGGTCGGGGGTGACGATCGAGACCATCTCCGCCTTCTCGAACTGATGCTGGCGGATGAACCCGCGCGTGTCGCGCCCCGCGGCGCCCGCTTCGGAACGGAAGCAGGGGGTGAGCGCGGTGAAACGCAGCGGGAGCTCGTCGGCGCTCAGGATCTTTTCGCGGACGATGTTGGTCAGGCTGACTTCACTGGTCGGAATCAGCCAGCGGCCGTCGGTGGTCTGGAACAAATCCTCGGCGAACTTGGGAAGCTGCCCGGTGCCGAACATCGCCTCGTCGCGGACCATGAGCGGCGGGACGACTTCCTCGTAACCGTGGTCGCGCGTCAGCACATCGAGCCCGAACTGGCCGAGCGCGCGGTTGAGCCGTGCCGCGGCGCCGCGGACCAACGTGAAGCGCGCGCCGGCGAGCGCGACGCCGGTCTCGAAATCGAGCCCGAGCGGCGGGCCGATCTCGTCATGCTCCTTGATCGCGAAGGCGAAGTCCGGGCGCTGGCCATGTTCGGCGACGAGTTCGTTGTCGTCCTCGTCGGCGCCTTCTGGGACGTCGGCGAGCGGCAAGTTGGGGATCGCGGCGAGTTGAGCGTTCAGATCAGCAATCAGGCTTTGCTCTTCTTCCTCGCCTTGCGGGAGGTTCTGCTTGAGGCTTTCAAGCTCGGCGACGACATCAGTTGGAACGCCTTCGCCACGCGCCTTGTACTTTCCAAACTCCTGCGAAAGCTGTTTACGGCGCGCTTGCCCAGCTTGAACTTCCCCGATCACCGCGCGGCGTTTTTCATCGAGCGCGAGCAAGTCCGCCGCCATCGGCGACAAGCCGCGGCGGGCAAGTCCGGCGTCGAAAGCTTCGGGGTTTTCGCGGATCAGGCGGATGTCGTGCATAGCGTGGCGGCTATGGCGAGGCAGGGGCGGCGGCGCAACCCGGGGCGGAGCGGGGCGTTGGTGGTGCGAACAAGTAGGAGAACGCCATGCAACTCGCCCACAACACGCTCGTCGTCGTCGCCGATGGCCGCAAGGCGCTGTTCCTGCGCAACGAGGGCGATGCGGTGCATCCCAATCTGATCGTCGAGCATGCCGAGGATCGTATCAATCCGCCCGACCGCGACCAGAAAACCGATGCGCCGGGCCGCGCCTCGGCTGGGGTCGGCGGGCGGCAGAACACGATGGACGAGGTCGATTTCCACCAGCAGGAGGAGGATCGATTTGCCGCCGACATCGGCGCAATGCTCAAGAGCCGCGCGCTCGCCAACGAATTCGAATCGCTGATCATCGCCGCGCCGGCCAAGACGCTCGGTGAGCTACGCAAGCATTACCATGTCGAGGTCGAAAACAGATTGGCCGGCGAAATCCCGAAGGATCTCACCGGCCATCCCCTGCCCGAAATCGAGAAGGCGCTTAGCGCCGCTTAAACGGTAACGGTCGTCCGCTTGGCGAAACGCTTGCGGGCGACCAGCGCCGCGGCCGCGCCGCCGAACAGGAAGATCATCGGCGGGGCGGGCACCGGGGCGGGCGGGCCGCCCGACGATCCGGTCGAACCGCTGCTGCCGTGCCAGCCGCTCGAACCCCAGCTGCTCGACGAGCTCCAGCCCTTCGAGGACGAACCGTAGCTCGACGACGAGGTCGAACCCGAGCTCGACGTCGATCCCGAACTGGCCGACGAGTTGGACGAGCTGGTGCTGCCCGACGTCGACGACGTGCTCGACTGGTTCTGATTCTGACCTTGGTTCTGGTTCTGGTTTTGGTTCTGCGTCTGATTGTTGTTGTTGGTTTGATCGTTGTTATTCGTTTGGGTGTTATTCTGATTATTCGTCTGGTTATTGTTGTTCGAATTGTTGGCGCTGTTGTCGTTGCTGTTGTTATTCTTGATGTCGACGTTTGCGCCGCCGGTCGACGAAGAGGTCGATGATCCGCCCGACGAAGTCGAGCTGCTGGTCGAGCCGCCGCTGGTCGATGAGGTCGACGAGACGACGATGCCGCCGCCCGACGAACCGCCGCCGCCGCCGAAGAAGCCGCCGGTCATGAATCCGCCGCCGCCAAAGCCGCCGCCCGAACCGCCAACCATAACTGCCCCGCCATCACCGCTCGAACCCATGAAGGGCGGCGGGACGGGGAGCGGTGGGCCCCCAGCGATGGTGACGACCGCGGGCGGGCACGCCGTGGTGGTCGTGGTGACGACCTTGCGAACGCGCGCGGCGCGGGCGGAGGCGGTGCGCGTGGCCCGTACGACGCGCTTCTTGTACGTCGTCTTGGCGTAACCGGCGCGCGGGCTCGCGGCTTCGGAAACCTTTACAGCTCCCCCACCGACGATCGCGCCGCCGCAAGCGCAGGCGCAAAGCTTTGCCATGGCCATCCGAACAGACATCGCGTCACTCTCTTCGTTAACCGTGCCTGCCCCCACGCAAGACGGTGATGCTTCGTCGCAGCTGTTGAGCCGCTAATGACATAGTGCGAAACAAAACATTAAGTGCAATCGCGTTAACTAACAATAATCGCGTGAATACGACCTTAATTGTTATGGACACGACGTAGTTATAGTTAACGTTTCATTGTGATACGCCAAATGCAGATATGTCGCCGCATGTCGGAAGGGATGCAACACGCTTTGACGACGATGGAGCCGGTTCATGACCCTGAAAGGCCGCGCGCGATAGGCCGTTCCAGCGGGCGACTTCGCCGATCGAAACGGCCTGTCGTCAATCGCTTGTGGAGCCGCTTCCGCATCGCTATAGGCCCGCCGCAAGGGGACGGTCAGAGGCGAGCGATATAGTCGGCGCCACGGGCTAGTTGGGAGAGCGGGGATGGCAACGGCTTTGAATCGCGTGGAAGATTCCAGTTTCGAGTTACCGGCGAACGACGCCGACGACGACTATCGTCCGAGCGCCGACGAGGCGTTCATGAACCCGCGCCAACAGGTGTATTTCCGGACCAAGCTGCTGCGCTGGAAAGAGGCGATCCTGAAAGAGGCCGTGACCACGCTGTCGCAGCTTCAGGTCGAGCCGTTGCGTGAGGCCGATCTCACCGACCGCGCATCGAGCGAGACCGACTGGTCGATCGAATTGCGCACCCGCGATCGCCAGCGCAAACTCATCTCCAAGATCGACGCGGCGGTGCGTCGGATTGACGAGGGCGAATACGGCTATTGCGAAGTGACCGGCGAGCCGATTTCGCTCGGCCGGCTCGAAGCGCGGCCGATCGCCACGATGACCGTCGAGGCCCAGGAGCGTCACGAACGCAACGAAAAGGTATCACGCGAGGACTAGTCCTGCGCCGGTTTTAACCGTTTCGACAATATTTCAAGTTTATGCGTGCGTCAGCGAGACGTTTTTTCCGTTTCGGGCAGGATGCATGAACGACCTTTCACCAAACACTTTCCCACCGGCGGGCTTTGAGTCGACGAAGCGGACGAAAGCGCGCGACAGCCTGTTTCTGGTTGCCGGACTGTGCATCGACGGACGGCCGGGCCCGCTGCAGGTGCGCGTGCGCAACTTGTCGCCCGGCGGGCTGATGGCCGAATATCCGCACCCGATCGAGATCGGCCGCGCGGTCGAAGTCGAGATGCGGGGCGTTGGCAAGGTGGCAGGGCAGGTCGCCTGGACCGCGGCTGGGCGTATCGGAGTTGCGTTCGACAGCGCAATCGATCCGTTACAGGCCCGCAAGCCGGTCGCCTCACAAAAGACGCCGGTCAAGGACAAGCCGATCAAACCGATATTATAGTCGGGCACCCCGGCCGGAGCCGGGGCTGACCCTCCCGCGTGTCAGAGTGCGGCGATCGCTTCCTTTAAGCGCAACTTCTGCTTCTTGAGGTCGGCCAGGATCCGCGAGTCGGGCGCGGGGCGATGGCTTTCGGCAACGATTTGCCGATCCAGCACGATATGCTTCGTCTCGAGAGCCGAGAGATGCGCGTTCTGCATGGGAGCAACCTCCTTCGTTCAGGTGGGGGGAATGAATAGAACACGAAACGCGTTAAAAGTCGCCAACGATTTCGCTTGCGAATCGATGCGGCGCATCGTTTTGGCGATGACCGGAAAAAATGCGTTCGTGGCGGGAGAAACGATGGACGAGGCCCAGATCATCCAGCGTGTCGGTGCTCTACGAACCGAGCATCGCGATCTCGACTCGGCGATCGATGCGCTGCGTTTGCTGGGATCGGGCGACCAACTCCAGATTGCGCGGCTCAAAAAGCGCAAGCTCGCGCTCAGGGACGAAATCGCGATGCTCGAGGATCAGCTCATCCCGGATATCATCGCCTGATCGAATTTGGGACGCAGCGCGCGACGAGTTGGCTTGCGACGGCGGCCAATTCGCGCGACGCTTACCGAATGGCTGACGTTACCAACGCGCGAATCCATCGCCGGATGATCGACACGCTCTATGTCGATGCGATGCTGCTCGCCGATGAGGCGCGCGGGTATTTCGACCAGGGCGCGCGGATCGAACGCGAGGCGCTCGACCCGCTCGGGCGAGTCACCTTTTCGTGCGAGTCGTTGAAGGTGACGACGCGGCTGATGCACATCATCGCCTGGTTGCTGACGCAGCGTGCGGTCGATTCAGGAGAACTGACCCCGCGCGACGCGCTCGATCCGGCGCGTCGGCTAGGCGATGCGCCGGTCACCGAGGATGCCGTGTTGGCGCTGATGCCGGAGGATGCGCGCGCGTTGATCGCCTCCAGCATCGATCTCCACCGCCGCGTTGCTCGTCTCGACGACGCGCAGATCGAACCGCAGCCGTCCGACAGCCCCGTGCAGCATATGCAGGCCCGCCTGGCGATGGCGTTTTAGCGATCAGGTGCTCCTGCGAAGGCAGGGGGGTATAGTGATAGCGGGCCATATTTGCATCAGTGACCACAGCTAGCGAAGTTTAGGTGCCAAATGTCCGATTTGGCTGTTTAGTGCGCTGTTACCCGCAATTAACAATTAGTCGATTGGGGTGGACGCTGGACGCATCGAGCGACCGACGCTGTGACGGATTGAATGGCCAATTCGAAGACATTCCACCTTGATTCGGTCCAACCGACCACGATCCATTTAAACGCCCCCGGCATAATAATACAAATAGGGAATGAATAACGCGTCAATAAATATCAAAACCCCTACAGGCTTACGACTATCTCTAAAAGAATTTGCGATCGCTATCGATATAATGAAAGCCACAACTGGTATAACACAGTAATATATGAACTGATCCTTATTCGGATACATGTAATGTGCGTTTAGTAAACCAATCGCTGCAAATATGCACCAGGGTAACGTGAGGATGTTTCTAAATAAAATTCCCATCATACTGCCTTTCAAGGTAAGGTCGAGCGCTGGTTAGGAATTCTGAGAGGCTGCACACTTGCTCTAGCTTGCAGCATCAAAGAGGTAAATATAACAGGCCCCATTATCTGATTGAGTGTTGCGTTTGATCCCGGCCCTCGTCCGCGCACATGCACAATTGTAAAGCCGCCGTCGTATCTAACAGTTAGTTGTACCGATCCCCCAAAAATATGGCGTCCATAGGTGGTGTTGGTAATAGTGCGATTCTTGACATCCACGAACTGCAGAATGTTGTTTCCGCCTTCAAGCGTAATTTTGTAGGGTCCGCCCGCTTTCGCATATGGAGCGCCAGGCGCTGAAAACGATCTTACGGCCTCGAAGCCAGTATCAAGCGCGCACTCGCAAATAACGACATCCCGATCATAGGCGTGGTCCCCGTAGTCAAAACCCTTTCCAGGCGTGGAGCCTTGCGATTGCTGAGGCGCTTTCCCGCCGGGGGCTTCACCAGGAATTGAATAACCAGGGCTTGCCG
The DNA here is from genome assembly GCA_039926845.1 of Sphingomonas sp. Taxonomy (GTDB): domain Bacteria; phylum Pseudomonadota; class Alphaproteobacteria; order Sphingomonadales; family Sphingomonadaceae; genus Sphingomonas. The sequence goes on along the minus strand of JBDSWC010000053.1, from coordinate 917 downwards.
TTGGTGAAGCACAACTAATGCTCCCGGTGCAATCTCGGGGAGGTTTAGGGGCGTCCGGATGGGCAACCATTCCGCTCGGATCGGTCCCATCAATCGGATCATTTCCGACATAGGCGTAAAGGTTGTTCTGATCCGCATACCCAATCGGATCGGTCTGCATGAACCGCCCGAGGGCCGGATTGTAGATGCGGGCCTTGTAATAATACATGCCAAGGTCGGGTAGCCACGCTTGGCCGGTATATTGGAACCGCCCGATATTGCCCGACGCTGGATTGCCGTATTCGTCGTAGCTGTTGATCGCGAGCCGGGTGCCAGACCCCGTAAGGTCGCCGACTCCGACAATCGATCCTTGGCCGTCCGGGTAAAGGAACCGCTGTGCAGTCGTGGCAACCGAGCTACCCTCGAACCACACATACGGGTCATCTTCACCAGGACCATTTACATAGCGTCGCAGAACATTGCCCGACCCGTCATACTCCATCGCAAGCTGATCGCCGTCGTAGAGAAATTGGGTTGTGCCACTTGCGCCGCCCGATACCTGAAAAAGTCTGCCTAACGGATCATAAGTCAGCGACAGGCCACCACTCTTGGTGAGCAGTCGGTTCTCGACATCGTAAGTGTATGTGCTTGATCCGTCGCCGGTCAGATTGCCATTGGCATCGTAGGTAGGACTGCTGCTGCCAACCGCGTTATATTGGTTGAGCCCGTTGGCTGTGTAGGCGGTGCTGACAGTGGTGTAGCCCGTGAACGAGTAAGCGTTGTTCGACCGCGTCTTGCTCGCGAGCTGGCTTGCGGGGCTGTAAGCGAAGGTCTCTGATACATCGATCGCCCCGCCGTTGTATTGGTGAGAAATCGAGTTTGGGCGCGACACAGGATCGTAACTGTACCCACTAGCGCCAGCCCCTCGATAAACGACC
>JBDSWC010000052.1:0-54294 GCA_039926845.1 Sphingomonas sp. | reverse complement strand
CGCACGCGGCATTCTGGTCACCAATACGCCCGGCGTGCTGACCGACGACACCGCCGATATGACGATGGCGCTGATCCTGTCGGTGCCGCGGCGGCTGGCCGAGGGCGAGAAGCTGGCGCGGTCGGGCGAGTGGCGCGGCTGGAGCCCGGGCGCGATGCTCGGCCATCGGATCGGCGGCAAGACGCTGGGTATCGTCGGCATGGGCCGCATCGGCCAGGCGGTCGCGGCGCGCGCGCGCCCGTTCGGGCTGACGATCCATTATCACAATCGCCACCGCCTGCCGGAGCCGTTGGAGGCCGAACTGGGCGCGACATGGCATGCCGACCTCGACGAAATGTTGTCGAGTTCGGATTTCGTAACGATCCACACCCCGCACACCGACCAGACCGAACATGTGATCGATGCCCGCCGCCTCGCCTTGCTCAAGCCCGAAGCCTATCTGATCAACACATCGCGCGGTACCGCGATCGACGAGGCCGCGTTGATCGACGCGCTGGAAGCAGGCCGGCTGGCCGGCGCTGGACTCGACGTGTTCGAGCACGAACCGGCGATCGACTCGCGCCTGCTTGCGCTTGGGAACGTCGTATTGTTACCGCATATGGGATCGGCGACCTACGAAGCGCGAATCGCGACCGGCGAACGGGTGATCACCAACATTCAGCACTGGGCGGACGGTCACCGCCCGCCGGATCAGGTGCTCGAGGGCTGGATTTAGTAGACATCTGGGCTGGGCGGATCGCGTAGCCTGAGCGCCTGCATCATGCGCTGATGCAAGATCGCAACGATATCGACGTCACCATCGTCGCGCCGTCGCCAATAAATGAAGTGGCTGCCTTTCCGCGCCACGTTGCCAGAGACACCCAGTTCCGGCTCGATTGGACGCGATATCACCCTTCCGTCGGCGATATCACCGCAAAGTTGGATGATATCGCGCGTATAGCGCTCGGCCTGTTCCTCACCCCATCGATCCGACGTATATTCGTAAATCGCTTCGAGTTGCGCATTGGCACGATCGGTAAGCCGCGCCCGACTCACCGGCGGCGTTGCCGCATCCGGGTGATAAAGGCGTCGGCGTCGATGGGTTCAGCCGTGCTTTCGGGCTGCGAAAATGCATGTTGCAACTCAGCCTTCAACGCTTCGAAACGCTCCAGCTCGACCCGTGCAAGGTCGCGGCGGATCAAGTCGCGCACGTATTCGCTCGCATTGTCGTAAAGCCCGTCATCGCCGACGTTCGCCGCGACGAAGTCAGACAGTGCGCCGCTCACGCGGACGTTCAAAGCCATCGGTTTGTTCATCGCGTCCTTGTCCACAATATAGAAGATATTGTAGACAATAGGGCGGATATTGCAAGGCTAGTTCCCGGTCAAAATCCGATCGACCAGCTGCTTCACCGTCGGCACGAAGCCGTTCGAATAGAACGGGTCCTTTTTGAAATTATAGGCACCGTGCCCGGCGAACATCAGGTTCTGATCGGTGTCGCCGCCGTGCGCGATATCCTGCAAGGTCTTCTGGATGCAAAAGCTGCGCGGGTCGGCCAGGCGGCCGGTCGAGTTGGTCTCGCTGTCCTTCCACGACGAGAACGCGCACTGGCTGAGGCAGCCCATGCAATCGGCCTGATCCTTGCGGATGACCGCCTTCTCGCTCGGCGTCACGAACACCAATGTATTGTCGGGGGTCTTGAGCGCGTCGGTGAACCCTTGCCCGAACCATTCGCGCGCGCGCAGCAGATCGTTGCGCGTCACCCAGAAATTCTTGCCCTTTACGCCGACGTCGAGCTGGAAGGTGTGGTCGCCCGCTTCCTGCGCCGAAAAGGCGATCTGGCGGTCCGAACGCGCTTCGAGCAAGCGCAGGAAGGGATTGCGCACCGCGCTCGAATAGAAACCGGTCGGCGAAAAGCGGTGGAGGAGCACTTCGCCCGGCTCGATGTCGGTCAGCTTGGCTTTCCATCCCTCGGGGATCGGGCTTTCCTGCGTCAGCAGCGGGCGCGTGCCGAACTGGAAAACGATCTGGCCGAGCTCGGGATTGTCGATCCAGTTGTTCCAGTCGCGCAGATACCAGACGCCGCCCGCCATCACGATCGGCACACTGTCCGGAATGCCGCCCTCGCGCATCGTCTCGCGCAGCGCCTTGACGCGCGGATACGGGTCTTGCGGCTGCAACGGGTCCTCGGCGTTCGACAATCCGTTATGTCCGCCCGCGAGCCACGGATCCTCGTATACTACTGCCGACAGAAAGTCCGCCGCCTTGGAATAGGCACGCTTCCACAAAGCCGAGAAGGCGCGCGCCGAACTGATGATGGGCAGGTAACTGACGTTGTAGGACGCGGTGATCTCGGACAATTTATACGGCATGCCGGCGCCGCACGTGACACCCGACACCAGCCCGCGCGTGCGCTCCAGGACGCCGTGCAGGATACGCTGCGCGCCGCCCATTTCCCATAGCACGTTGATGTTGATCGCGCCCTTGCCGCCGGCAATATCATAGGCGCGCTTCACTTGCTCGACCGCGCCATCGATGGCGTAGCGGACCAATTCCTCATGCCGTTCGCGGCGCGTCAGCGCGGTGTATATCTGCGGGATGATCTTGCCCTCGGGGTCGTAGCTGTCCGCGTTGACCGCGCTGACCGTGCCGATGCCGCCCGCCGCCGCCCACGCGCCGGCCGATGCATGGTTGGTTGCCGCGACGCCCTTACCGCCCTCGACCAACGGCCAGACCTCCCGGCCGTTGTAGATGATGGGCTTGAGGCCTTTGAACACGTCAGTCTCCTGGGACAGTAACGCACGGGTATAGCGCCTGGATGCGTCCGTGCGAGCAAATACGAACTTAGGTTAAGGACCCGGGCCTACCGACGGCCCGTTCATAAAGCTCGCGATACGCCGCGATCATCGTCTTTTCGTCATACTCCGCCACGGCCTTGGCGCGATTGGCCTTGCCGACCGCCACGCGGCCCGCCGGGTTTTCCGCCGCCGCCTGGATAACGTCGCGCAAGCCGACTTCGTTGCGGTGTTGGTCGATGAGTGGCCAATTGTCCCGGCTTACCATATGCAACATGTCGCCGACATTGGGCGCCGCGATCGGCAGCCCGGCCGCCATCCCCTCGACCACCGAGATCGGAAATTGCTCGCTCATCGACGACAGTGACAGAATGTCGAACAGCCCGATGTAGCGGTGCGGGTCGGGCAGGAAGCCAGGCATGACGAGCTGGTCCGTCATCGCCATGTTCATCGCGGTCTGCTCGATCTTCGCGCGGTCAGGCCCCTCGCCAACGATCACCAGCCGGATATTCGCCGGACATCCGGCCACCGCCCGCACCAAGGCCGGCAGATTCTTGACAGCGCGCAGCCCGGCGAGCGCGCCGACCACGACTTCGCCGGGCTTCCGAGTGAAACCGGGGATCGCCTTGGGGTCGGGCGTGCGCGCGTAGAGCGCGGTCTGGATGCCGTTGGAGATACGTTGCAGCTTGGGTGGCGCAATCTTCCACACCGTCTTGGCGAGATGTTCGAGCGTGACCGACGGGACCACGACGGCATCCGCCGCGCCGAACGCGATCCGGCGATAGACCGTGCGCCGCGCCTTCAGCCGCACCGCCTCGTCGGCATTGAAGCCATCCTCGTGATGGATCACCGGTGGCGCGCCCTTCGGGAAGGCGCGCTTCGCCATGACCGCGTCGATCCCGCCCCAATTATAGCTCAACACCAAATCGAAGCGCCGCATGAACTTGGCGATCGCTTCGAACCGCGCGACCGACGGTCCACCCGTCAACTGCGGTGGGTTTTGGGCGATTTCGTACGCGATCCCCTTGGCGATCGCCTCGCGTGCCGACAGCGCGTCGGGCATGCCCGACACGATCGTGTGCCGCGCACGATCGCCGAACGCGTTCATCAGCCGCACCGCGCGTGTTTCCTTGCCGCCCAGGTCGAACGACGAATGCATATGGAGGATGTTGAGCGGCGCAGGCATATTTACGCCCTACTCAGCTTAGGGGCCGCCGATCAAGCAACCTGCATCAGGCCTTGACGCGTTCCTTCGCGACACGAGCGAGTAGTCGGTCCGTCGCAGCGACCGCCTCCGGTTCGGTGAGCATGGGAGTATGACCGACATCGGGAACGGTCACGAGCTCCGCATCGTCGAGCCGCGCGGCCATCTTCGCCGCCGTCGCTTCCCCAAGGACGTCGGACCGGCCCCCACGCACGATCAACGTCGGCACGGGCTTGAGCGCGTCGAAAGCCGCCCACATGTCCGGCCCGGCTTCGTTTCCCGGCACGCGGAACGGCTCGGCGATCTTCATGTCGTAATCGAGCACGATCCGCCCTCCGCTGTTGAGCCGGTAGAGCCGCTTGGCCATCGCCAGCCAGTCTTCGACCGAATAATGCGGGTAAACGTCGCCATTCCCCTCCTGGACCGCGCGCGCGGCGTGCATCCAGGTTGGCCAGACGTTCGACTTGCCGACATAGGAGCGTATGCGCCCCAAGCCTGCCGCCTCGATCTCCGGCCCGACATCGTTGAGCAGCACGCCGGCCAGCTTGCCCGGCGCGTTGGCCGCGAGCAGCATCGTCACGATCCCGCCGAGCGAAGTGCCGAACGCGACGTAGCGGTCGATATTGAGTTCGGCCAACAGTGCCTCGACATCCTTGACGTAGGTCGTCGGCACGTAGGTCATCGGATCCTTGGCGGCGGCACTCCCCCCACGACCGCGGAAATTGACCGCGATGATGCGCCACTCGCCCGCCAGCCGTTCCGCCACATCTTCGAAATCGCGGGCGTTGCGAGTCAGGCCGGCCAGGCACAGGATCGGCGGACGCCCATCGTTTTTGGCGTCACGACCCGGATAGTCGCGATAGTGCAACCGCACCTCGTCGTCGGACTCCCAGTAACGATTTTCATAAGCCGGCATGGTTGCGTCCTGTTGGGCGACGCCCTCATATTGCCGCATGCCCGCCCGCCCGCAAGCGTATCACCCCGAAAGTGCCGTTCTGGAGTTGGGCGAGGCGTTTTACGACCCCGTCGCGGCGGCGGATTTTCCGCAAGCGATCCTGCGCTTCCGCAACGATCGGGCTGCCGCGGAGGTGGGACTCGATTCGCTGAGCGAAGGGAAGTGGATCGCCCATTTCGGACGATTTGCACCGCTGCCCGGCACGCTGCAGCAGCCGTTAGCGCTGCGCTATCACGGGCATCAATTCCGCGTGTACAACCCGGAGATCGGCGACGGCCGCGGTTTCCTGTTCGCCCAGATGCGCGACGATGCAGGGCGGCTGATGGACCTCGGCACCAAAGGCTCGGGACAAACGCCGTACAGCCGATTCGGCGACGGACGGCTGACGCTGAAGGGCGGGGTGCGCGAGATACTCGCGACCGAGATGCTCGAGGCACTCGGCGTCAAGACCTCGCGGACCTTCTCGCTGATCGAGACCGGCGAATCGCTGGAGCGCAACGACGAACCTTCGCCGACGCGCGGCGCCGTGCTGGTCCGCCTCAGTCACAGCCACATCCGCATCGGCATGTTTCAGCGGCTCGCTTACCACCGCGACGAGGACAGCCTGCGTGCGCTCACGTCATATGTCTTGCGCCACCTTTACGATGAGGAATCAGGCGATGATGCGCCGGTCCGGCTCCTCGACTTCGTCGTCCAGCGCACCGCCCGCCTCGCCGCGAGTTACATGGCGGCTGGCTTCGTTCATGGCGTCCTCAACTCCGACAACATCAACGTTACCGGCGAAAGCTTCGATTACGGTCCGTGGCGATTCAACCCGACCTGGGACCCGGCCTTCACCGCCGCCTATTTCGACCATGCCGGGCTTTACGCGTTCGGCCGCCAGCCCGAAGCGATCCATTGGGACGCGATGCAACTCGCGGTGTCGTTGCGCCCGATTTGCGAGCCCGAGCCGCTGATCGCGGTGCTCGATACTTTCGGCGAGCGGTATCAACGCGCCGTCAGCGATGCGATCCTGGGGCGGCTGGGCTTGGTGCCGCGCGATGCGGAGACCGATCGACAATTCGTCCAGACCATCGAGCCCGTCCTGCGCGGCACCGCGACGCCGATCGACCGGTTCTTCTTCGATGCGTTCGGCGGCAGGCTGTCCGATGCTTACGGCGCCGAATGGGATCAAGTCCGCACCGCGCTCGCCGCCTATACGCCACGCGCGGGACGCGATGCCCCGTATTGGGGAGGCGAACCTTGCTCGACGCTGATCGACGAGGTCGAGGCGATCTGGGCCGCCATCGCCAGTCGTGACGACTGGGCACCGCTCCACGCAAAGATCGCCGCCATCCGCGAAATGGGCGCGGCGCTAGCCGCCGCGCCGGCGACTCGCTAGGAAAGCCGCGAATGCCCGCCGAACTCATCTCCCACGAACCAGCCACCGGCGCCGAACTGTGGCGGGGCGCCATCGGCGATGCCGATGCGGAGGTCGCGATTGCGCGCGCAAGTTGGGCGGAATGGGCGGCGAAACCCGTTACTTACCGCATCGAAACGCTGCGCCGCTACGCCAATGTCGTCCGCAAACATGCCGACGCCTTTGCCGATCTGATCGCGCGCGAGACCGGCAAGCCGCTGTGGGAAGCCAAGACCGAAGTCGAATCGGTCGTCGCCAAGGTCGACATTTCGGTTTCCGCTTATTCGGAACGCACCGGCCAGCGGCGGATGGACTCGCCGATGGGCAGCCGTATGGCGCTGCGCCACAAACCGCACGGCGTACTCGCGGTGCTCGGCCCCTATAATTTCCCCGCGCACTTGCCCAACGGCCACATCGTTCCCGCGCTGATTGCGGGCAATGCGGTGGTGTTCAAGCCGTCCGAAAAGACTCCGGCATCGGGCGCGTTCCTGATCGATTGCCTGCGCGAAGCGGGCGTGCCCGAAGGATGCGCGCGCGTGCTGATCGGCGGGCCGGCGGAGGGCAAGGCGCTCGCGTCGCATCCCGATATCGACGGACTGCTGTTCACCGGGTCGGCGCGCACGGGCGTCGCGCTCAACCGCCAGTTCGCGGAAACGCCCGACAAGATCCTCGCGCTGGAAATGGGCGGCAACAACCCGATCATCGTATGGGACACGCCCGACCTTTACGCGGCGGCGATCCTGGTCGTGCAATCGGCCTTCACCAGCGCCGGCCAGCGCTGCACCGCGGCCAGGCGGCTGATCGTCGATGACGCTCTGTACGAACCACTGATGGTCGAGCTCGGCAAGATCGTCGATCGCCTGATCGTCGGTGCCCCGCACGACAATCCCGCACCGTTCATGGGACCGGTGATCGACAATGAGGCGGCCGACATGCTCGGCGAAAACTTCCTCGAACTGGTGCTGCGCGGCGCAAAGCCGATCCGTCACCTCCAGCGCCCCCAACCAAAATTACCGTTCCTGACGCCGGGCATCATCGACGTAACCGCACTCGACGACCGTCCCGATCTCGAGCTGTTCGGCCCGATCCTGCAAGTCATCCGTGCCGACAATTTCGACGCAGCGATGCTCGAAGCGAACAACACGCGCTACGGTTTGTCAGCGAGTCTGATCACTCAAACCCCCGACCTCTACAACCGCTTCTGGGCCAATGCCCGCGCCGGGATCGTCAACTGGAACAAGCCGACCAACGGCGCCAGTTCGGGCGCGCCGTTCGGCGGGATCGGCTGGTCGGGCAACCACCGGCCGAGCGCCTTTTACGCCGCCGACTATTGCGCCTATCCGGTGGTATCGAACGAGGCCGACGCGGCGCGCGCGTCGATCGGGATCGGGCTGCGCGAATACGAGCCGGACGACGCTTAACCGCGAACCGGCTTGAAACCTTCCGCAAATTCCCTAGTTTAGGACTTGCGGACCGGGCCCCTCTGGCGAGAGCTGATAAAGCCTTCGTGATGTCGGACCGCATCGAGGTAAACTCGGTGCAGGTTCGAATGCCATATCCCCGGCGCTCTAAACCCCACCGAACGACCCTTGATCGATGAACCATCGATGGAGTGGCTTGTATGTCCAATTTGATCGAGCGGCTGATCGCCGCTCACCAGCTTATCAACCGCGAAATTCGCCGCGAACTGGCGCGCATCGCCCCCGACGCGCTGCGCATCCGTGAACTCAAGAAACGCCGCCTGGCGATCAAGGATCGTCTGTTCCGGCACATCCCCGATGCCGCCGAGATGCGACGGGTGGTGCGGATCGCGCTCAGCCGCCGCGCGGCCACCGTCTGACCCTGGAGCCAAACACATGAATACCCTTTCGCCCTTTTCCCGCCTGACGCAGGCCAGCGAGGCGTTCGACACCGAGCTGCGCACCTATATGCTGGGCATCTATCGCAACATGGGGCTCGGCCTCGCGCTGACCGGGCTCTTCGCACTCGCGGTCGCGGCAACGCCGCCGCTCTCGGCGCTGATCTTCGGCACCCCGCTCAAATGGGTGGCGATCTTCGCGCCGCTGGCGTTCGTGATGTTCTTCAGCTTCCGCATCGATCGGATGACGACCGCCGGCGCGCGCACCGCATTCTTCGCGTTCGCCGCGGTGATGGGCGTGTCGATGGCCAGCATTTTCCTCGTCTATACCGGTACCAGCATCGCCAGCGCCTTCTTCACCGCCGCCGCGATGTTCGCCGGGCTGAGCCTGTGGGGCTACACCACCAAGCGCGACCTGACGGGGTTAGGCTCGTTCCTGATGGTCGGGCTGATCGCGGTGATCGGCGTGAGCCTGGTCAACATCTTCCTCGGCTCGTCGATGTTGCAGATGCTGGTGTCGGTGGTCGGCGTCGTCGTGTTCGCCGGCCTCACGGCCTGGGACACGCAGCGGCTGAAGAGCGAGTTCGTCCAGTATCGCGGCCACCAGGCGCTCGAAAAAATGGCGATCATGGGGGCGCTGTCGCTCTATCTGAACCTGATCAACATGTTCCAGCTGCTGCTCGGCCTGATGGGCCAGCGGGAGGAGTGATAAACGACTGATCCGGCCCCGGCGAAAGCTATGCTTCGCCGGGGCCAATCAGGTCTCGGTTGCCGTAACGGCGCGGCGGGATCATCTCGCACCGCATCATGGCAAACATCCTCGATCCGCAGGCGCGTGGGCGCGTCATCCTGGTCGGCGCCGGTCCTGGCGACCCCGGCCTGCTCACCGTTCGCGCGGTGGAGGCGCTCAAATGCGCCGACGTCGTCGTCCATGACGGGCTGATCGATCCGCGCGTGCTCGATATCGCGCCGCCCGACGCGCATCGCATCTCGGTCGCGAAGCAACGCGCGCGGCACACCTTGCCGCAGGAAGCGATCAATGCGCTCATCGTCGCGCACGTCCGCACCGGATCGATCGTCGTGCGGCTGAAGGGCGGCGATCCGTTCATCTTCGGACGCGGCGGCGAAGAGGTCGAAGCGGTACGCGCCGCCGGCCTGCCGGTTGAAGTCATCCCTGGCGTCTCGGCGGCATTGGGTTGTGCGGCGGAGGCGATGCTGCCCCTCACCCACCGCGATCACTCGTCCGCGGTCAGTTTCGTCGCCGGACAGTGCAAAGGGCTGAGCGATCAGGATTGGTCGGGCCTCGCCGGCAAGGGCCGCACGCTCGTCATCTACATGGGCGTCGCGACCGCGGCCGATATTGCCGACAAGCTGATGGCCGACGGCGTCGCGCCCGACATGCCGGTCGCGGTGCTCGAAAAGGGCACGCTCGACGGCAGCCGCGCGATCAAGACCCTGCTCGCCGACCTCGGCCCGATGGTCGAGCGCGAGAAGGTGCAGAGTCCCGCGATTATCGTCGTTGGCGAAGTGGTCGATCTATCCGACGCCGAGGACAAGCTCGCGCGCTGGGCGCGGGTTGCGGAGGCGGCGGCGGCATGAAGATCCTTACCGGCAACGATCTGCCCACGGGCGACGTCATCTGGTGGACCGGCGGCGGCTGGTCGCGCCACGTCGAAGATGCGGTCGACGTCGGCGACAAGGGCGAGGCGATCCTGCATGCCGAGGATGGCGCGTGCCGGGTCAACGGCGGCACGATCATCGACGCGACCGAAACGCCCGAGGGGCCCCGCCCCGCGCACATCAAGGACCGCATTCGCGCGCTCGGGCCGACCGTACGCCCCGATCTGACGCTCAAGCCGAGCGATCCTAACGCCGGAAGCTGGGTGATATGAGCGCTTACGTTTCACCATTCGTGCTGAGCTTGTCGAAGCACGTGTTCCGGGCACGCCCTTCGACAGGCTCAGGGCGAACGGAGTCCAATTGATGTACCGCTACGACAAATACGACCAGGCGATCGTCGATGCCCGGGTCGAGGAATTTCGCGACCAGGCGCGGCGCCGCCTCGCGGGTCAGCTGACCGACGACCAGTTCAAGCCCCTCCGGCTGAAGAACGGGCTTTATCTCCAGCTCCACGCTTACATGCTGCGCGTCGCGATCCCCTACGGCACGCTCGATAGCCGCCAGATGCGGATGCTCGGGCATATCGCGTGCAAATACGACCGCGGATACGGCCATTTCACCACGCGGCAGAACTTGCAGTATAACTGGATCAAGCTCGAAGAGGCCGGCGATATCCTGGCCGACCTCGCGAGCGTCGAAATGCACGCGATCCAGACGTCGGGCGAAAGCATCCGCAACCTGTCGTCGGACCAATATGCCGGCGCGGCGGCGGACGAAGTGTGCGACCCGCGCCCCTGGGCCGAGCTGATCCGCCAGGCGACGACTTTCCATCCCGAATTCAGTTACCTGCCGCGCAAGTTCAAGATCGCGGTGACCGCGGCGAACGAGGATCGCGCGGCGATCCGGCTGCACGATATCGGGCTCAAGCTCGTCAAGGACGACGCCGGCGAGATCGGCTTCGAGGTCTATATCGGGGGCGGCATGGGGCGCACGCCGTTCGTCGCCCCGCTGATCCGGCCGTTCCTGCCCGCGGATCATCTATTCTCATACATCGAAGCGGCACTGCGCGTGTGGAACCGCAACGGGCGCCGCGACAACATCCACAAGCAGCGGATCAAGATCCTCGTCCACGAACTCGGCCAGGAGGAGTTCACGCGTCAGGTCGAGGCCGAGTGGCAGGAAATCCTCAAGAACGGCTCCGACGTCCCACGCGAGGAGTTCGACCGCATCGCCGCCTATTTCGCGCCGCCGCCGTTCGAGACCGGGTTGAGCGACGAAATCGACCGCAGCGACCCCGACTTCGCGCTGTGGGTCGACCAGAACATCAAGGCGCACAAGGCGCCGGGCTATGCGATCGTCAACATCAGCCTGAAGCCGATCGGCGGCATCCCCGGCGATGCGTCCGCCGAGCAGATCGATCTGATGGCAGACCTCGGCGAAAAGTACAGCTTCGATGAGCTTCGCGTGACCCACGCGCAGAACATCGTCCTGCCGCACGTCCGCAAGGCCGACCTCTATGCGCTATGGCAGATCCTCGACGAAAACGGGCTCGCCACCGCCAATCTCGACCTTATCAGCGACATCATCGCTTGCCCGGGGCTCGATTATTGCAGCCTGGCCAACGCGCGTTCGATCCCGGTCGCGCAGAAGATCGCGACTCGCTTCGCCGACCTCGGCCGCCAGCGCGAACTGGGCGAGCTCAAGCTCAAGATTTCGGGCTGCATCAATGCCTGCGGGCACCATCACGCCGGGCATATCGGCATCTTGGGCGTCGATAAAAAAGGCACCGAGAACTACCAATTGCTGCTCGGCGGATCGGGCGCGGAGGATGCCAGCCTGGCAAAGATCACTGGCCCGGGCTTCTCGGAGGACGGGATCGTCGATGCGATCGAGCGCGTGACCAACAAATATCTCGCGGAGCGCACCGATGGCGAACGCTTCCTCGACACCTATCGCCGCGTCGGTTTCGAGCCGTTCAAGGAGGCGATTTATGGGTGATCCGCTGCGCTTCCGCGACGACGAGCTACACGAGGAGCCGGCGGTTGCGCTCGACGCGTTCCTGGCCGGTCAGCCCAATGCTTCGGCGGTACGGCTCGAGGCCGGCGAGGATGCGCGCGCGCTGATTCCCTATCTCGACACGCTGGCGCTGATCGAAGTCGATTTCCCGCGGTTCCGCGACGGGCGCGGTTATTCGTCGGCGCGAATCCTGCGCGAGGCGGGTTACACCGGCGAATTGCGCGCGGCGGGCGATGTGCTGGTCGACCAGATCGACCATATGCGCCGCTGCGGGTTCGACAGCTTCGCGCCCTATGCGCCGATCGATCCCGAGGTCTTCTACGCGTCGCTCAAGCGCTACGATTATCGCTATCAGCCCGCCGCCGACGCCGCGGTGCCGGTGTGGAAGCTGCGGCATGGCTAGCGTAGCGCGCAAGATCGACGTCATCGACACCGCGCCCGCCTTCACCCAGGCCGACGCGGACCGCCTCAACGCGCGGTTTGCCGGGGTCGATACGCTGACGATGCTCGAGGCGCTGTTCGCCGACGGCACGCTCGGCAGCACCGCGGTCGTGTCGTCATTCGGCACCGAAAGCGCGGTATTGCTGCACCTCGTCGCGCAAGCGAACCCGGCGACGCCGGTGGTGTTCGTCGACACGTTGCGCATGTTCCCCGAAACACTGACCTATCGCGATACGCTGATGGCGACGTTCGGGCTTAGTGACAGCCGCACGATCACCCCCGATCCGGTCGTGCTTGCGGCGAAGGATGGCCAGCAACTGCGCTGGTCGTACGACCCCGACGGCTGCTGCGAAATCCGCAAGGTCGAGCCGCTCAAGCGCGCCAAGGCCGGACTCGACAGCTGGATTTCTGGCCGCAAGGCGTTCCAGTCGCAGACTCGCCAGAACATCGCGCGGTTCGAGATCGAGGACGGCCGGCTGAAGGTCAATCCGCTCGGCGACTGGGTGAAGGCTGATCTCGACGCGTATTTCACGGAATACGACCTCGCGCGTCATCCCCTCGAGGCCGACGGCTACGCTTCGATCGGCTGCCAGCCGTGCACATCGAAGGTCCAACCCGGCGAGGACCCGCGCGCGGGCCGCTGGCGCGGTTGGGAAAAGACTGAGTGCGGCATCCATGTGCCCGAGAAGCCGGGCGAGGAGCCGTTTTTCTAACGATCAGTCGTAGGACGGGCCGGTGTAATCGCCGGCGTAATCGCTGAACAACGTGTAGCGCGGCTCGAACTTCAGGATGACCTTGCCCGTCGAGCCATGACGCTGCTTGGCCACGATCAGCTCGGCCAAGCCGTTGACCCGCTCCATGTCCTGGCCCCACTTCGCATAGTCTTCGAACGTCTTCACGTCGTCGCCTTCAACGGGGTGCTTCGGCTCTTTCGCGGCGACGTAATAATCCTCGCGATAGACGAACAGCACGACGTCCGCGTCCTGCTCGATCGAGCCCGATTCGCGCAGATCCGACAGCTGCGGGCGCTTGTCCTCGCGCTGCTCGACCGCGCGGCTGAGCTGCGACAACGCCAGCACTGGCACGTTCAGGTCCTTGGCCAGCGTCTTCAGCCCGCGGCTTATCTCCGAAATTTCCTGCACGCGATTGTCGTTCGACGATCGCGCGCTTCCGGTCAGCAACTGCAGATAATCGACCACGACCATGCCGATCCCGTCGGCGCCGTGCCGCCGCTGCAACCGTCGCATCCGCGTGTGCAGCTGGCCGATCGTCAGACCCGCCGTGTCGTCGATCACGAACGGCAGGTTCTGCAGCTCTCCCGATGTCACCACCAGCCGGTCCATCTCCGCCTGGCTGATCTTGCCCATGCGCAAGTCCTGGCTCGAAATGCGCGATTGTTCCGCCAGCACGCGCGTCGCGAGCTGGTCGGCGGACATTTCGAGGCTGAAGAACGCGACTTTGGCGCCGATCCGCTGCTTAGGATCGATCCCGTCCTGCTCGTCCTGCATGTAACGTTGCGCGGCGTTGAACGCGATGTTCGTGGCGAGCGACGTCTTGCCCATGCCCGGACGTCCGGCGAGGATGATCAGGTCGGACTTGTGGAAGCCGCCCATCTTGGCGTTGATCGAGCTCAGTCCTGTAGTGACGCCCGATACGCCTCCGCCCGAATTGAGCGCACGGTCGGCCATCTGGATCGCCGCGGTGCTCGCTTGTGCGAAGGTCTTGACCGATGACTCGCTGCCCCCGTCGGCGGCGACCTTGAACAACTCCTCCTCGGCCGCCTCGATCTGGGCGCGGGGATTGACCTCCTTGGAGGTGTCCATCGCATTGTCGACCAAGTCGCGCCCGACCTCGATAAGCGTGCGGAGCATCGCGAGATCGTAGATCTGCTGCGCGAACTGCCGTGCGCCGATCAGGCCCGCGCCCGATCCCGTCAGCCGCGCCAGATAGCCCGGCCCGCCGAGTTCCTTCATCGCAGGATCGGCCTCGAACATCGGCCGCAGCGTGACCGGCGTCGCGGTCATGTCGTGCTCGCGCAAGCTCTTGATCGCGCCGAAGATTCGGCCATGCAGTGGCTCGAAGAAATGGTCCGCGGTCAGTCGATCGGTGTCGTCGGCGATCCGGTTGTCGATCATCATCGCGCCGAGCAACGCCGCCTCCGCCTCCACGTTTTGGGGGAGCACAGTGGGTTCGGTGGTCGTCAGCGAATGAATCACGGTGGCCATGATGCCGCTTCTACGCCGCTCGCCAGTCCCGGCAACCGCGTTGCGGCGGTCCGGTCAAACCCCGTGTGGATAAAGCCGTGAGATACCGATAGGGCGTGGGCGTGGCCGACCATCGCATCAAGGAAATCAAGCTCGACGAGCGCACGATCATGTGGCGCAACGCCGATGTCGAGCAGGAACGCCGCATCGCCATCTTCGACCTGATCGAGGACAACAGTTTCCGCCCGCACCGCGATTATCCCGACGGATATGCGGGTCCATACATGCTCAGCCTGGCGGTCGAGGAAGGCCGCCTCGTCCTCGATCTGTCGCGCGAGGACGGGTCGCCGCTCGAGACGCTGATCCTCTCGCTCGGCACGTTGCGCCGCCCGGTCAGGGATTATTTCGCGATCTGCGACAGCTATTGCGATGCGATCCGACACTCTAGCCCCGCGCAGATCGAGACCGTGGACATGGCGCGGCGCGGTGTCCACAACGACGCCGCCGAGCTCCTCAAGGAGCGGCTGGGGGGCAAGATCGAGGTCGATTTCAACACCGCGCGGCGGCTGTTCACGCTGATCTGCGTGCTGCACATCCGGGGCTGACAATGGCGCGGCGGCTCTGGCTGTGGGGCGGGCTCGTCGTCATTGCGGGGGCGTTTGCGCTGGCGGTCTATTTATTCGCGCTGAACTGGCGTCCGTCTGCCGCGACCTATCAATTTCAGGGCGTCGATGTATCGGCGGCGAATGGCGCGGTTGACTGGGACGCGGTCAAAGCCGCGGGCGCCGATTTCGGTTACCTCGTCGCGACCGACGGCGCGGAGCGCGACGCGCGGTTCGAAGACAATTGGCGCGGCGCCGCCGAGGCCGATCTTCGCCGCGGCGCTATCCACGGCTGGTCGCTGTGCCGCCTTGCCGCCGACCAGGCGAATAATTTTAACACGACGGTGCCGCGCACCGATAACGCGCTGCCGCCGGCGCTGTCGCTCGACTTCGCGCCCGGCTGCGATTCGCGGCCGACGCGCGATGTCGTGCTGGAGGAGCTTCGACGCTTCATCGTCATGGTCGAAACGCACAGCGAGCGGCCGGTCATCCTGTTCGTGTCGCGCGCGTTCGATGCGCACTATCGCGTGACCGAAGCGCTCGACCGTCCGGTATGGAGCGCGCAGAATTTCTTCCCGCCCGAATATGCCGCGCGGCCATGGCGGATGTGGCGCGCGAACGATATGCGTCGGATCGACGGCGTGACCGGGCCGGTCAACTGGGATGTGGTGGCGAAATGAGCGATGCCGAACGACTGATCACAGCAGCGCGCATGGCGGCTGCCAACGCTTACGCGCCCTATTCGGGTTTCTCGGTAGGCGCCGCACTGCTGATGGACAATGGCGATGTGATTGTCGGGGCCAATTTCGAGAATGCCAGTTACGGCCTGTCGCTATGCGCGGAGACGGTGGCGACGGCGACCACCAGCGCGGCAGGTCGGCTCTCCGAAATCGTCGCGGTCGGCATCGTCGGCGGGATGACCGGCAAAGAGGGTGTCGATCCCGTGCTCCCCTGCGGCCGCTGCCGGCAGGTGCTCAACGAAGCCGCGCAACGCGGCAAGCGCGACCTTGCAATCTACTGTTCGGGGCTGACCGGCGGGCCGATCGAGCACTACCGCCTGTCGGACCTACTGCCGCACGCGTTCGGCCCGGCCAGCCTTGGCATGGTGTGAGTTACCTCTTCTGAGCGCGTTCGGGATCTGATATCGTTGCACCATCGCAACAGGAGTCGGATCATGGCGACGCAAGCGATCGATCAAGCGAAATTCGAGGCCCTGTTCGGCAAAGTGCTGACCAATATCGGCGGCACGATGTCGCTGCTGATGGCCTATATGGGCGACCGGCTGGGCCTCTATACGGCGCTCGCCAAGACGTCCCCCGCGACCAGCGCCGAGGTCGCCGCCGCGGCGGGGATCGAGGAGCGTTACGTCCGTGAGTGGTTGAGCGCGAACGCCGCGGCCGGCTATGTCGATTATGACGGCGAGCTTTTCACCTTGTCGCCCGAGGCGGAATTGATCTTCGCCAGCGACGGCGACCCCCGATGCCTGCAGGGATTCATCGAGGCGGTCAAATCGACCTATGACGACGAGGCGAAGTCGACCGCGGCTATCCGCGAGGGGCGCGGTTTTTCGTGGGGCGAGCGGTCGCCCAGCTGCTTCCGCGGCACCGACCGATTCTTCCGCCCGGGCTATGCGGTCAATCTGGTCGACAGCTGGTTACCGGCGCTAGAGGGCGTCACCGACAAGTTGGCGGCGGGCGCGACAGTCGCCGATATCGGCTGCGGGCACGGATCGTCGACCGTGTTGATGGCGCAGGCATTCCCCCAATCGAGCTTCGTCGGATACGATTTCCACGCGCCCTCGATCGCCGCTGCCGAAGCCAAGGCGCGCGAGGCCGGCGTCACCAATGCGCGGTTCGAAATTGCGACGGCGAAGGGCTTCCCGGGAGGGGATTTCGACCTGGCCTGCATCTTCGATGCGTTGCACGATATGGGCGATCCGGTCGGCGCCGCGGCGCACATCCGCGATGCGCTCAAGCCCGGCGGCACGTTGATGCTGGTCGAACCGCTCGCGGGCGACAGCCTGACCGACAACATGCATTTGCTTGGGCAAATCTTCTACGGATTCTCGACCGTCGCCTGCGTCCCGGCGTCAAAGGCGCAGGAGGTCGGGCTGGCGCTCGGCGCGCAGGCAGGCGAGAAACGGCTGAGCGAGGTGCTGCGTGAGGCGGGTTTCGCGAGCGTGCGCCGCGCGGCGGCAACCGACACCAATATGGTGCTGGAGGCGCGGGCTTGACTTCGCTAGGCGGGACGGATGTCCATCCTGTCCGACCGCTGGATTCGCCAACAGGCAACCGAACATGGCATGATCGAGCCGTTCGTCGAAGCGCAGCGGCGCGAGGGATGCATCAGCTACGGTCTGTCGTCGTACGGCTATGACGCGCGGGTCGCCGACGAGTTCAAAATCTTCACCAACATCGACAGCGCGGTGGTCGATCCCAAGGATTTTTCGGCCAACAGCTTTGTCGACCGCAAGACCGACTGCTGCATCATCCCGCCCAACAGCTTCGCGCTGGCGCGGACGGTCGAATATTTCCGCGTGCCGCGCGACGTGCTGGTGATCTGCCTCGGCAAATCGACCTATGCGCGGTGCGGTATCATCGTCAACGTGACCCCGCTCGAGCCCGAATGGGAGGGGCACGTCACGCTCGAATTCTCGAACACCACACCGCTCCCGGCGAAAATCTACGCAAACGAAGGCGCGTGCCAGTTCCTGTTCCTCCAGGGCAACGAGCCTTGCGAGACGAGCTACGCGGACCGCGCCGGCAAATACATGGGGCAGCGCGGCGTGACGTTACCCCGGCTATAGGGGACATCGCTAACGTCCGTCATTGCGAGCGTAGCGAAGCAATCTAGGTAATCGCGAAACGCTGGATTGCTTCGCTACGCTCGGAAAAGCGGTGATAGCCGGAAACGAAAAGGGCGGTCGCTCGCGCGGCCGCCCTTTTCTCGATCCGGCGAAGAAGCGTCAGAATTCGTTGGCGTAATATTCGTTGCCGATGAAACCGAGCTTGGTGATGCCCGACCGCTTGATCACCGCCAGCACGCCATCGACCCGTTCATATCGCGCGTTCGGCGACGGCTGGAAGTGCAGTTCGGGCTCGGGAACGATCTGCTTGGTCGCCTCGAGATACTGGGCGAGTTGCGCGTCGCTCGTGATCTCGGTGCCGTTCCAGGTCATCCGATCATTTTCGAAGATAATGATCTTGTTCTTTTGCGGCTCAACCGGCGGCGCCGGCTGGTTCGAGTTGACCGGAAGGTCGACCTTCACCGCATGCGTCTGGGCAGGGATCGTCATGATGAAAAGGATGAGGAGCACCAACAAGACGTCGATCATCGGCGTCATATTGAGGTCCATCATCGGCGAGCCATCGTCCCTGCCGCCACTCATTGCCATGGTTCAAAACTCCGTAATATCGCGGGCGGTCAGGACTTGGGCGGCGGCTGCGAGATGAAGCCGACCTTGATGAAGCCTGCGCTCTGCATCGTGTAGATCGCGCCGCCGACGCACTTGTAGGGCACGTTGACGTCCCCACGGATATGCACCTCGGGGATTTTCTCAGGGTCGATCGGTCCGGCCGCCTGCAGCCGTTCGATATCGGCCTTCATCTTCTTGCTGGCCTTGTCGAACAATTCCTGGTGGCCCATCCGGGTCATGCCCCAATAAACCGCGCAGGCGCCCTTGTCGTCCTCGGTGATCGACAGCGAGACGTTCTCCGGCTTGGTCGTCGTCGGGTCGTACTTAACGTCGGGCAGCTTCAGCTTGATATTCTGAACCACCACGGGGACCGCGATGAGGAAGATGATGAGCATAACCAACATCACATCCACCAACGGCGTGGTGTTGATGTCCGACATGGGAGTGTCGTCGGAGCCACCTCCAGAACTGAACGCCATGTAGTTTTCCTATCCTTATTCTTGCTACCCGGCCGCGTCGGCGAGGTGATCGTGGCGGGAGGAGAAACTCCTCCCGCTGATCACGAACCCGGCTTGACGGGAACGCCGCCGGTCTGGCCGGCCGTGGTGGTCGCCGGCCGAGCGGTGGTCGCCGCCGTCGCGGCAGCAGCCGCCTTGGCACGTCCGAGCGGACGCACCGCACCGTTCGACGCGAGATAACCCAGCACGTCGTTCGAGAAGGCGGCGAGATCTTCCGCGATCGCCTTATTGCGGCGCTGCAGCCAGTTGTAGGCAAGCACCGCGGGAACCGCGACGACCAGACCGAACGCAGTCATGATCAGCGCCTCGCCGACCGGGCCGGCAACCTTGTCGATCGACGCCTGACCGGCCTGACCGATGTTGATCAACGCGCGGTAAATGCCGAGCACGGTGCCGAACAGACCGATGAACGGTGCCGTCGCGCCGACCGTCGCGAGGAAGGCGAGACCGCCGCCCAATTGCGAGTTGATGACGTCTTCCGAGCGCCGCAGCGAGCCATGCAACCAGTCATGCGCCTCGACCGGATCGGTCAGGCGGCTATGCTGCTCCTGCGCGGCAAGGCCGTCATCGACGAGCTGCTTATAGGCCGAGTTCTTCTCGAGCTTGGCGGCGCCTTCACGCAGCGAGTTCGAATTCCAGAAACTGGCCTTCACGCGGCGCGCCTGGTTCATGATCTTCTGCTGCTCGAACAGCTTGGTGAACATGATGAAGAGCGAGAAGAACAACATGATCGTCAGGATGCCGGCCACCGTCCACGAAATGAAACCGCCCTGCTGGAGTGCGTTCATCACGCCGAACTGTTCGGCAGCGCCTCCCGAGGCGCCGGCATTAAGGATGGAGATGCTCATCGGTATTTTTCCTTCAAAAAGTCTAGAGACTTGCACTTCATGCTGGGCACGGCCGCCCCCATGGACGACCGTGCATTCACTCAATCATTCGCTGGGCAAGACCCACCGGACCGGCAACGTATAGGTAGAGGCAATCGGACTGCCCGATGCATCCTGCGCCGGCGTAAAACGAACCCGGCTCTTTGCGATCCGACACGTCGTCGAATCCAAGTCGCCATTGCCGCTCGACGCCGTGACCTGACAATCGGTCACACGTCCGTCGGTGCCGACCGACAAGCGGGCGACCACGCGACCTTGCGCGCCGGCACGAATAGCTGCCGGCGGGTAATTGTCGGCCCCGAAATACTGCCCCGGATTGCCCTTCAAACCGGCAGCCCGTGACACCGCGGGCGGCGCGGGTGGTGGCGCAGGGGGAGCCGGCGGCTGCGGCGGTGCCATCGTCGGCGGCTGCGGCGGCTGCGGCGGGAACGACACCGGTGATGGCACCGGCGAATTGAATACCGGCGGCGCGGTCGGCGGCGGCGGCAGATTCGGCTGGTCGGGCGGCGGCGGCGGCGGCTTGTCGGGCGGCGGCGGTGGCGGTGGCGGCGCCACGTCGAACGTGTTCAGTTTTTCAGCGACTTTCTTGGCGACGCTAGACGCCAAGCCGGTCACGAAGGCGTAACCGAACGCCGCAACGATCAGCGAACAAACAACGATCGCTACGATGCGGCTGCCGGTAGTATCACGATCAGCATATGCCATTCAGAAACCCAACTCCCTAGTCCCGACCCTCGTGTTGCGTACCGTTAACGGTCCAGCAACCAACCCTTCGGCTAGCGCCGGATCGGGTAGAACACGAGTCTCTATCGCCACGTTAGGAACGACGCAAACGCTTTGTCGGACGCAACAAACGTACAATCGCAGTGCCTCAGAATTATTTCTGTTTCGAGACGATCTCTTCCCCTAACCGTTTCGATATGTCGAGTGTTCCCGCGATACGATTCTTTCTGTTGATTGCCGTTGCCGTGGCGCTCCCCCGTGGAGCGATCGCCGGGCCGACAACGACGGTCGCGCCACCACCTTCGTACCGCTACGCCGATGTCGCGGCCCTCGCGATCGGCGCGCCGATGGTGATCGACGGTACCGTGCGCGACATGGTCAAGATCAAGGGTGCGGAAGCCGTCAACGTGCCGGCCGGATATGTTCGGCTGTACGTCACCATCGACGTCATCGCGCTGATCCGCGGACCCGGCGCGGTGCCGCCGCGGATCGGCTATCTCTATGATGCCAAACTGGATTTACGCGGCAGCGTTCCCAAGCTGAAAAAGCAGCGCGTTCTGTTGTTCGCGCGGCCGGTGGCGGCGGCCGCGGACCAGCTACAGCTGATTTCGAACGATGCGCAATTGATCTGGAGCGCAGCAACCGAGGCGACGACGCGCCGAATCGCGACCGACTTTGCTGCCGCCGATTCGCCCCCCGCGATCACGGGAATCACCAACGCGTTTCACGCCGCCGGGGCGCTGCCTGGCGAAGGCGAGACGCAGATTTTTCTCAAGACCAGCGGGCATCCGATTTCGCTGTCGATCATCCGCAAGCAGGACCAAGCGCCGGTCTGGACGGTGTCGCTTAGCGAAGTGGTCGAAGACGCCCTGCCCCCGCCACAGCGCGACACTTTTTTGTGGTATCGCCTCGCCTGCGGCCTACCAGATGATTTGCCGTCCGACTTCCTCGCCGGGATCGATCCCGCCGACGCCGCCGCGGTCCGCGAAGACTATGCGTTTGTGAAGAATGGCTTAGGCGGCTGCCGCGGCTAGCGCCGGTCACGCACCAGCGTGATACCGATCGATTCGCCGGCCTCGGCAATGGCCAGCTTTATGATCGACACCTCGACTCGCGCGACTCGCCTGTCCTGTAGAAATAAGGTCTCGCAGATATGCTCGGCGACCGCCTCGACCAGTTTGAAATGCACCCCCGGCGGCAGCGCCGTCGTCGCCGCGTGTTTCAGGTCGAGATAATTCTTCGATTCGGTCAGCGGCGAATCGGGGCCGAATCGGTCCGGCAGGTCTAGATCGACCGTCACCGACATCCGTAGCGGCTGCGGCAGGTGCGTTTCCTCCGAATAGATTCCGGTCAGCACCATCACTTCGAGCTCGCGGACGTGCAGTTGCAGGCGGTCGGTCATGGCGCGCGCCCTGCCCGTCCCGCCCCGCGCGATCAACCCTTCTCCTTGTATTCGGTCGCGATGCCGTTAAACGCGCCCGCCCCGGGGATCCCGCCCCGTAAAGGAGACCGAAGTGCCGGAGTTCGTGCCGATCGCGACCGTCGATCCCGCCGCCGTCGAGGCGTTGCTGGACCGTGCGTTCGGCCGCGACCGGCACACGAAGACGGCGTATCGCCTCCGCGAAAGCGTCGCTGCGATTCACGAATTGAGCTTCGCAGCGATCGAGGATGGCGTACTCGCCGGCACAATCCAGTGCTGGCCGGTCGAGATTGTCGGCGATGACAGCCGCGTTTGGCCGCTCATCCTGGTCGGTCCTGTGGCGGTTGATCCAGCGCGGCAAGGTGGCGGGCTGGGCAAGGAACTGATGCACCAGGCGCTCGACGCCGCGGTCGAACTCGACCTGGACGGCGCGATGATGCTGGTCGGCGATCCCGAATATTACGGCCGTTTCTGGGGCTTCAGCGCGGAGGCGACCGCGGGTTGGCGCTTGCCCGGCCCGGTCGAACGTCATCGCTTGCTCGCCCGCGGTCCCGACGTGCCGGCGATCGGCGGCGTGGTCGGCCCGCGAGTCGCGGTTGCGGCGTAACGCGCGCTAGCCTAGCGAGCCTCCATGCCGATGGAGCCGCCCCCCGACCTCGCCAGCCTGTCGCTCGCGGACATCGCGCGGTTGGCCAGCGAGAAGCGCTTGCCGCCGGTCGATAAATGGCACCCGACGCATTGCGGCGACAGCGACATGCGGATCGCGCGCGACGGCACCTGGTTCCACATGGGGTCGCCGATCGGCCGGCAGGAAATGGTGCGGCTGTTCTCGACGATCCTGCGGCGCGAGCCTGACGGTAGTTACGTGCTTGTCACCCCGGTCGAGAAGCTCGACATCGCGGTCGAGGATGCGCCGTTCGTGGCCGTCGAGATGAAGGCGGAGGGCGACGGGAGCGATGCAAAACTCGCGTTTCGGCTCAATACCGGCGACCTCGTCACGGCAGGGCCGGACCACGCGTTGCGATTCGTCCAGGCTGACCATGGTCCCCTCCCCTACCTCCACGTGCGCGGCGGACTCGAGGCACTCGTGGTGCGCAGCGTCTATTACGACATCGCCGAGCGCGCATTGTCGGGGGACGACGATCCGGTGGGCGTGTGGAGCGACGGCGCGTTTTTCGCGCTGGAGCCCGCGACGTGACGCTGGCCGAGCGGTTGCGCGCGGCGTTGGCGGCAGACGATCACGAGCCCGTCCTGCTCCCGGGCGACAGCGTAGCGCCCTATAACGACGGCGCGCCGGCGCCGGCCGCCGTGCTCGTCGCGATCACGAACCGGCCCGAGCCCGGGGTTATCCTGACGCAGCGGACCGACACGATGCGCCGCCACGCCGGCCAGGTCGCGTTCCCCGGCGGGCGAATCGATCCCGACGACGCCGACGCCGCCGCCGCTGCGCTGCGCGAGGCCGAAGAGGAAATCGCGTTGCCGCGCGGCGCCGTCGAGGTAGTTGGGGCGGCCGACATCTATCTTACCGTCACCGGTTATTCGGTGACGCCGATCATCGGCGTGATCGCTCCCGACCTCGATTATCACCCCAACGAAGCCGAAGTCGCCGACGTGTTCGAGGTGCCGCTCGCGTTCGTGCTCGATTCGGTCAACCAGATCGAGGTCAGCGCCGAATGGCAGGGCCGCACGCGTACGTATTACGAGATCAATTGGCGCGACCGCCGCATCTGGGGCGCGACGGCGGCGATGATGGTCAACCTGTCGCGGCGGCTCCGATGGGTGGCGTGACCTTGCCCCCCGCCACGTGGCGCGACCATGCCGGGTTGCAACGGGTGATCGATGCCCTCGGGGCGGGCAATGCGCGGATCGTCGGCGGTGCGGTGCGCGATACGCTGCTCGGGATCGATACCGCCGACGTCGATCTGGCGACGACGCACGAGCCGGAACACGTCGTCGATCTGCTGGAAGCGGCGAAGATCAAGGCCGTCCCTACCGGCATCAAGCACGGCACGATCACCGCCGTCGCCAGCGACGCGGTCTACGAAGTCACGACGCTCCGCCGCGATCTCGACACCGACGGACGGCACGCGACGGTCGCCTTCACCGACGATTGGCGCGAGGATGCCGCGCGCCGCGACTTCACGATCAACGCGCTATACGCCGACCCAGCTAGCGGGGAGGTGTTCGACTATTTCGGCGGCATCGATGATTTGGCGGCGCGGCGTGTCCGCTTCATCGGCGATCCGCTGACCCGAATCGCGGAGGATCATCTCCGTATCCTGCGCTTCTTCCGCTTCCTCGCCCGATTCGGTGATGCACCCGACCCGGAAGGTCTGAAGGCCTGCACTGATCGCGCCAACGATCTGATGGCGCTGTCGCGCGAGCGAATCGCCAACGAGTTGTTGCGCTTACTCGTCGCTCCGCGCGCGCCAGAAGTGGTCGCGCTGATGCTGGAGCACGGCATTTTCGCGCCGGTGCTGCCCGAGATCGGCGATGCGCTGCGGCTGGCCACGTTGGCGAGGCAAGAGGAAGCCGCCGGGGTCGCGCCCGACCCGATCCGTCGGCTCGCCGCGACCTTACCGCGCGATTCGGCCGCGGTGGCAGCCGTGGGCGCGCGGCTCAAGCTCTCGAACCTTCAGCGCCGCCGTCTCGAAAGCGCGGTGCTGCCCGTCGATGCGGAACCGCGCGCGCTAGCCTATCGGTTGGGTGTGGTGTCGGCGATCGACCGGCTGTTGCTGGCAGGTGAAACACTGGACGCGCTGGAGGGCTGGACGCCCCCGACCCTGCCCACCTCCGGTGGCCAACTTGTCGCCAAGGGCCTGACCGCCGGCCCTGACGTCGCGCGGACGCTACATAAGGTCGAAGATCGTTGGATCGCCGAAGGCTTTCCCGATGCGGCGCGCGTCGGCGCGATTGCCGACGAGGAAGTCGCTCAGCTATTGGCCGCCATCAGGAAGTCATAGGCCGCGTCGGCCTCGAGCGGCTTGGCATAGACATAGCCTTGCCCAAACGTGCAGCCGAGCGCGGTGAGTGTCTGTGCGAGTTCGTTGGTCTCGATACCTTCCGCGGTCGTATCCAGTCCCAACGCCTGCGCGAGACTGAGGATCGCGCGAACGATCGCGGTCTTGTCGCGGTCGGCAAGCATCCCGGTGACGAAGCTGCGGTCCATCTTGAGCACGTCGATCGGCAACTTCTGCAGGTAGGCGAGGTTCGAATAGCCCGTCCCGAAATCGTCCATCGCCAGCGTCGTGCCGAGCTGCTTGAGCGCGTGCATCGTGTCGGATACCCGTGCCGGATCGGCGATCAGCGCGCTCTCGGTCAGCTCGAGCGTGAACCGGCTCCCCGCCAGCCGGTGCGCCATCAGCGCGCTTTCGACTGCCGAGGCGATATCGTCGCGATGGAGCTGGATCGCCGACAGGTTTACCGCGAACTTGACGCCGCAACCTCCACCGGCGCGCACATCCCAGGCCCGCAACGTTTTCGCCGCCTCGTCCAGCGCCCAGCGGCCGAGCGGCACGATCAGCCCCGACTCCTCGGCAACGGGAATAAAGTCGTTGGGCGAGTATTCGTGCCCGCTTTCGCTGGTCCAACGCGCGAGCGATTCGAACGCGACAACACGGCCGGACGCGAGGTCGCAGATCGGTTGATAGGTCAGCCGCAGCGCACCCTGCTCGATGGCGCGACGCAACTCGGTCTCGATCCCGAACGCGGCGCGCGCGGCGTCCAGCGCGCGGGTCTGGTAATGCTCGGCATGGCCCGACGTCTTCGACCGCTTCACCGCGAACTGAGCGTGGCGGATCAGATCCTCGGCATCGTCGACGTCGTCGCTGCCGAACGCCACGCCGATCGAGCACGCGACGCGGATCTCGAAATCCGACATGCGGAACGGGGTCGCCAGCGCCGCCTCGATGCGCTGTGCGACGCGGTCGGCCTCCGCCGCGTCGTCTTCGAGCGTTAAAAGGATGCCGAATTCATCGCCGCCCGTCCGCGCCAGCACGTCCACCGCGCGCAATGCACCTTTCAGCCGCCGCGCGAC
Organism: Sphingomonas sp.; assembly: GCA_039926845.1. Taxonomy (GTDB): domain Bacteria; phylum Pseudomonadota; class Alphaproteobacteria; order Sphingomonadales; family Sphingomonadaceae; genus Sphingomonas. The sequence continues at coordinate 28,222 of JBDSWC010000052.1, read as the reverse complement.
GGTGATGAGCAATTCGTCGCCGGCCATCGAGCCCATGCACGCGTTGACGCGGCTGAAGCGGTCGAGATCGACGATCAGTACGGCATAGCGCGTCGCATCGTCGCCAGCGGAAATCCTCTCCTCCAGCATTTCGCTGAATGCGGCACGGTTGGGCAGCCCGGTCAGGCTGTCGGTCATCATTTCGCGGCGCAGGTTGCGCTCGGTGCGCAACTCGCCGGTGTGATCGGTCAGCGTGACGAAACAGTGGCTCGATTTGGCCGAGCGGCGCGCGAGCATTACGCGAAAGTGCCGGCAATCGACGGCGCTGCCGAACTCCCACGAAAATTCCTCGCGGTCGCGATCGCTGGTGAGAAAGCGCGTCAGTCGATCGCCAAGGAGCTGAATTAAGGGCGCCTCCCCCTCGGTGCTGCCCAGGCCTGCCTGACGAAAAGCACCGTTGGTGGCGGTAATTTCGACCCCGCCATCACCCGGTCCGACCAACGCCAATGCCACCGGTATCAATTCGATCGACGCGATGATGCCGGGGATCATGCTCGGCAGCAACGCGCCTTCCACCGGCTCGGCGGAAACACGCGGTACGGTCTTTACGCGGGAAAATCCGAGCGCCATTCCCCGCGGACTAGCTTGGATTAGTTAAAGCCGCCTGAAGCTTGTTCACGAAATCAGCCACTTGCCGCCGGTCGTGTCAGCTAGAATTTGTTGTCGCGCGGGAAACCGGTCGGCGGCATCCGCCCCGCGGCGCCGCGCGCGGTGCGCCAAGGCTGGAGGTCGGTTTCGGTCCGGGTCCGTCCGCTGTCTCCGCCCATCGCCCAGCTCAAACCTTCCGCAAACTTGAACGTCATAGCATCCGCCAGCCCGCCGTCGCGATAGCGCTGCAACTGCACGCCCTGCCCCTTGGCCAGTTCGGCAACCTCGGCGAGCGGGAACACCAGCATCTTGCGGTTGTCGCCGATCGCCGCGACGTAATCATCCTCGGGGCCGATCGGTTTGACCAGCTTGAGCCCCGCGCCCGGTCGCGGATTGACCACTGCCTTGCCCTTCCGGGTCTCGGCAATCGCGTCGGTCACCTTGAGAACGAAGCCACGACCATCGCTCGCGGCAACCAGCAGCCGCTCGGCTTCGCTCGCCCGGAACAGCGCGGTGATCGGCACCTCACCGTCGAGATCGATCATCAGCCGCACCGGCTCGCCAAACCCGCGCCCGCCGGGGAGCTTGTCGGCGGCGAGCGTGAAGAACCGCCCGGTTTCGGTCGCGAGCAGCAGCTTATCGGTGGTCTGGGCGTGAAACGCGAACCGCGGCCCGTCGCCTTCCTTGAACTTCATCGCGTCGGCGCTCGCCAATTCGGCATTTCCCTTCATCGCGCGGATCCAGCCACGCTGCGACAGGATGACGGTGATCGGCTCGCGCTCGATCATCGCTTCGAGCGGAATCTCACGCGCCGGCGCAGCTTCCTCGATCGTCGTGCGGCGCTTGCCCAACGCCGTCTCCGGACCATAGCGCTCGCGAACCTTGCCCAGGTCGCGCTTCAATCGCGTCCGCTGCCGCGCGTCGCTCGACAGCAGCAGTTCGAGCTCGCCCTTTTCCTTTTCGAGCCCCTCGCGTTCCTTGCGAAGTTCCATTTCCTCGAGCCGCCGCAACGATCGCAGCCGCATGTTAAGGATCGCTTCGGCCTGGCGGTCGGTCAGTTCGAACTCGGTGATCATCACCGGCTTGGGCTCGTCCTCGGTCCGAATGATCTCGATCACGCGGTCGAGGTTGAGGAACGCGATGATATAGCCGCCGAGCAACTCCAGCCGATCGGCGATCTTGTCGAGCCGGTGCTGCGAGCGCCGCCGCAACACGATGAACTGGTGGTCGACCCACGCGGCCAACGCTTCCTTCAGGCTCATCACCCGCGGCGTGCGCGTCGCGTCGAGCACGTTGAGGTTGAGCGGCACGCGCGTTTCGAGGTCGGACAGCCGGAACAGGCTGTCCGTCAGCGTGTCCGAATCCACCGTGCGGCTGCGCGGTTCGAGGACGATGCGGATGTCTTCGGCCGACTCGTCGCGGACGTCCGCCAGGATCGGCAGCTTCTTGTCGTTGATCAGGTCAGCGATGTTCTCGATGAGTTTACCCTTGGACACGCCATAGGGAATTTCGGTCACGATGAGGTGCCAGCCGCCGCCCTTTTCGTTGACTCGCTCGATCCGGGCGCGGGTGCGGAAACTGCCGCGCCCGGTCGCATAGGCCTCGGCGATCGCGGCGGAGCTGTCGACGATCAGCCCGCCGGTCGGCAGATCCGGGCCCTTGATGAACTCCAGCACGTCGGCGTCGGCATTGTCGATCAGCGCGACTGCCGCGTCGAGCAACTCGGCGGCGTTGTGCGGCGGGATGCTGGTCGCCATGCCGACCGCTATCCCGGCCGCGCCGTTGGCCAGCAGGTTCGGGAACGCGCCCGGCATCAGCTCGGGCTCATTGTCCTCACCGTTATAGGTCGGACGGAACCCGACGGCATCCTCGTCCAAGCCATCCATCAAGTCTTGCGCGACCTGCGTCAGCCGCGCCTCGGTGTATCGGTATGCCGCAGCGTTATCGCCATCGATATTGCCGAAATTGCCTTGCCCGTCGACCAGCGGATACCGCAGCGAGAAATCCTGCGCGAGCCGGACCATCGCGTCGTAGACCGACTGGTCGCCGTGCGGGTGATACTTGCCTATCACGTCGCCGACTACGCGCGCCGATTTCTTGTAGGCGTCGCCCGGCGCCATCCGCAGCAGCCGCATCGCCCACAGCAGCCGACGATGCACCGGCTTCAGCCCGTCGCGCACATCGGGCAACGACCGCGCGGTGATCGTCGATAGCGCGTAAACGAGGTAGCGTTCGGACAGCGCGCTATCAAACGGCGCGTCGAGCACGCCGATCGGCGGGTTGTCGGGAAGGTCGGTAATGTCGGAAGCCATGGCGTGCGGTTAGAGCGGATTAACCCGGGTGGGAATATCGCCGTTCAGAAATGTGGATAGCCCACAGGAAGATCGTAGGAAACGTCATGCTGCGCGGTAAAGTCTACCTCGTCGAGAGCGGCACGCACGCGAGCGCAGGCGTGGTAGTGTGCGCAGGCTATCTCTTCGACCGTCAGCGCGACTGGCATCTGGCGCGCGACTGGAGCGAGGTTCTTGCCATCTATGGGCTGAGCAATGCGCGGGAAGCGGATTGCTGCAGCGGCAACGGCCAATATGCAGGCCTGTCGATCGCCGATCGCGATGCCTGCTCGCGTGCGTTGATGGAACTGACCCATCGCCGGACGCTGGTCGGCTTCTCTACCGCAATGGAGGTCGCGGCCTTTGCCGGTATAGCGGCCGACTTCGAGAACCCGCCCGACGCCAGAACCCTCGTCGCTCTCGCCAACATCGCCCTTCTCGGGGGCATAATGGAAGATGACGGCATCAGCGCGACCTTGGACTATTATTTCAACGCTGCCGGCGCGATGAGCACACTCCGTTTGCTCTCCCGAATGTCGGTCTATCGGAACCTGACATTCCGAAAGCACCACGGCATGGCCTCGGTCGGCTTTCGGCACAAACGCGCCAGCCCGCCGATGCAGGCGGCCGACATGCTCGCTTATCATCATTATCATTACGAGACCCGACGCGCGGAAACAGATGCACGGCGGGCCGACTTCGACGCGTTGGTGCGGCCGCAAGACTGCGTGATGCGCCTCGCGCCCGCGGCGGTCCGCACCATGCTTGGGTTGTGGCAGACCGCGCTCCGCGACGAACGGCTGCCGTCGATAACGCTGGCGCCGCCCTCGGCGCGCGCGCCTACGCCGCCATTCTCGAGCGCAGTTGGGCTTTAGACCGGGCTCGGCAGATCCCGCGCCAATTCTGCCAACAGCCATTCGCGGAAGCGCTTGATCTTCGGAATGCCCCGCCGCCCCTCGGGGTAGACCAACCAATAAGCGTAACCGCGCGTCGAGATCTGCTCGAACGGGCGCACCAGCCGCCCCTCGGCCAGATCGTTGCGCCAGAAGAAGGGGGTGAGCATAGCCACCCCCTGACCCGCCATTGCCGCGTGCCCTTCATGCGCCTGGCTGTCGAGCCGGACACCGGGGCGCGGCGGGCCTTCGGGGATATCGACCCCGGCCTCGCGCAGCCAGAACGGCCACCACGGGTCGTGCGGACTGATTTGCGGCACATGAAGCAGATCGGTCGGGGTCAACGGACCATGCCGCCGCATGAACCCCGCCGAACACATGGGCGTGAAATCGATCGGGACCAGCAATTCCTCATGCACGCCTTCCCATCCGCCGAGCCCGGCACGGATCGCGACATCGACGTCGTCGGTGATGAAATCGGCGAGCGCGTCGCTGGTCGACAGCCGCACGGCCATTTCGGGGTGGTGCATCTGAAAACTGCCGAGCCGCCATGCGAGCCACGTGTTGGCGAACGTATTCGAGGTCGACACCGTCAACACGCCCTCGTCATCGGCCCGGATCGCGCCAAATGCCTGGTCGATCGCGTCGAACGCGCGCGTGATCTGCGGCGCAGCGCGACGGCCGGCATCGGTCAACGCGACGCGGCGCTTCTCGCGACGGAACAGCGGCGCGCCGAGCCGTTCTTCCAACAGCTTGATTTGATAACTTACGGCCGCCTGGGTCATGCCGAGTTCGGCAGCGGCGCTGGTGAAATTCTCGTGTCGGGCGGCGGCCTCGAACACGCGGACGGCGGCAAGGGGCGGCAGGCGGCGCATCTTGTTTCCATAAGCGGTGCTTGTTGATCCTGTCCAACGATTTGTTGGCGCCGATCGGCCGCCGCGGGCATATCGCGATGGCTAGCGAAAACCCTCGACCGAAGAAGGATCAGACCGATGCGTGACGATTTCCTGAGCGGCGATTGGGCCGCCAACCGCCATCATTTCAATGCCGGGGTCGATAAGCTGACCAGCAAGATTGCCCGCACCGTCGGCGACACGTTCGACGCACTGACTCGTCAGCAATTCGACGCCCCGTGGCATCGCCGCTGGCGGCAGGTGAAGATCAAGCCAGCCCGCTGAGCCAGCTACTACCGTCTTCCCGCGAAAGCGGGGACCCAGCTTGCGACACCTCCGAAAATCGCAACCCGCTGTGACTTCCGATCGTATCTAGCTGGGTCCCCGCTTTCGCGGGGATGACGGAGGTTCAGATGATCCGGCTTGCCTTCATAGCCTTGCTGGCGTCTTTCGCCACAATGCCGAGTGCCACGTTCACGCCGATGACCTGGGGCGACCTGACCGCCCGCCCGCGTCCCTCGCCCCAGGAGACGATCGCCTACGGGCCTGACGACTATCAGAAGGTCGACATCTGGCTCCCGGCCGGCAGCGGACCCTTCCCGGTCGTGCTGATGGTCCATGGCGGATGCTGGACGACGAGTATCGCCGACCGCAGCCTGATGGATTGGGCCGCCGACGATTTGCGCAAAGCGGGCTATGCGGTGTGGAATATCGACTATCGCGGGGTCGATCGGCCCGGCGGCGGTTATCCGGGCACGTTTCTCGACGCCGCTGCAGCAGCCGATCTGTTGCGCGATAACGCGGCGAAATATCGGCTCGATGTGAGCCGCGTAGTCGCCGTCGGGCACAGCGCCGGCGGCCATCTCGCTTTATGGCTGGCGGCGCGGCCCAAACTCCCGACGGACAGCCCACTCCGCACGCCGAACCCGCTGCCGATCGCGCACGTCATCAGTTTGGGCGGACTGCCCGACCTGGAACAAACCGCCGCCAGCCCCGACAATGGTTGCGGCACCGACGTCGTGGAACGGTTGGTCGGTACTGGCCGAGCCGATGTCTATCGCGACACCTCGGTCCCGCGGCTGTTCCCGCTCGGCGTGCCGCAGGACCTAGTCAACGGGCGCGAGGACTCGATCATCCCCTACCGACTCGCAACCGATTACGTCGCCAAATCGAAGGGCGCAGCCACACTACACGCTGTCCCCGACACTGGCCATGTCGAGTTGATCGCCCCCAGCAGCCCCGCCTGGACGGAGACAAAACGCCTCATTGCACACGCATTTCGTCGCTGAAAACACTCGCCTTGACGCAATACCCTATCAATGAGATGGTGTATTGTTAGCGATGGGAGAGCGATCATGCGGAATGTGTTGATGGCGACGGTCTGTACAGCGGCGCTGGCCTTGGCCGGGTGTTCCAAATCTGACAATTCGACGTTCAATTCTTCTTTCGGCGACAGTGGTTCGACGAGTGCCCCATCTTCAGCCCCGCCGCCGCCATCGTTTAGCGTGGCGCCGGCGCGCGACGTCGCCGAAGGTGCCGCGCCCGGCATCGCGGTCACTGCGGCGCCCGGCGTTGCCTTCACCTATCGCTACGCCTTCCGCCTCCCGGCCGCGAAGCTCGCGGGCGCGCAGGAAGCGCATGCCGAGGCATGCGAGAAGCTCGGCGTGGCGAAGTGCCGGATCACCGGGATGCGCTATCGCGTGCTCGGCGAGAACAGCAACGAAGGGACCTTGTTGTTCAAGCTCGACCCCGCGCTCGCCCGCGCGTTCGGCAAGCAGGGGATCGACGCGATTACGGCGGCGGAAGGCACGTTGGTCGACGCCGAGATCGCCGGAACCGACGCAGGCGCGGAGATCGCCAAACTCCAGGCGTTGAAAGCGCAGGCCACCGCCGAACTGCAGCGGCTGGACCGCGAACTCGCGCGCAAGGATCTGAAGGCGGAGGAACGTAGCGAACTGCAACGCCAGCGCGAGTCGATCGCCGAGCAGATCAACCAGGCCAAGACCGGAACGGCCGACCAGAACGAAACGCTCGCCAACACGCCGATGGAGTTCGACTACCAGTCCGGCCCCGCGGTCCAGGGCTTCGACGGCTGCGCGCCGATCACCAGCGCGGCAAACGTCTTCGTCGGATCGGCGACCGTCACGATCGGCTTCGTGCTGACCCTGCTCGCGGTGTTGGCCCCGCCGGGGATCATCGTGCTCGCCGGCTTCCTGCTGTGGCGCCGCTTCCGCCCCCGCCGCGGGCCAGTCGAGACGCCCGCGTGATTGCGCGGGCGGCCGCTTTCCTGTAACGGCCTCCTCTTCCCGCCCCGGCGCGCGCCCGCGTTGCCGGGGCGCTCCTTTCACGAGAGGTTGCGCCGAATATGGCACGCCGCCGCCAGATCTACGAAGGCAAGGCCAAGATCCTCTACGAGGGTCCCGAGCCGGGCACGCTGATCCAGTATTTCAAGGACGACGCGACCGCGTTCAACGCCCAGAAGAAGGGCACGATCAGCGGCAAGGGCGTGCTCAACAACCGCATTTCCGAGCATATCTTCACCTTGCTCGGGCTGATCGGCGTGCCGACGCACTTCATTCGCCGTCTCAACATGCGCGAGCAACTCATTCGCCAGGTTGAGATCGTCCCGATCGAGGTGATGGTGCGCAACGTCGCCGCCGGCTCGCTGTCGAAGCGGCTGGGCATCGAGGAAGGCACGCAACTGCCGCGCACGATCATCGAATATGCGTATAAGTCCGACGAGCTCGGCGACCCGATGATCACCGACGAGCATATCGCCGCATTCGGCTGGGCCAGCCAGGAAGAGATGCACGACATCGCCGACCTGGCGATTCGCATCAACGATTTCCTGTGCGGGCTGTTCGCCGGGATCGGCATCCGGCTGGTCGACTTCAAGCTCGAGTTCGGACGCATCTGGGACAATGATTACGGCCGGATCATCCTGGCCGACGAGATTAGTCCCGATTGCTGCCGCTTGTGGGACATGAAGACCAACGAGAAGCTCGACAAGGACCGTTTCCGCCGCGACCTCGGCGGCGAAGCCGAGGCGTATCAGGAAGTCGCGCGCCGGCTCGGCCTGATGCCCGAAGGCGAGGATTCGGCGGTCCTCGATCTCGAAAAGCACCGCAAGACGCGCGGCAAATAACGGTCAGCGTCGCGCGGGCATCGCGCGATTGAGGAACGCGACGCTATCGGCCAGCACGGGTGCCTTGCCGCGGAACGGCTTGGACAGCGCCATCGCGACGTCCTCGTGGCTCAGCTCCGGATAGTCGATCATCGTCACCGACGCGCCGACCTGTTTGAGGCGCGCGGTCAGCTCATAGGCGTTGTGCGGCTTGACCTCGGTGTCCTTGGTCGAAGTGACGAGCAGCATCGGCGGCGCATCCTTGCGCGCGAACGTGATCGGCTGAGTCATTTTCGGATCGGCGGCGTTGCTTAGCGCGTCGATCGCCCGCTTCGAAGTGAACGGGTAGAAATTGTACGGCCCCGACAGCCCGACCGCCGCCTTGACGATCTTGGGATCGACGCCCTCGGCCCGTAGCCAACGCTCGTCGAGCGCCAGCATCGCGACGGTATAGGCGCCCGCCGAATGCCCGGCGAAGGCGATACGGCTGGGATCGCCGCCGTACTCCGCGATATGGTCGCGCGTCCATTTCACCGCTTGCGCGCCATCCTGGAGCATGGCGGGGAAGCGGATCGCCGGCACCTTGCGATAATCGGGCATCACCACGACGAACCCGGCCCTGGCATAAGCGCGCGCGGCAAAGGCATAGGCGCGGCGATCGCCTTTCACCCAGCCGCCGCCGTACCAGAAGATCAGCACCGGGCGCGGCGCGGCGGCCTTTTCCGACGGCATCCAGACGTCGAGCGTCTGCCCCGTAGTGCCGAACACAATGTCGCTCCCCGGCCGGCTCGCGCCCCAGCCGCCACCCGTGACGCCGTCGAGGATGCTGAGCAATCCGGGCGGTGACACCGTCGCGACCATGATCCCCAGCCCCGCCAAGAGTATGACGACGCCGCCGATCAGCCAGCGGCGGGTCATGCCGGGGTCAACGCGTCATATTTCGCCGTCGTCTTTGCTGCGACTTCGTCCTCCGTCACGCCGGGCGCGATTTCGATCAGCCGGAACGCTGAGTTGTGGTCGGGCCGATGGAACACCGCCAAGTCGGTGATGACCATGTCGACCACGTTCTTGCCGGTCAGCGGCAAGGTGCAGGCCGGAATGAACTTGGGGTCGCCGTTCTTCGACGTGTGCTCCATCACGACGATGATCTTCTTGACGCCGGCAACCAGGTCCATCGCGCCGCCCATCCCCTTGATCATCTTGCCGGGGATCATCCAGTTGGCGATGTCGCCGTTCTCGGCGACTTCCATCGCGCCGAGCACGGTCAGGTCGATATGCCCGCCGCGGATCATCGCGAAGCTCTGCTCCGACCCGAAATAGACCGATTGCGGCAGTTCGCTGATCGTCTGCTTGCCGGCGTTGATCAGGTCGGGATCTTCCTCACCGGCGAATGGGAATGGCCCGATACCGAGCATGCCGTTTTCGGATTGCAAGGTCACTTCGACGCCAGCCGGGATATGGTTGGCGACGAGCGTCGGGATGCCGATACCCAAATTCACATAATAACCGTCGCGCAATTCCTTCGCGGCGCGCGCGGCCATGTGGTCACGGGTCCAGGCCATCAATCGTCCTTTCTGGCTACCGCGATCGGCAGCGGTAAATCTGTCGTCGGGGCGCTTCGCTCGGCCTCCAGCCCTTCCCAGATGCGGTCGAGCATCTCGCCCTCGGACTTGCCGAGCGCCTTGCCCCACGCGGCGGCGGCGTGGCGCGCGGCATCGACCAGCGCGATACCGAACACGGCGGGGTCGGCGCCAAGCGCCTTCGGATTGACGAAATAGCTCGCGGGCCCGTCCGGCTTCGCCCAGGCGCGCAGGAATTCGCGCCCGCCGTCGAGCATGTCGGCGAACGGCACGAGATCGATCGGGATCGGCTTGTCGGTCATTTCTTTTCTGCCGCCACAGGTGCTGGAGCCGGCGTGGGCAACAGTGATGGCAGGGCGGGCGGCGGACCCGGATCGGTCCAGCGCTTGTCGCGTGGGAATACCGTGTCGAGATCACCCTTCAGTCCCGACCCGTACACCGGATTGGGCAGGATGAACCAGCCATGGCCCCACAGCATCTTGACTGCCCGGCCCTGCGCCAGCGTCCGCCGCGCCATCGGGTCGAGACCCTTGATATTGAACAGGTCGCTGAAGTCGCCGAGCTGATCGCCCGCCATCGCGATCACGCAATATTTCGCCGCGATCGCCGTCCGTCGGGCGTCCTTCGCGCTGCCAGTGCCGGCATCGCCTTGGAGCCAGAGGTTGCGCAGATGCTCGACCGGTCCCAGCCCAGCCCCGGTCAGCGCCGCTTCGGTCTGCGCAGCATTCGCCGCCATGCGGTTCGAATTGAACACCAACGTCACGCCCGACGCCGCGGAAACGCGCGCCAGCTCGATCATCCCCGGCGTCGCGACCACCGCGCCGGCGCCGGTCTTTTCCCAGCGTTCCCAGCGCGACTGATCGTAAGGACCACCGCGCTGGCTGTCGTCGGCCTCGTAACCGAGGTTGAGCAACGCAGTTTCATCGACGTCGAGCACCACCGCGAGCGGCTTTTTGTCGCACGTCTCGAACTTCGGGGCATCGAGCGTGGCGCCGGGTGCAAGCACCACCGAGAACACCGACTGGCCGACGGCGCGGTCGCTCGACTTGGCGATGATCGTGTCGATCACGCCCAGATAGGCCTGATAGCTCAGCGCCACCGCTTCGCCCGAGCCGTAGAGATATTGCATCCCGGGCGGTACCTTGCCGGCCGTCGATGGGCCGGTGGCGTCGGTCGGTACGGTAGTGCCGTCGGGCGGCGGCAATTCCTTAAGCCCGGTGAGCACGACCGCGCCGGACGCTGGCGTAGCGGCTTTGGCGGCCTCGCGCTTCTTGCCCTCGGCCTTGCGCTTGTTGTTCTGGGTTTTCTTGATGATCGCCGCGCCCGCGGCGGGAAATGCGGCGACCGCCACACAACCCGACATCGGCACCGCGCCGATCAGCAATAACGGCAGCGCGCGCTTCACGCGGCAACCCGCTCGCGCACGGTGCGGAATTCGATCTTCTTGTCGTAAGGCGCGCCGACGATCATCCGCTTGACGTAGATGCCCGGCAGATGAATCTGATCGGGATCGAGACTGCCGACGGGCACCACTTCCTCGACCTCCGCGACGCAGACCTTGCCCGCGGTCGCCATCGGCTGGTTGAAATTGCGCGCGGTCTTGCGGAAAATGAGGTTGCCGCTTTCGTCGGCCTTCCACCCCTTGATAATCGACAGATCGGCGCGAATGCCGCGTTCCAGGATGAAGTCCTCGCCGTCGAAATTCTTCACTTCCTTGCCGTCGGCGACCTGCGTGCCGACGCCCGTCTTGGTGTAGAAGCCGGGGATGCCCGCGCCGCCTGCCCGGCAGCGCTCGGCGAGCGTTCCCTGCGGACAGAATTCGACCTCGAGCTCGCCCGACAGATATTGCCGTTCGAACTCCTTGTTCTCGCCGACATAGGAGCTGATCATCTTCTTCACCTGACGCGTGCGCAACAGCTTGCCGAGCCCCTCGCCGTCGATCCCGGCATTGTTGCTGGCGATCGTCAGATCCTTCGTCCCGGCGTCGCGGATCGCGTCGATCAGCCGTTCGGGAATGCCGCACAGGCCGAAGCCGCCGGCGCAGATCGTCATGCCGTCGAACAACAGGCCGTCGAGCGCCGATGCGGCGTCGGTATACAATTTACGAGCCATGCGAACTCCTTGGGTGTCGGCCCGCGAATAGAAGCGGTGGCGCGGCGGGGCAAGACGGCCCGCCTGGCCAGGGGCGATCCGATACACCCTGACACATCTTGGGCAAAAAATAGGCCGTCGCTCGTCGCAACGGCCCAAATCGCGCCACGAACCCCGCCCACCCCGCTCCTCGACCGGGGTGCCACGCAAGGCCCTCTGGTTTTTTTGTGACAGGAGTCTCTTATGCGTTTCCTCATCGCCACCGCCCTGATCGCCAGCGGCGCCATCGCCGCGCCCGCTTTCGCGCAGGACACCAATGCCCCCGACAAGGAGTTTCAAGGCTTCAAGGTTCTCGCCGTGGGCGGGATCGATCGCGTCAACAGCGGCGGCGACGGCGAAACCGGCGTCGGTTACGGCGGGACCGTCGGTTACGACTATCAGTCGGGCAAGGGCGTGTTCGGGGTGGAGGGCGAAGTCGATGGGTCGACCGCCAAACGCTGCGCCGATAACGCGCTGACCGTCGGCGACCGTCTCTGCGCCAAGACTGGCCGCGACTTCTACGCCGGGGCGCGGGCCGGTTACGCCGTCAGCCCCAACGTATTGGTCTACGTCAAGGGCGGCTACACGAACGCCCGCGCCACCGCGGACTACACGCTGGCCGGCACCACGACCAAGACCAGCGACAATCTCGGCGGCTGGCGTGCTGGCACGGGCGTCGAAGTCAACGCCGGCAAGCACCTCGTTGCCCGGGTCGAGTATCGTTACTCGAATTACGAGGGCGACACGAGCCGTCATCAGGGCGTGGTGGGGCTCGGTTTCAAGTTCTGATCGCGCGTATTTGCGATCGGGAGGGCCGCGCGGGGCAACTCGCGCGGCCGTTGCAATATCAGAGCTGGGTTCCGAACAACCGGCCGATCGCAAACGTAGCGGCCATCGCCAACGCGCCCCAGAATACCACGCGCACCGCACCGCGCAGGATGCCTGCGCCGCCAACTCGGGCGCCGATCGCTCCGGTCGCCGCTAGAAGTATCAACGTTATGACGATCACCGCAGCGATGAGCCGTTCGCCGCCGAGCAGCAATACTGCCAGCACCGGAATGATTGCGCCCGCGGCGAAGCTCGCCGCGGAGGCGAGCGCCGCCTGAACTGGCCGCGCCGCCAATTGTTCGCTGATACCGAGCTCGTCACGCAGGTGTGCACCCAGCGCATCATGCGCCATCAATCGGTCGGCGACCTGCAGCGACAAATCGTGGTCGAGCCCGCGCTGGCGATAGATGGCGGCGAGTTCCTGCCGTTCGGCCTCCGGCTCGTCGGCCAGCTCGGCTGTCTCGCGCGCGATATCGGCGCGCTCGGTATCCGCCTGGCTGCTGACCGACACATATTCGCCCGCCGCCATCGACATCGCGCCCGCAACCAGCCCGGCGACGCCGGTCAACAAGATCGACGCCTGGCTGGCATTCGCGGCGGCCACGCCGACGATCAGGCTGGCGGTCGACAGGATGCCGTCATTGGCCCCGAGCACCGCGGCGCGCAGCCAGCCGATGCGCTGGACGAGGTGACCTTCGTGATGTTTGCGGATCGCCATAACGGTGACGCTAGAGCGTCCCGGCGGCGAGGCCCAGCGCCTTTTCCAGATCAGCCAGCGCTTGCTCGCCGCTGGACACCTTGATCGCCGCCATGCCCAGCGCGGCGGCGGGTTTGCAGTTGATGCCGAGGTCGTCGAGATAAACGCATTGCTCGGGCGCCACCCCCAGCGCCTCGCAGGCCATGCGATAGATCGCGGGATCGGGTTTGCGGATGCCGACCTTCGAGCTCTCGATGACGCAATCGAACCGCGCCAGGATCGCCGCGATCGCCGCCGCCTTCTCCGCCGTCCGCGCCATCCCCGCACCGCTGCCCGTCGGCACGTTGTTGGTGATGCAGCCGATCCGGTAGCCGTTGGTTTTGAGCCAATCGAGTGCCGCGACCATCCGCGGTCGGATGTCGCCGGCCAGCACCGCGAGCACGTCCTCGCCGCGCAAATCGTGCCCGAGCGCCTTTGCCTCTGCCGCGAATATCGCATCGAACGTCGCGGCGTCGATCTCGGCACGCTCGAACCGCGCCCAGGCGTTGCCGTCGCGCTCGAGCGCGTTGACGCGCCGGATGAAATCGCGCGGGATGCCGCGTTCGTCTTCCAGCCGGTTGAACGCCTCGAACGGCGACGAGGTGATCACCCCGCCGAAATCGAAAATGACGGTGTCGCGCGTCACGGTTCGATCAGCACCCCGACGCGCGGGTCCACCGTGCCGGCGACAGCATCGCGATAGGCGACCAGTGCGGCGTCGCCGCCTGACCGGCGCTCGACCGAGGTGAGCGCCTTGGCGTCGTCGATGAAGCCCAGCCAGGCATTTTCGACGGCGCGGCGGAACGCGGGGGCACCCCAATCGGCCGTGCGCCTTTCGATCCTGCCCGGCGCGAAGAACCCAACCGGGCGCGGCCCAGGCAACGCCAACGCGCCACGTTCGGCGTCCCAATGCGTGATGCCAACGATCAGGTCGATCGCGAGGCTGTCGTCGAACCGCTCATGCACCGCGCGCGTCGCTACCGGATTGCCGGCGAAATCGACCATGGCGACCCGGCCATCGACCGCCAGCGACGCGACGTCGTCATAGTCGACGACCTGGTCATACAGCTTGGTCGCCGAGGTGAACGCCCGGCTGCGCGGCGACGCCAGGCCGATCAATGTGGGACCGTCACCGCGCGCCTTCATCGTGTAGGCGAATCCCATTGCCGTCTTGCTCGACGCGCCGCTGACGATCACCGCCGCGGCGCCATAATCGGCTTCGTCTTCGAACTGGTCGGCGATCAGCCAGCCGGTCAGGAACAGCGGGCGAAAGATCGGCCACCAGTCGCGATCCGCCGCGCGATAATCGCCCAGCGCCGGCAACCGCGTGTAGGTATTGTATGTAGCGGGAAGCCTGGCACGCCGGGCCGATATGTCGGCGAACCCCGGACCGCGGACATTGCCGGGCTGCAACACCGCGTGGCTCGCCAGCGGCCAATAGCCGTAGAATTGTTCGCCAACCGCCACGCCCTCGACGGTCGATTGCACGACGGTGGCGAAACCCCAGACCGGGAGCCGGCCTGGCTCGTCGCGCTCGTCGAAGAAGTCCCAATAACCGGCGTCCGGGCCCAGGAACGGCGTTTTCGGCCCGAGCGCGGCATAGGTGATGTTGTTGGCGGTCAACGCCACGAGATCGATCGCGACCTCGACCTCGCCGGACGCGAGCGCGTGCGACGGCAGGCCGATCAACTCGGCCTGCGCGATACGGTCGCGGTCGATCGCGATCTGCCAGCGGTCCATCTTTTGTCCTTCACGCATTGTGGTGCAGCTTCAGCCCAGGGCGCGGCCAGCGCATTTTCGCCAAACGCCCGCTACCCGACAGGCAGATATAGGCGTCCATCATGTCCGCCCCGCCCCAGCAGATGTTGGTGGTGAAGATGTCGTCGGTCGGCACGAACTCGACCAGTTCCCCGGTGGGGGAAATCACGCTGATCCCGCATTCGCCGATCGTCGCGACGCAGATGTTGCCACCTGCCTCGACCCCGAGCGAATCGAAGAATTTGTAGCCGGGGGGGCGATAGAGCGGGATGCCCGGGCCGCCCGGCCCGGATGTGCCGTCGATCTTGCCCGGCGCGACCACGTTGAACGCCATCAGCCGGCACGTGTAGGTCTCCGCCGCGTAGAGCCGCTTCCCGTCGGGCGACAGGCCGACCCCGTTGGGGTTCTCGCTCGGGAAGATTACTTCCTCGAGATGGCTGCCGTCAGCCTTGGCATAGAAAATGCCGACCACATCACGTTCCCGCACGCGGGTCTTGCCGTGGTCGGTGAACCAGAAGCCGCCGGCATCGTCGAACACGATGTCGTTCGGGCCGCGCAGCACGTAGCCGAAATCACCGTCCTTGTAGAGTATTTCCACCGCGCCGGTGGCGATGTCGATGCGCTCGATCCGCCCGCCCGAATAATCATCGGCCTGGCCGTGCGGCGCGAGATAGCCGTTGGTCTCGACGTAGTTGAAGCCGCCGTTGTTGCAGCAATAGAGCTTGCCGTCGGGGCCGATCGCGAGGCCGTTGGGGCCACCGCCGGGTTCCGCCACCGTTTCCTTGGATCCGTCCGGCCGCACGCGCGTAATCCGTCCCGCGGCGATCTCGACCAGGATGACGCCGCCGTCGGCCATCGCCACGGGGCCTTCGGGAAAGCGTAGGCCCGTCGCAACGATCTGAAGTTCCGCCATCATCCCCTCCCGCCGGGCATACCCGATCTTCAAACCCTATTGCGTGACGAGCCGACAAAAGAAAAGGGGCCGCCCGGTGTCGGGCAGCCCCTTCGCATAGATCGCCGTGGCGAACGCGCGGTGTCAGATGTCGTCGCCGAGGGCGCCCTTCACCTTGCCGATCAGCTGTTCGCCCTTGCCCTTGCCTTCCTGGGCCAGCCCTTCGTCGTGCAGGTCCTGGTCGCCTTGATGGCCACCGATCGCCTGCTTCGTCTTGCCGATCGCTTCATCGACATTGCCTTTGATCTTGTCGGTTAGTTCACCCATCGGACGCTCCTGTATTCGCTGGCGCGGACGGGTTGTCCGCGCGGTTAAGTTACGAAAACAGAACGATTGCCGGGGCGGGCGGTTCCTATGGAAAGACGCGTTTGAGGAAGGCGAGCACCGCGGTCCAGTTCTCGTCCGCGCCGCCCGGATTCTTGGTCGCGTTGAGCGTCGACGAGCCGTGAATACCAGTGCGCGGGATGTATTGCTGACGGTCGGTGGCCGGAGTCGCGGAGACGATCGCCTTGGCCTCGGCCTCCTCTTCCATCGTGTTGGCGGAGGTGACGAATACGGGGACGGTCACCTTGGCGGCAGCGGCCGAGACCATTTTCTTGTCGTTGAAATATTCGCCCGGTGAGAAAGAGATCACCGCCTTGACGCTGTCCTTGGCGTCTGCCGCATTGGCGATGAGAAAGACAAGGCTCGCCGAATAGCTCGATCCCCACAGGACGATCGGCACGCCCCTGGCCTTGCCCCAGGCGAGCGCCGCCTCAAGGTCGGGCAGCGCGCCGAGATAGTCGGTCTTGCCCTTATACGCCGCCATAGTGCGGTTGGCGCCGTAGAGATCGCCGCCGACGCGTTGATCGATCGCGAGGGCAGCGAACCCCTCGCGCTGGAGCCGCGGCGCGATGTCGGCATATTCGCCGCTCGACGATCCGGCCTGGTGAAACAGCAGGATCAGCGCCTTGGGCGCGGTCGCGGGGTAATACGTGCCATACACGGTCAGGCCGTCGGGCGCTTTCAACTCGACCGGTTGCGGTGCCAGCGGCTTGGCCGTTTCGCTTTCGTTGACCAGCGCTTGCTGGTTATCGACTTGGGGCGCGACGTGGCACGCGCTCATCGTCCCCAGCAGAACCAATGAGCTAATGCAGTGACGGATTCGCATGGGAGGCTCCGGTAATTAATCTGGCACATCTTCGGGATTTGCCACGATTGCACGAATTTCGTCCGGGGACATCATCGCGAGATCGTTACCGGTATATAGGTCATAGCTATCCAACGCGTCTTGTAGCGCATCGTGCCGAGGGACGATGTCCGACAAGGCAGCGCGGCTCTCAACCGCTGCAACATAATCATCGAGACGCAGACTGACCTCAAACACGGTCGCCATGATATATTGGACCTCGGGCGGACTTTTCGTGACAATTGCATCAAGGTTCTTTTGCGCGGCTTTGAGATGCGGCAAGGCTTGCCGAAAGCCGCGGCGTGTCGGTTCAACCGCGTTAGTCACTTCTGCTAGAAAATTTCTGATGAAGAACAGAGCTGTCATCAGGGCGGCATTTCTGGCTTCTCGCTCGAATTGCTCCCTCTGATCCTTTCGGCGCTCGGTTAGCGAGTTAGCGAAGATAACGAGAGCGCCGCCAACGAGCGTGGCACCAAGCGTTGCCGCAGCCCCGACAAATTGCTCCAAGCTAGATCAGCCCGGCCAGCGGGCTGGACGGATCGGCATACCGCCGCAGCCCCATCCGCCCCGCGAGATAGGCCAAACGCCCGCTCTCGACGCCAAGTTTCATCGCGCGCGCCATCATGATCGGGTCCTTGGCCTCGGCGATCGCGGTGTTCATCAGCACGCCGTCGCAGCCGAGTTCCATCGCGACCGCGGCATCGGACGCGGTGCCGACCCCCGCATCGACCAGCACCGGCACCTTCGCGCCCTCGACGATCAGCCGAATCGTGACGCGGTTCTGGATGCCCAGCCCCGACCCGATCGGCGCGCCGAGCGGCATGATCGCGACCGCACCGGCCTCCTCGAGCTGCTTGGCCGCGATCGGGTCATCGACGCAATAGACCATCGGTTTGAAACCCTCTTTGACAAGGATTTCCGTGGCTTTGAGCGTTTCCCTCATATCGGGATAGAGCGTTCGCGCCTCACCCAGAACCTCGAGCTTGACCAACTTCCAGCCCCCCGCCTCGCGCGCCAGCCGCAACGTGCGCACCGCGCTGTCGGCATCGAAACAGCCAGCGGTATTGGGGAGATACGTGATCTTCTTCGGATCGATGAAGTCGGTCAGCATCGGCGCTTTCGGATCGCTGACGTTGACCCGCCGCACCGCCACGGTGACGATCTCAGCCCCCGATGCCTCGACCGCGGCGGCGTTCTGCGCGAAGTCTTTATACTTGCCCGTCCCGACGATGAGGCGCGAGCGGAACGTCTGCCCCGCGACGGTCCAACTGTCATCGGCGACAACGGGGGTGGCAATGTTCATGTCGGGCAAGCCTCTACGGTAGATAATGAATCAGCGCGTCGGCTTTCTAGAAGCTTTGCGACGCGGTGTCGCTGGCTTGCGCTTTCTCTTTTTGGGCGCCGCCTCAGCGCGCTGATCCTGCAAACGAAGCGGACCGTGAAGCCGACTGAACAGCTCGTTTCGTACACGCGTGAGGATCGTCCAGGCCCGCATCCATTTTGCCGATTTGGTACGTTGCGATCGGCGGTCGAGCAGAAAGCCGGCCCAAACGATAGCGATCGCGCCCAGAACGCCAATGGCGATCAACGCAATGTCGGCGGCATCCATCCCTCACCCGCCGCCGACGAAATGGACGATCTCCAGTTCGTCGCCATCCTCGACCATAACCTGCGCCAGGGTCGATCGCGGCACGATCTCCAAGTTGCGCTCGACCGCGACCTTCTCGGGGACCAGCCCGAGCTCCTCTGCAAGTTGCGCTATGCTCAGCCCGGCGGCAACGCGGCGATGCTCGCCGTTCACGGTGATCGAGACGGTGCCGTCTGTGTGCATGGTATTCATCGCAATTCGCGATATAGGGACGCGAGCAATCGCGCCACACCTGAAAAGCCGCTCCCGGAAAGGATTGCAGTGACCGAAACGATCCTCGTCCTCAACGGCCCCAACCTCAACATGCTCGGCGCGCGCGAGCCGGAGATTTACGGCGCCGACACGCTCGACGACATCGCCGGGCGCCTGACCGAGCGCGGCAAGGAACTGGGGTTCGCGATCGACGTCCGCCAATCGAACCACGAGGGGCATCTGGTCGATTGGCTCCAGGAATCGCAGGGTTGGGGCGTCAAGGCGATCCTGCTCAACGCCGGTGCGCTGACGCACACGTCGGTGGCGCTCTACGACGCGATCACGGCGATTTCGGTCCCCGTGATCGAGGTCCACTTGTCGAACCCGCTGGCACGCGAGGATTTTCGCCACGCGAGCTTCGTCGGTCGTGCCGCACGCGGAACCATTTCAGGGTTCGGTCCGATGTCGTATATGCTCGCGCTTGAAGCCGCCGCCGGTCTCTGACAGACGGCTCGCCCCACCAAGAGGGGCAGATAAGAAGGGTTGCATGGCAGACGAGAAGAACAATGGGGCGATGCGGGTCGACCTCGAACTGGTGCGCCAGCTCGCGGCGCTGCTCGACGACACCAACCTGACCGAGATCGAGGTCGAAGACGCCGACCGCAAGGTGCGAGTCGCGCGCAAGGCCGGTCCGGTCGCGGCGCCGGTGCACTATGCGCCCGCGCCTGCCGCCGCGCCGGCCCCGGCGCTTGCGACGGCTCCCGACGCGGCGCCCGCTCCGAGCGCGGCCAACGCGGTCAAGTCGCCGATGGTCGGCACCGTCTATCTGACCCCCAATCCCGAGGCGAAGCCGTTCATCGCGATCGGGCAGAAGGTCGCGGCCGGCGACACGCTGGTGATCATCGAGGCGATGAAGGTCATGAACCCGATCGTCGCGCCATCGGCGGGCACGGTCACCGCGATCCTGGTCGACACCGGCCAGCCGGTCGAGTTCGACCAGCCGCTCGTCGTGGTCGAGTAAGCTCCCTTGCCGGAAATCAAGAAACTGCTGATCGCCAATCGCGGCGAAATCGCGCTGCGTATCCACCGCGCGTGCCACGAAATGGGCATCAAGACCGTCGCGGTGCATTCGACCGCCGACAGCGACGCGATGCACGTCCGGCTGGCCGACGAGGCAATCTGTATCGGCCCGCCGCCCGCGGCCGAATCGTATCTCAACGTGCCGCGGATCATTTCCGCCGCCGAAATCTCGCGCGCCGATGCGATCCATCCGGGCTACGGTTTCCTGAGCGAGAATGCCAAGTTCGCCGAAATCATCGAAGCGCACGGTATCGTCTTCGTCGGCCCCAAACCCGAACATATCCGCACGATGGGCGACAAGATCGAAGCGAAGCGCACCGCCGGCGCGCTCGGCCTGCCGCTCGTGCCCGGATCGGACGGCGCGATCAGCGATATCGACGAAGCCAAGGAAATCGCCGAAAAGGCCGGCTATCCGGTGATCATCAAGGCCGCGTCGGGCGGCGGCGGTCGCGGGATGAAGGTCGTCCACTCGGCCGAAGAACTCGAAACCCAGATGCAGCAAGCCGGCAGCGAAGCCAAAGCCGCGTTCGGCGACGCCACCGTCTATCTCGAAAAGTATCTCGGCAATCCGCGCCACATCGAATTCCAGGTGTTCGGCGACGGCAACGGCAACGCCATCCACCTCGGCGAGCGCGACTGCTCGCTGCAACGCCGCCACCAGAAGGTGCTTGAGGAGGCTCCCTCGCCCGTCATCACGCCCGACGAGCGCGAGCGGATGGGCGGGATCGTCGCGCGGGCGATGGCCGACATGGGCTATCGCGGCGCGGGGACGATCGAGTTCCTGTGGGAAGACGGCGAATTCTACTTCATCGAGATGAACACGCGGCTTCAGGTCGAGCATCCGGTGACCGAGGCGATCACCGGGCTCGACCTCGTCCGCGAGCAGATCCGGATCGCCGAGGGGCACCCGCTGACCTTGCGCCAGCAGGACGTCCAGTTCCGCGGCCATGCGATCGAATGCCGCATCAACGCCGAGGATCCGCGTACCTTTGCCCCCTCGCCTGGCCTCGTGAAGCAATATCATGCGCCCGGGGGGATGAACGTCCGCGTCGATAGCGGGCTCTACGCCGGCTACCGCGTGCCGCCCTATTACGACTCGATGATCGCCAAGTTGATCGTCTACGGCACCACCCGCGCCGGCGCGATCCGGCGTCTTCGCCGCGCGCTCGAGGAGTTCGTGATCGAGGGCATGAAGACCACCATCCCGCTCCACCGCGCGTTGATCGAGGACCCCGAGTTTCTCGAGGGGCAATATACGATCAAGTGGTTGGAAGAGTGGCTGGCGAAGCAGGAGGCGACGGACGCCGCCGAATAGTGTCCGAAGGGGGCAACGATGTTTATCGGCCACTATGCGCCCGCCTTCATCGCGGCGGCATCGCGCAAATCGCCGCGGCTGGGCGCGCTGTTCGTCGCGGCGCAACTGGTCGATATCGCGTTCTTCTCGTTCCTGATTTTCGGTGTCGAGCACATGCGGCTGACGCCGAACGCCACCGTGATGAACGCGATGGACCTGTACGACATGCCGTGGACGCACAGCCTGATCGGCGCGATCGGCTGGGGCGCGGCGTTCGCCGTCGCGATCAAGCTGATCCGCGGCACGTGGACTGCCGGTGCAATCGGCGGCGCGGTGGTGGTGTCGCACTGGCTGATCGACCTGCTTGTCCACCGCCCCGATTTGACGCTCGCGGGTAGCCCTCCCGCGCTCGGGCTGGGCCTGTGGAACCAGCCGTGGATCGAAGTCCCGCTCGAACTCGCCTTCGCGTTCGGCGGTTTGGCCTATTTCGTCCGGCGCACCGAAGCGGCCACCGCCGTGGGCAAATGGTCGCCCTGGGTACTCGCCATCGGCATGGCGGTGTTCCAGGCGGTCAACTGGCTGGCCCCTCAGCCGGAAGCCGTCACTCCTGCCCCGCCCGCGACCGGCTGGCTTGGCTTGTTCGCCTACGGCGTGCTGGCGGCGCTGGCCTGGTGGGTGGCGCGCACGCGGCGTTTGGCATAACCCTCCCGGAAACGGGGAGAGTTGGATGGCGCTGGCGACCGAATTGAAGGGGCTCAACCGCAAGCAGGTCCATTCGATCTGGGCGAGCTATCTCGGCTGGACGCTCGACGCGTTCGATTTCTTCCTGCTCGTGTTCATGCTGTCGGCGATCGCGAAGGAATATTTGCCTGACGTGCCGACTGCGTCGGGCATCAAGACCGTGGCGGAGGCGACGTTCCTGACGCTTGCCGCGCGGCCGTTCGGCGCGTTCGCGTTCGGCTGGCTGGCCGATCGCTACGGGCGGCGGCCGATCATGATGGTCGTCATCCTGTTGTTCTCGGCTTTTTCGTTCGCCTCGGCGTTCGCGTGGAGCCTGACCAGCCTGTTCGTGATCCGCACGCTGTTCGGGTTCTGCATGGGCGGCGAATGGGGGATCGGCGCGAGCCTGGTGATGGAATCGATCCCCGCCAAATTGCGCGGGCCGGTGTCGGGACTGCTCCAGTCGGGCTATCCGTCGGGCTATTTCCTCGCGAGCATGGTCTATTTCCTGCTGTTCGACACGATTGGCTGGCGCGGCATGTTCATGGTCGGGATCGCGCCGGCGATCCTCGTCTTCCTGATCCGCATGCACGTCGACGAGAGCCCGGCGTTCGAGGCGCGGCGCGACAGGCCGAAGGTCAATCCGTTCGCGGTCATCGCGAGCAACTGGAAGATCGTGCTTTACCTCGTCGTGCTGATGACCGCGTTCAACTTCTTCAGCCACGGCACGCAGGACTTGTATCCGACGTTCCTCAAGGAACAGCATCACTTCGACACCAAGACCGTCGGATTGCTGGCGATGATCGGCAATGTCGGTGCGATCGTCGGCGGGATCAGCTTCGGCATCTGGTCCGAATCCATCGGCCGCAAACGCGCGATCATCATTGCAGCGCTGCTCGCCTTTCCCGTGATCCCGCTCTGGGCGTTCAGTTCAACCCCGCTGATGCTGGGGGCCGGCGCGTTCCTGATCCAGGTCGCGGTGCAGGGCGCATGGGGGATCGTGCCGGTTCATCTCAACGAGCTGTCGCCGGCGCTGGTGCGCGGCATGTTCCCCGGTTTTGCGTATCAACTCGGCAATCTGATCGCCTCGCGCAACGCCCCGATCCAGGCCCGGATCGCAGAGGCGAACAGCGGCAATTACGGCCTCGCGCTCGCGATCGTCGCCGGCATAGCGGTGGTCGTGCTGGTGATCTGGACGTTGCTCGGTCCCGAACGGCGCGACATCGATTTCGTGGCGGAGGCACGGGCGTGAAGGCGACGATCTGGCACAACCCACGCTGCTCGAAATCCCGGGAGGCGTTGGCGATCCTGCACGAAGCGGGCGCCGAGATCGAGGTGGTCGATTACCTCAAGAACCCGCCGAGCCGCGAGCGTCTCGCCGCGCTCTATTCTCGCGCCGGGCTGAAGCCGCGCGATGGGCTGCGGACCGGCGAGGACGCTGCCAAGCCGCTCAAGAATGCGAGCGATGATGCCGTCCTCGATGCAATGATCGCCCAGCCAATCCTGATTGAGCGCCCACTGGTCGAAACCGCCAAGGGCGTGGTGCTCGGCCGACCGCCCGAAAAGGTGCGCGAAATCCTGTAGGTGGGGGAAGCGCAGAGCGCACTTCCCCCAAACCTACATCAGTTAGTCTTGGTCGTGACCGTTGTGGTTGTGTTGGTTGCCGGCGCGGGCGCCTTGGCGACCACACGGCGCTTGACCACGCGCCTGGCGGGGGCGCGCTTGACGACCGTGCGCGTCACCGGCGCTCGCGTGCTGGTCGACGTCGTGACCGTCGTGCTGGTCGGCGTTGGCGGCGGTGCGGGTGCAGCGATGATCACCGGTGCGGGCGGCGGCGCGTTGCGCGCGGCCTGGGCATCGGCTTCGGCCGCACGCGCGCGCGCTTCGGCATCCGAGGCCGCGCGGGCAGCATCGGCAGCCTGGGCGTCGGCCGCGCTCTTGTCAGCGGCCGCCTTGTCCGCGCTCGCGCGCTGGGTCTCATTGAGCGCAAGGTCCGCGAGGCGCGACGCATTCTGCGCGTCGACGATCGCCTTGTCCTTACGGCTGGCCTTCAGGTCGTCCTCCGCCTCGCGCAGAGCGGCCTGCGCCTCGGTGAGCGTGCGCGGGGTCACGCCGCCGGTGCCGGCGCGCGCTGCGGCGTCGACCTTGCCGCGCGCTTCGGCGACCGCGGCGCGGGCGCGGTCCATCTTGCCATCGGCCATCGCCGACGTGGACGCGAGCATCAAGCCCAGCGCCGAGGCGCAGGCCAACAATTTCGTGGAACGCATGTTACTTCTCCTGACTGGAACGGCCGCACAACGATCGTTACGTCGGCGGAGTTCCCGATCAGCGCCGCCGCGGCCCCGTATCCTCGAAGTTCCAGGTGTGGTTCTCGACGATCCACGACTTGAACGGCGCGCGATCCTCGTCGAGGGCTGGACGATAGCGGAATTTGCTCTCGATCAGGTCGCAGGTCAGCCGATCCAGCGTCGAATTGCCGCTCGATCGCGTGATGCGGCAATCGGTGACGCGCCCGTCCTCCTCCACCGCATATTTGACCCCGACGACCATATCCACCCCGGCCTTGAGGTTATAAGCAAGATCGTCGGGCAAATCGGACGGCTTGATCCGACCGCCGGTACGCCGCGGCGGCGTATCGCGGCCGTCACCGGCACCATCCCCATCGCCCGCCCCGCCGCTGCCGAAGCCATTGCCGACACCACCCGCGCCGAACCCCGGCCCCGGGACCGGCGCCGCGCCCTGGGTCGATTGCACACCGGTATTAGCGACAGGCGCCGCGGCCATCGGTTGCGGCGGCGGCGGCAGGACCGGCTTGGGCGCGACAAGCTCGGTCGCGGTCGATCTAATATTGGCGGGCGACGCCGCGCCCTCTTTCGAGCTGTTCCGTTTGGGCTGCGGTGGCGGCGGTGGCGGCGGCGTTGGTTGGTCCGGTGACAGCGCGAACGACGCGATCTTCTCACGCAGCGCGGGCGAATTGCTCACGGTCAACCCGGCGACCAGCACCCACAGCAGCGCGCCCTGCACGAGCACCGCGCCGATGGCACCCTTCCACCGTTCCGTATTGCCGATATAGCCTTCCATCCCGCGACTAACGCACAACTCGCCTTAACGGGAGCTTGAGAGGTGACGTTTCGCGCCCACCCCGCTAAGGGCGCGAGGCATGAGCGCCATCACCCCCCAGATCGTCGCCGAACACGGCCTGTCCCCCGAAGAATATGACCGCGTGCTGCACGCCATGGGGCGCGAGCCGAACCTGACCGAGCTCGGCATCTTTTCGGTGATGTGGTCCGAACATTGTTCGTACAAATCGTCGCGCATCCATTTGAAAAAGCTGCCGACGACGGCGCCATGGGTGATTTGCGGTCCGGGCGAGAACGCCGGGGTGATCGACATCGGCGACGGCCAGGCGGCGATCTTCAAGATGGAGTCGCACAACCACCCGTCCTACATCGAACCCTATCAGGGCGCGGCGACCGGAGTCGGCGGCATCCTGCGCGACGTGTTCACGATGGGCGCGCGGCCGATCGCCAATTTGAACGCATTGCGCTTCGGATCGCCCGACCACCCCAAGATGCGCCACCTGATCGCGGGCGTGGTCCATGGCATCGGCGGCTACGGCAATTGCGTCGGCGTCCCGACGGTCGGCGGCGAGGTCAACTTCCACCCGGCGTATGACGGTAACATCCTGGTCAACGCGATGACCGTCGGCGTCGCGCAGACCGACAAGATCTTCTATTCTGCCGCCTCGGGCATCGGCAATTCGATCGTCTATGTCGGCTCCAAGACCGGACGCGACGGCATCCATGGCGCTACCATGGCGAGCGCGGATTTCGGCGAGGACAGCGACGAAAAGCGCCCGACCGTCCAGGTCGGCGATCCTTTCACTGAAAAGCTGCTGATCGAGGCGTGCCTCGAACTGATGGCGTCCGACGCGATCGTCGCGATCCAAGACATGGGCGCGGCCGGCCTCACCTCGTCCTCGGTCGAAATGGCGTCGAAGGGCGGCGTCGGGATCGAACTGATCATGGACGACGTGCCGCAGCGCGAAACCGGCATGACGCCCTATGAGATGATGCTGTCGGAGAGCCAGGAGCGGATGCTCATGGTGCTCAAGCCCGGGCGCGAGGATTTCGCCGAAGCGATCTTCCGCAAGTGGGAGCTCGATTTCGCGGTCATCGGCACGGTGACTGATACGGGTCGCATGATATTGAAATGGAAAGGTAATGTCGTCGCTGACATCCCGCTCGCCCCGCTCGCCGACGAGGCACCGCTCTACGACCGGCCGCACGTCCCGACGCCCAAGCGCGCCGAGTTGACCAACACGCCGGAGACAACCGATCTCGCCGCCGATCTGATCAAGCTGATGGGCTCGCCCGACATCGCGAGCCGCCGCTGGATCTGGGAGCAATACGATTCACAGGTCGGCGCCGACACAGTCCAGCGCCCCGGCGGCGACGCCGCGGTCGTGCGCGTGCACGGGACGCAAAAAGGCTTGGCGATCACCACTGACTGCACGCCGCGCTATTGCTTCGCCGATCCCGTGGAGGGAGGAAAGCAAGCGGTTGCAGAGGCTTGGCGCAACCTTTCCGCAGTCGGTGCGAAGCCGCTCGCGGTTACCAACTGCCTCAACTTCGCAAACCCGCAACGCCCCGAAATCATGGGCCAGATCGTCGGCTGCCTGGAGGGCATGAGCGAGGCATGCGTCGCGCTCGACTTCCCTATCGTGTCGGGCAACGTGTCGCTCTACAACGAAAGCAAGGCGACCGGCGGCGGATCGGCGATTCTGCCGACGCCTGCGATCGGCGGCGTTGGGCTGCTCGATAATTGGACCAACTCCGCGACCATCGGCTTCAAGCAACTCGGCGAGGCGATCTTCGCGGTCGGTGAGCGCGACGGGCATCTCGGCCAGTCGATCTGGTTGCGAGAAGTGCACGGCCGCGAAGAAGGCCCCCCGCCCCCAGTCGATCTGCGCGCCGAGCGCCGCACCGGCGAGTTCATCCGCGCCTGCATCAGCAAGGGCGCGATCAGCGCCTGCCACGATATATCCGACGGCGGGCTGGCCGTGGCGCTAGCCGAAATGGCGCTGGCGTCGGGGATCGGCGCGATGATCAACGAGGCGCAGCCGTTCGGCGTCGCAGAATCGTTTTTCGGCGAGGACCAGGGGCTGTATCTGGTGACCGTGCCCGACGATCACCTCGCCGAATTCCTGGCCGACGCTTCCCAAGCCGACGTCCCCGCCGATCCGATCGGCCGGACGATCAAGGACCGGCTGATCTTCGAGCTCGACGAAGGGGACTGGTGCGTCAGCCTCGCCGACCTCCGGGTCGCGCACGAAGGGTTCTTCCCCGCGCTGATGGGCGAAACGATCGTCTGAGCCGGCCTTGCCGACCATGATTATCCGGGTTTAGGCTGTTCCATCAACGGCGAAACTGCGCCGATAAAGGGGGACGCATGGGGCAATCGGTTTCACGCCGCGTGATCAACGCGACGTTGGTCGCGGGCACGCTCGATATCCTATCGGCGATGGTTTACACTTGGATTGCGGGCGGCGCGGCAGCGGGAATGCTACGGTCGGTCGCGGGTGCGATCTGGCCTGGCGCAAAACAAGCTGGATTGGCCGGCTCGGCTGTAGGCCTGGCGCTCCATTTCGCGATCATGGCGGTCATGGCGACCTTCTTCGTGATCGCGGCAGATCGCCTGCCGGTGCTCAAGGCGCGCTGGGTGCTCGCGGGGATCGCTTATGGCATCGGATTGTGGGCGGTGATGAACCTGGTCGTGCTGCCGCTGCGCTTCGGTTTCCATCCGTTCAAGCCGCACGGCCTCGCCCAGCAGTTCTTCAGCCATATCGTCTTGGTCGGATTGCCGATCGCCTGGTTCGCCCGAAAATGACCGACGGCACGCCGCGCCTGCGCACCCTCGACGCGGTGCGCGGGTTCGCGGTGATGGGTATCCTGCTGCTCAACATCAACGGGCTCGCGATGCCCGATTACGCAGAGGTCGACCCGAGCTTTTACGGCGGCGTGGACGGCGCCAACTGGTGGACCTGGGCGATCGCCTACGTCGTCGGCGACGGGAAGATGCGCGGGCTGTTTACGATGATGTTCGGCGCGTCGACCGTGCTGATCGCGGATCGGGCGTTCGATAGCGAGCGGAGCCCGGCGCTGGTACACTACGCCCGCATGGCGACCCTGTTCGTGTTCGGGATGGTCCACGCGTATCTAATCTGGGCGGGCGATATCCTCGTTCTCTATTCGTTGGTCGGCGCGATC
>JBDSWC010000051.1:0-34746 GCA_039926845.1 Sphingomonas sp. | reverse complement strand
CGCATGCGGGGCTTCCGCCACTGGAAATGGCATCTTGATGAGGTTTTCGTGAAGATCAACGGTGAGACCGGCTCTGTCAGAGCAAATACACCGCTCCTTAGGGACGGGGCGATAGCAGAGCGCAATGCCGCGTCCCCGCAAGCCCGCCAGTCCGTTCCGCTATTTCAATTCGTCGCCCGAGGTGATCCGTTGGTCGTCATGATGTATGTCCGCTACCCCCTTTCACTGCGCAACGTCGAGGACCTGCTGTTCGAGCGCGGCATCGACATTTGCCACGAGACGGTGCGCCACTGGTGGAACCGGTTCGGCCCGGTGTTCGCCAGCGACATCCGCCGGCAACGGGTGTCGCACATGCGCGGATTCCGCCATTGGCGGTGGCATCTCGACGAGATGTACGTGAAGCTCAACGGCGAGATGGTCTACCTCTGGCGGGCGGTCGATCACGAGGGCGAGATCCTCGAAAGCTACATCACAAAGACCCGCGATAAGGATGCAGCACTCACCTTCATGAAGAAGACGCTGAAGCGACACGGTTCGCCCGAGGCGATCACCACCGACGGGTTGCGATCGTATCGCGCCGCGATGAACGAGCTGGGCAACGCCGAGAAACAGGAGGTCGGACGCTGGGCCAACAACAGGGTGGAGAACAGCCACCTATCCTTCCGAAGACGCGAGCGAGCGATGCTCAGGTTCCGACGAATGAAGACCCTACAGAAGTTCGCCTCGGTCCACGCCAACGTCCACAATCACTTCAACCTCGAACGCCACCTCGTTGATCGCCAAACCTACAAGGAACGCCGCTCGGCCGCGTTGGCCGAGTGGCAAATGGTTGCGAGCTAGGCGGCCGCCCTCAAAGACCGGACTCCATCTGTGAGAGAGCGGTTCGCATTAGACTGACAGCACCTCCGCCGGGTATCGTTGAGTTCGAGCATAGTGGTCTCCGTTTCAGGTGAGCGGCATTGTGCCGCTCCCACCGCCCAGAGCCCCGATGATCGCGTCATCGGGGCAGGTCGCGCGCTAGTTCAGCGCGACTCGATAAGGTTGCTGTTCACTTTGTTGGCGCGCGAAGTCGAATGGTTTTCACGCCTACCTACTCTCGAGAGAACTCCACGAGCGGCAAACGGACGTCATTTCAGCAAATATTCCACAATATGGCACTGCCTTGCACGATTTGAACTTTACAGATCGATTTCACGCCATCACAATGCGCCCACAAAGCCAAGCCCGCGTAGGCAATGGCTACCGGTGAAACGGACGGTGCGGCGATGTCGGCGGTTCGAATCGAACGCTCAGGAATGAGCGAATGGAGAGGGAGGACTGGGGATGGTTTGCAGATCGGGGACTGCGCAAAAGGCGCGTTATCTGAGGTCGACATCGACTATTATTGCTCTGACTGTCGCGATGGCGATCCCGCACGCGGCCTTTGCCCAAGACGCGTCGCCGATCGGCTCGGGGCCGCCCCAGACATCGACGCCCGAAAAGCCAGCGGATTCCGACGGCACCGACATTGTCGTTACTGGATATCGTGCGTCGCTCGAAAGCGCGATCGACAGCAAGCGGCGATCGCCCAACATCGTCGACGTCATCAAAGCCGACGACATCGCGAGCTTCCCGGACGCCAACCTTGCAGAGTCGATTCAACGCATTCCGGGCGTGTCGATTACGCGTGACGGGGGCGAAGGGCGCAACGTCACCGTTCGCGGGCTTGGCGGCGATTTTGTCCGAACACTGCTTAACGGGATAGAGGCCTATTCGGCGACGACGGGATCTACGCTGGGCCAGGTGGCAGGTATCAACCGGACGCGTGGATTCGACTATTCGACTTTTGCCTCAGAGCTGTTCAACAGCATTACCGTAAGCAAATCGCAGTCGGCAGACATGGACGAGGGGTCGCTGGCCGCGACGATCGACCTGCAAACGGCACGCCCGTTCGATAAGAAGGGCTTTCGCTTCGCTGTTTCGGGACAAGGCGCCTATTACGACAACAATCAGACGTTTGCGCCACGCCTGGCGGGGTTGATCAGCGATACGTTCGGCGATTTCGGTGCACTCGTTTCGGTCGCTTACAGCACGCGCAAGGCGCAGGAAGACGGTTATAGCGATACGTCGCAGTCGGATTACTCTGACGCGCTGAACGGCTTTTGCGGGCGGGCGACCGACGATCCCAACCAGGTCGGCAGCCAAGTGGTAAATACCGCGATCCCTTACGTGAATGTGCTGTCCGGTGCGGGTAACCGGCCGGCCAACCAATGCTTTTCGGGCAAGCCATCAAACGATGCTGCTTATTCAAAGGTCAACGTGCCGAACGTGTTCCTGCCCCGCAATCCGGGTCTTGGGCGTTTTACGCTCGACCAGAAGCGTTTAGGCGTCACGGTTGCCTTGCAATACAAGCCGTCCGAGGACACCGTTATTACGCTCGACGGAGTCTATTCACAGTTTGACCAGAACCGCCGCGACTTCGCGCTTTCACTTGCATCGAATAATCGCAACGTCAACGGTGCCACGGCAGCGTTTCCATTGTTTGCGGGTCGTGTGGACACCCAATTAATCGACGTGAACGTCGATCCGAACGGGCAAGTCGATTACATGAAGTTGAACAACGTCGATATCAAGCAGATCCAGGAAGTTAGCAAAACCAAAACAAAAACTTACGAGTTTGGTTTAACATTCCGGCGCCAGTTCAACGACAGCCTGTCGTTCGATGCGAAAATCGGTGCTGCAGGATCCGACTTCAATCAGCCCTATGACGTCTTCATTTCCTATGACGGGTTCAACAAGGACGGCTATAGCTTCGACGCACGAAACGACAGCCGGCGCCCGCTGATCAATTATGGGTACGACGTCAACAACGTTGCCAACGTCACCTTCACCAATGCGGGCACCGGGCTCACGCCGGACATTCGTCTCGTCAACGCGCGGGTCAAGAACAACCTGTTCACAGCCGCGGGCAACCTCAACTTTCGGGCGACCGAAGCTTTGGACTTCAAGGTTGGCGCCCAGTATAAGAGATTCAACTTCAACGCCCTTCAGAACCAGCGCCCGGCGATCAGCGGCAATAATACAGCGGATCTGACGAAGTTTGGGTTCGCGCAGTTTGCTACGGATTTCCCATCGCTTTCGGCGCTCAGCACGAGCGTGACCGGATTTGGGCAGGGGCTCGGACTGCCAGCCGGTTCTGTAAGTACTTGGGTCGTACCCGATGTGGACGCGTTTATCAGCAAGCTTGGGTTGCTGTGCAATTGCACCAACAAATACGGCGATTTCACCGTCAACAATACCGCCGCTTTGGCGCAAAACCGAGATGTCCGCGAAGAGGACAAAGCTGTCTACGGCCAGATGAATTTTGACTTCAAAGTTCTCGGAGGGCGCGCGCTGCGCGGCAATTTGGGGCTCCGTTATGTTCGTACGGATGTCGTGTCAGCGGGCTTCACGGGCACAACTCGCGTTAGCGTTCCCAACGGATATGATGATTTCCTGCCGTCTGCCAACATTTCCCTCGATGTCACCGACCGCTTCATTGTGCGGGCGGCCGCCGCCAAGGTTATGTCGCGGCCTGGTCTTGGAAACCTTAATCCTGGGGGATCGATCAATACAACTTTCGGCGCGCAAACTGCGTCTATCGGCAATCCGCTACTCGACCCGTATCGCGCCAAGAATTACGATCTGAGCTTTGAATATTATCCGCAAAAAGGAGCGTTCTACGGAATTGCGCTGTTCTACAAGGATGTCGGCAGCACGATCCAGACGATCGCTTCGCTTGAGCCTTACGGCAACACCGGTTTGCCTCTCAGTCTACTGCCGGCAGGGCAGGACGCGACGACGATCTATACCGTAACAAGGTCCCGAAATTCGCCTGGCGGATATATCGAAGGCGTTGAGGTCAACTTGCAGCAGCCCTTTACCTTCCTTCCAGGATTTCTGGGGCATTTCGGTGCGTCGGTAAACTATACCTATGTGAAATCCTCGGTGTTGTATTTCCTGTCGACAGCGGCGAACGCCGCGGCGACCAAGGATCAGTTCATCAACGTCTCTCCACACTCGGTCAACGCGACCTTCTTTTATGATGACAACCGGTTTTCGGCACATATTTCGCTGGCATACCGGAGCGCCTATCTGATCGCTTTGCCGTTCAAGGCCGGGATCGCGGACGGCTTCTACAGCTACGGCACGACCAACGTTGATGCCTCATTCTCGTTCGCGTTGACGAAGCGGTTCAAGATCACTGGCGATGCGCTCAACCTCACCGATCAGAAAGGCGATCAGTATAGCGGCAAGGACCGCAAGGCCCAGCGCGTGTTTAGCACAACCGGGCGCCAGTTCTTCCTTGGGGCATCCTATAGCTTTTGATTACACGGGATTGGCCGGCACTTCGCCACTATTTTCCCAAAACTAAGCACGCCCGGTCACTCGACCGGGCGTGCTTCTTTTTCTTGCGTCGCACAGCGATGTGAAGATGCCGGCCCGCTGCAAGGGCAGCGGCTTTCGTCAAGGGTTCGGTTTGGTGAACAACCGGTCGTAATCGCGCCAGTGGGCGTTCATGATATCGATCTTGTGTTTGAGTTGGCTCGGGACGTCGGGACCGAGGCGCATGATCGTTTCTTCGTCCCGATTGAGAGCCAGATCCAGGATCGGCTCACCGCTTTCTTCGAGCAAGTGCTTTAGGCTCACCATCGTATCGATCTCGCGGCGAGCCAAAGTCAACATTTCGGTACGGTCCCAACCGGATTGCACGCCAAGCTCCGGATTGCTCTCGGGCTTGATACCGAGTGTCGTTACCCGGTCGAGCTGCGCCTGATAGCCGACCATGTCGTCGGCCGAACGAAGCAGGTAGATCAGCGCCTGAACGCGCCTAGCCATGAGCGACCATTGGCGCCGGGCAGCATCGTCGCGGGCCGTGGCCGCGATCCCCTGGATCAAAGCCAAAGCGCGTTCGGCGCGGGGCGTCGCGAGTTCGACGGAGCGCTGAAACAATAGCTTGGCGCCCCATCCCTCGTACATCCGCATAGCCTGTATATCGACCAGATTCGCGGCCTCCTCTTCGCCTTTGGCCTGAAACAGGAAGGGGCGGTAGTCGGCCCTCTCGGCGTCGGTCAGTTCGAGCGGGAAGGGCACCATCGGTCGGGTGATCCAGCGATTGAGGACGTGCCCGAACCGCAGCATGCCGCCAAAATCCAGCACTTCCAGATAGCGTTTGGTATCGTTCAGCGCGCTCCACGCCTCGATCAAATTATCGGCTTGAGCTTCGCCGGCCTCGCTTGCCGCGAAAGCGCGAAGCGCGACCAGTCGTTCGGTCGCCGTGCGCATCGGGAGACTGCGCGTAAACTTCAGCAGCCGATAGTTCAGTTCGATGCTCTGCGGGTCGCCGAGCGTCACGGTGACTCGTGCGTTCGCATCTGTCGGTGCTGCGACGGGTGCGAACGTCGGTACGGCAAGCCCGACGATCGGGTAGAAGCCGCCGCCATAATAGTTGCGGCCACCGGTATCGAAACGACGACCGTCCGGCCCTTCCCGGCCTTCCACAGCCAGCCCGCGCGGCAGTTTGCGGATGATATTCTCGAGCACATCGGGCGACCAGGTCGGAATCATCCATTGACGGGGTTCGATCTGGCTGATGTTGATCCGTATTTCGTGCCCCGCGTCCCGCGCGGCCCCCTGGATGTTGGTCATGAAGCCGACCACGCGGTCGGCGATCGGCCGGTCACGGTTGTCGGAATTGCCGTTCACGCCTGAATAGAGTGACGGTGTCCAATCGAAACCCGACCCAGCATCGGTCGTGACCCAGCTGAACGTCTCGATCTGCGGACAAATTCTAAGCGCGTCGCGCGTCGATTCGCGATACATAGCAAGAATATCGGGGTTATCGACATTGGGCGCGAAATGCGCCTTGCGCGAGCGTTCCGGGTGGTCGATCCGCGGCCCGCGCATTTCGGGATAGGCAGCAAAAAACGCTTCGGGCAGCACCGCGGGTTCATTGGCGGCCCACACCGCTTTCAGCCCGGCGCGCGCGATAACGGCGCAGCGCTGCGCAACGATACGCTGGACACGCTGTGCGTAAGCCTCACTAACGAACGGTCGTATGCGTGCAGGCGGGAAAATCTTGAACAAAGTCGCGTGGTTGATGAACCAGCCGGGGTAAGGATCGGATCTGTCGAGTTCCCACAGCGCCGGCGGCAATCCCTCCGTCACGACGATCTGAGTCGCGCCGACGTCCTTCGCCAAAGCCACCTTGTGCGCGAACAGCGCTAGGTCGGCCGCGTCCCGTGCCGCTTCACCGGTCGGTTTGGCCGCCACGTCGGGCTGGCGCGACATAGCCGGCATCGCAGTTACCGCCAGCGCGATTACCGGTAGGGTGGCTATCCGGGCAGTCCAGTTTCTCATCGGTCGCGGCCTTTTCGTTGAATATCGGTGATGACGATCGCTTGACCGCGCCGTGGATGCGCTGCGGCACCGACAAATCCAGCCGTGGAAAGCCCGGTCGTATCTTCGGCTGCGATGGCGTGGGTAAACTCCGGCGACGCGTTCGCGCCCCATTGTATTCTGCAGCGGTCCAGCGTCACGTTATCAGCATGTCGGATGCTGATCGCTGGGGTATCATGCGGTTCGAGCGGGGCGACGCTGCTAGTCGGCCGATTGTCAAACACACCGCCCGGATAGCGCGTCCACCGGGCAAAGGAGACTTCCACCCGGCTGAGGGTGATGTCACGCACGCGCGCGCCACCGAGCCCTTCGATTCGGATGCTGTTTTCGGCCCGGCCCTTGACGTTCTCCACGCGGATATCGTGGATCGTTCCGACGGGTTTCCCGGGCAAGCGCGGAATGGCAGTGAAAGAAATCGCCTCGCCCCGACCCCACCACGGAGCCGAATGATGGCGCGCGACAAAGCGAATATCGCGGAAGGTGATGTGGTGGACATTGCCCTGGTCGCGCAACTGGATGCATAAGCCGCGACACGCCGTTACGATCTCGCAGCGTTCGAACAGGATGTCGTGAATATCCTGCGTCGTCTCGGTGCCGATCTTCAGGCCAGAATCCTGCGTTTCAAGCACGCAGTCGCTGACGGTGATGTTGCGCGACGGGCCGTAACGATCATGCCCGGCGGTGGTCTTGATGACGATGGCATCGTCGCCGCACACGATGTGGCAGCCGCGGATGGTGACATCCTGGCAATGATCGGGGTCGATCCCGTCGCAATTGGGCACGTCGAGCGCGTTGCGGATCTGGAGATGCTCGATTAGCACGTGGCGGCAACCGAGCAGATGCACCGTCCAGCTGGGCGCGCGGCGGAAGGTGACGTCGCGCAGCACGACATTCTCGCAATCCTCGAGCACCAGCAGGCGCGGTCGGAAGCCTTTCGGAATCCACCATTCGTCGGCGGCGTCATAGCGTTCCATGAAATCCGGCGAGCGGCCGTCGATCGTGCCGGTGCCGCTGATCGTCAACTGGTTCGCACCGGTCGCGTGCAGCACCGCGCCTCTGGCAGAAATGCCCGCCGCCTGCAGCGTCCCCGCATCCGTCCCGGCATAGTCTTCGAGCCGCACGCTGACCAATAATGTCGCGTCATCGCAAAGGTGGAAGTCGATCCCGCTTTTCAGTTCGAGCGGCCCGGTCAGGTAGGTATGACCCCCGCGCAGCAATATCCGCGTCTGCCCCGGCATCGCGGCGCCAGCATCGATCGCCCGCTGGATCGCTCCTGTATCGAGCGTGATTCCGTCTCCCAATGCGCCGTGGTCGTGGACATCGATCACCTGTCGGTTCCTCGTGGCTGCATGGGACGCGGATGCGCCGATCAGGACGGCAAGCCATCCGATGGCTCCGCGACGACTGGGGTGGGCGGTCATTTCGGCGGGTCTCCGACGAAAGAGACATCCCATACCTTCGTCAATCGGGCCGAACCGCCCGCGCCGGTCACGTCGAGCGTGACAACGAACTTGCCCGGCGTTGCATACCGATGCACCGGGTATTGTTCGGTCGAAGCGCTGCCGTCCCCAAAGTCCCAGCGCCAGGCGGTCGGCTTGCCCGTCGAATCGTCATGAAACGCGACGATGCGGCGGTCGATATCGAGAATCCGGAACGACCAGTCGGCACGCATCGGCCGGGCCAATGCGGGATCGAGCGGCATCAGGCGAAAGGCGCACAATTCGGACGCCTGGCCGTACATCGTGTGGTTCGGGGACCGGTTCCAGAAACCGCGCGGCCCGTTCGGCCCATCCTGGTCGATCACTGCCCAGGCCATGCCGATCAGGCTGTCCTCGGTCAGGGTCGATTCGACCGACCGTTCCGGTCCCGACGCATCGGCATGATCGAACGGCGTGATCCAGAATTCCATCGTCAGCTTGCCCGGCTGGCCCGGTTTGAAAGCGTAGGAACTGGCAATGTTCGACCACGGCAGGCGCTTGATCCAGCCGGCCTGCGGACCCCAGGCCATAGCCCAGTCCTTGGTTCCGGCGGGGGTGAAGATATGGTAATTCTGCGCCTGGACGTTCTGGAAGCCGAACCAGGCGTCGCGGTCGGACAGCGGTGCCACCGAGGGCGTCGCGCCGGGACGCGACGCCAGATCGGGATGAAAGCGCGCGATCAGCGGGCCACCCGAGCGGTCGCCATCGACGACCAGCTCGAAAATGTCGCCGGCCAGCCCCGGCCGGTCGAAATCCCAGTAATCGTCGGTCGCTTCATACAGGAAATAGAGCCGGTTCAGCCCCTTCACCCAGCCGACGCGGACGCTGACGTCGATACTCACCGGGTCGGGGCGGCGGCCCGATCCGTCATAGGCGGCGAGCCGGCCGGTGCCGATAACATAGTCCTTGCTGACCATCGCCCAATCGTCGGCGTTGCCGTCGATCCGCGGGATCGCATCGGCGGGAAACTGGAATACCGGATAGGTTGCCGCGCACGGTTTCGTCGCGGGCGCCGCCGCCAGCGCAAGCGCCAGGATGGCCGCCGCCGTCACGTCAGGCGCCCAGCTTGTTGCCGTAGCCGATGATGATCGTCGCGATCACCAGCAGCGCGACCCCGCTCCACACCATCGCGCGCACGCGCGGCGCGGCGTCCTTCCACTCGCGGAAGGCGAAACCCAACAAGGTGCCGAAAATGATGATGCTGGCCATGTGCAGCGTCCAGCTGGAGAAGCCGAACCGTCCCATCTGGCTTTCGCCCATCGTGTAGAAGAAGAACTGGAAATACCAGGCCGTGCCGGCCAGCGCGCAGAGCAAATAGTTGCGAATGAGCGGCGCGTCGCGGGCTACCCATTCGCCGGCACTGCGGTTCTTGGAGATCAGCCACGCGCACCAGACCGCGTTAGTAATCAGCCCGCCGAACATGACCAGGCACAGCACCGGCAGGCCGGTCCATAACGGCCCGGTGCCGGCGGCGGCGGACAGCGCCTTGATCGGTGTTCCGGCATCGAGCCCGAACGCGAAGCAGGCCGACATGACGCCCGCAAACGCCGCCACCGCGATGCCTTTGCGGAAATCGAATTCGGCGACCGCCGCGGTTTTCTGGTCGGGCGATAGGCTAGCGTCCTTGCGCGCGCCCGCCATCGCCACGACGAGGATGCCAACCAACGTCAGTACGATGCCGCCGAGGATGATCTTGCCGCTCGTCGTGTCGATTAGTTTGGCGCGGAAATCGCCATGAAAGATCGGTGGCACCAACGTTCCGAAAACGGTGCACAGCCCGAGCACCACCGCCATGCCGAGCGACAGCCCGAGATAGCGCATGGTCAGGCCGTAGCCGAGTCCGCCGAACCCCCACAATATGCCGAAGAAAATGGGCCACCCGATCTCAGCTGCGGGCGCAGCATGCAGCACGCCGAGCAGATCGTCGGTCTGCAGCCAGGCAAAGAACCACGGCGCCAGCAGCCACGAGAACAGCCCGCCGGTCAGCCAGTAAATCTCCCACGACCAGCGCCGCACCCCGCGAAACGGCACATAGAAGCTCGCCGAGGCGAGCCCGCCGAGCCAGTGGAAGAAGACGCCGAGCAGCAGATTGGCCATTATGTGCGATCCAGTTCGAGGCCGAGGCGGTAGAAAAGGTTCGCGTTGCCGCCCCACATCGCGCGGCGCTCGTCCGCGCTGAAATCGGCGATGATCGCGGCATAGGCGCCGAGCGTCGCGTCGAACGTGCCGAACAGCCGGTCGGTCGGAAAATCGCTCGCGAACAGGCAGCGATCGGGACCGAACAGATCGATCGCACCGAGAACGATCGGGCGGATCGTCTTCTCCGTCCAGTGGCGCGCAGCGAAGCCCGCGCCCGAAATCTTGATGACCACTTGCGGCAGTGCCGCCAGCGCCGTCAGCCCTGTGCGCCAATGGTCCATGCCGGCGGTGTCAATGCCGAGCGGCATACCCATGTGATTGATTGCGACCGGTATGTCCGGATGCTGCGCGAACAAATGCGCAAGGCCCGCGAACTGGCCGGGATAGGCCTGGAGGTCGAAGGACAGCGCGTATTTCGCGAGCATCGCGAAGCCGCGCGCCCATGCCGCGTCGCCGGTCACGTCGCGTGACGTATAGCTACGACCGGGATCGGCGTGCCAGTTGACGATGTGCCGGATGCCGCGAACTCGTCCGTGTTCCGCCTGCGCGGCGAGCAACCGTTCGACCTCCGGATCGTCCAGTGCGGCAAAGGCGACGATCGCATCAGGCTTTCCATCCGCCCCGGCGACGCTCTCAAGCCAATTGGTCTCGGCCAGCGCGTCGGCGGGGTCCGCCCCGGCCTCGACATGGACCATACCGACGACCGTCCAGCCCGCCGCCTCGGCGCGATAGTCGGCCAGTGTGTAGTCTTGCGCGATCGCGGCGACGTTGCCGTTGGGGCCGTCGTCGGTGAACGGCGGTGTCAGCCAACGATATCGCAGTCGCGTCAGTTGCCATAAATGGACATGCGCATCGACGAACGGGACGCCGCGCATCGACTCCCCGCTTGCCGCCATCAGAAGGTCGTCCGTCCGCCCGATGTGTCGAAGGTGGAGGCAGTGGTGAAGCTGCACTCCTCGCTCGCCATGAAACACACCATCGCCGCGCTCTCGTCGATCATGCCGAGCCGGCCCATTGGGATTTTCGCACGCATGTAATCGACCTGGCTTTGCGGAAGCTGGTCTAGGATCGGGCTTTCGAAGGTCGCCGGAGTCACAGCGTTGACCATGATGCCCTTTGTCGCGAGTTCCTTGCCGAGCGACTTGGTGAAACCGATCACCCCGGCCTTCGACGCCGAATAGGCCGAGGCGTTGGGGTTGCCCTCCTTGCCCGCGACCGAGGAGACGTTGACGATGCGGCCATAACCGCCGGCGATCATGTACGGCACCACCGCGCGGCAGCAATAGAACAGGCCGTTGAGGTTGACGTCGATTACACGTTGCCAGCTGTCGATCGGGAAATCGTGGACTGCCGCCGTCGCCCCGGTAATCCCGGCCGAGGCGACGAGGATGTCGATCCCGCCAAGCGCGGTATGCGTTTTCTGCGCGGCTTGCGCCACGGCAGCAGCGTCGGCGACGTCGAGCTCATAGGTATGGGCGACACCGATCTCGGCGCGCGCGGCGGCGAGCAAATCTGCGTTGACGTCCCACAAGGCGACCGTGCCGCCTTCCTCTACGATGCGTCGCGCGACGGCGTTGCCGAGGCCTGAAGCACCGCCGGTGATGAGCGCCCTGCGACCGGCGAATCTGCCGGGCCACGCGCTCATGCCGCCCGCTCCATCGGTGCCCAGGCGACAAATTCCTGGCGTTGCGTTCCCAGTTTTTCGATGCCGAGCGTCACGACATCGCCAGGGTTGAGATAGATTGCGTCCGGCTTCTGTCCCATGCCAACACCGGGCGGTGTGCCTGTCGTGATGATGTCGCCCGGCTCCAGGATCATGAATTCCGATAGATAGCTGACCAGCTTGGATACGGGAAAGATCATCGTCCGGGTGCTTCCGTCCTGCATTCGACGTCCGTTAACGTCGAGCCACATCGAGAGGTTTTGGGGATCGCCCACTTCGTCCGCCGTGACCAACCAGGGTCCAGCGGGGCCGAACGTCGGGCAGCCCTTGCCCTTGTCCCACGTGCCGCCGCGATCGAGCTGAAAGCCTCGCTCGGACACGTCATGAACGACGCAATACCCAGCGACGTGGTCGAGTGCTTCGGCCTCGGTCACGTAGGAGGCGCGCTTACCGATGACGATGCCGAGTTCGACCTCCCAATCGGTCCTGGTAGAACCGCGCGGGATTGTCACCTGGTCGTCGGGGCCCTGGAGGCACGTCACCGCCTTGGTGAACATCACCGGCTCGGCCGGGATCGGCATATTCGATTCGGCGGCATGATCGGCATAGTTGAGGCCGATCGCGATGAACTGGCGGGTGTTTGCGACCGGAACCCCGTAGCGTGGCGACCCGGCAACGCGCGGCAGGCTCGCCGGGTCGATCGCGGCAAGCCGCGCCAGCCCCGCGCGCGAAATTTCTGCGGCACCGATATCGGGCACGACGCCCGACAGGTCGCGGATCGATCCTTCGGCATCGACAAGGCCGGGTTTTTCGCTGCCCGGCGGGCCAAAACGGCAAAGCTTCATTTTGATGGGATCCTCAATGCGGATAGGGGCGCTGTAGGGCAATATCGGGGTTGAGCCGGACGCCGAAGCCGGGCCGGTCGAGCGCCGACAGCCTCATGCGCCCGTTTTCCGGCACCGGCTCGTCGAGCAGTTGTGGGTGGAACATTGGCACCACGGCTTC
Source organism: Sphingomonas sp. (assembly GCA_039926845.1). GTDB lineage: Bacteria > Pseudomonadota > Alphaproteobacteria > Sphingomonadales > Sphingomonadaceae > Sphingomonas. Next base: position 22,044 of record JBDSWC010000051.1, on the reverse strand, counting down.
GGCGGTTGGGTGCATCATCAGGAATTTGGCGAACGGGCTGTTGTGGCGCGTAGCGACGAAATGGTAGGAATAAACCGAGGAACCGTGCGGAATAACGAGCTTGCCATGGGCATCGGCCAGCGCGCTGATCCTGATCAATTCCGTGATCCCGCCGCACCAGCCGACATCGGGCTGGATGATGTCGCAGCAGTCCATCTCGAGCAGCATGCGGAAGCCCCAAAGTGTCGCTTCGTGCTCGCCGGTGGTGACGAGCATGCCTTTCGGCACGTTGCGCTTCAATTCGGCATAGCCCCAATAATCGTCGGGGCTGATCGCCTCTTCGATCCATTTCAGGCCGTATTCGTGCGCACCGATAGCCAGCCGGGTTGCATAATCGACGTCGAGCGCCATCCAGCAATCCAGCATCAACCAGAAGTCCGGCCCGACAAGTTCGCGCATGTCGGCCAACGCGGCCAAGTTTTTACGCAGCCCCTCCACGCCTTCAGCCGGACCGTGGTGTAGCGGCAGCTTGCCGCCGATGAACCCCATTTCCTTCGCCAGATCGGGCCGCGCGCCGGTGGCGTAGAACGACAGTTCGTCGCGCACCGCGCCGCCGATCAGCGCATGCACCGGTTCCTGCCGCAGCTTGCCGAGTAGATCCCACAAAGCGAGATCGACCCCTGAGATCGCATTCACCACCAAGCCCTTGCGGCCATAGAACTGGGTCGAGAAATACATCTGGTCCCAGATTTTCTCATATTCGGCGGGATCGCGACCCTCGAGGAAGCGCGCGAGATGACGCTCGACAATGAACGCCGCAGGCTCGCCGCCAGTTGTAACCGCGAAACCGATCGTGCCGTCGGCAGCCTCGATTTCGACGACCAGAGTCCCGAGAACATTGATACCGAAACTCTGTCGGCTGGCGCGATATTCCGGGTAGCGCGCCATCGGCGTCGCGATATGGTCGTCGATCCAATGACCTGCGGCCTGATCGTGATAATCCGCGCCGCCGCCGCGGACGACGAACGCCCGAACATGCTTGATGCGCGGCAGGGTCATGAAGCGCGCAAAAGGTTGGCGGTGAATGAAATTGCCCCCCGCTTCAAAACCACCGAATCCTCCCCTAAGCCTTGTTGCGTAATATCAATTTATGGGACTATGTATTATTCTATGAGAAACTAGCCGTCAAACCCGAAGAGCATGATCGGCGAAATTGATCAGCATCTGATGGTAGCGGCATAGCCGATTTGGGAGATCGCCGGATGCGTATTTTCGTCATGTTGCTGCTGTTTCTGGTCGCCGGCTGCGCTGCGGCCGCCGCGCCGTCATCGAACACATGGATCGACGCCAAGACGGGGCACCGTGTTGTCCGCATCTCCACTGCACCCGGCGCATCGAGCCTGTATTTTCATCAGCAAAGCTTTACGCCGCAAGGCGACAAGATGGTCGTGTCCACCGACGCTGGCATCGCAGCGGTGAATCTGAAAACCTGGCAGCTGTCGCTGATCGTGCCGGGCAAGGTGGATTTGCTGTTTACGGGGCGCAGGACGCGTACCGTTTATTATACGGTGCGTGGGCCTGCCGTGGGGCAGGGCGGCGCGGCCCCGAGCCAGATCTGGGCAGCCGATATCGACAGTGGCAAGGCGCACAAGATCGCCGACCTGCCGGTCGGTGGAATCGCCACGATCAACGCAGACGAAACATTGCTCGCCGGCGTAGTCGCCGCTGAGGTCAAACCGCTCCAGCCCGGCGCCGCGGCGCGCGATCCGCGCTTCGATCAGGCCGCCTATGCGGCCAATGGCCCCGACGGCAAACCGCTGAGCTATGCCGAGGCCAAGGAGGTACGCCTCGACCAACGGCTGGAGGCGCGCATCCCGATGGAGATTTTCACGATCGACATACGCACTGGCGCACGACGCACCGTGCTGAAATCGACCGATTGGCTCAACCATCTGCAATTCTCGCCGACCGATCCGGGGCTGCTGATGTTCTGCCATGAGGGACCGTGGCACAAGGTCGATCGTATCTGGACGATCCGCATCGACGGTACCGGACTGACCAAGGTTCACACCCGGACCATGAACATGGAGATCGCGGGTCACGAATTCTGGTCCCGCGACGGCAAAGCCATCTGGTACGATCTGCAGACACCACGCGGGGAAGTCTTCTGGCTGGCGAGCTATGACCTCGCGACCGGAAAACGGCGCTGGTACAATGTCGAACGCAATGCGTGGTCGGTGCACTATAACATCTCGCCGGACGGAACGATGTTTTCCGGCGATGGCGGCGATAGCGAGATGGTCGCGCATGCCCCTGACGGCAAATGGCTGTATCTGTTCCGCCCGCGGGCGATCCCCGACGTCGCCGGCATCCACGCGCCGGGCGCCGAAGGGCTGATTTCGCCGGGCGTGCTGGTGCCCGAGAAACTGGTCGACATGGGACGGCACGATTATCGGCTGGAGCCGAATATCCACTTCACGCCGGATGGAAAATGGATGGTATTCCGATCGAACATGGAAGGGCGGAACGGCATTTATGCGGTCGAGATTGCCAAGGCGAACGCGAGTGTTGCGCCATGACGACCCATGCCTTCCGGATGCAGCTCAAGCCCGGCATGGTTGACGAATACCGACGCCGTCATGATGCTATTTGGCCAGATTTGGCGGACGCGCTGACCGCCGCCGGCGTGCATGACTATTCGATTTTTCTGGACGAGGAGACGCTTGCGCTGTTCGCCGTGCTCAAGCTGCGACCGGATCATCGCCGTGACGCTCTGCCGGGATTGCCGGTGATGCAACGCTGGTGGGATCATATGGCGCCCTTGATGGAGGTCGGGCCGGACAATCGTCCGGTCGAATGGCCGCTCGTTCCGATGTTCCACCTCGACTGAGCTGTAGTGCGGCTGCTCCGATTTCTTGCGCTGGTGTTGCTGACGGTAGCCAGTGCCGCGCCGGCAAAGCTGGCAGCCGCTCCGACCGACACCGGTCAGCGCACCTTCGGCCGGATCGCGTTCGACCGCTATTCAATGCTGATCGACGGGAAGCGGCAAATCATCTGGTCGGGCGAGTTCCACCCGTTCCGCCTGCCGAGCCCCGATCTGTGGCGCGACATCCTGCAGAAGATGAAGGCGAGCGGGTTCAACACCGTCTCGATCTATTTCGACTGGGGCTATCACAGCCCGAAACGTGGCGTGTATGACTTCAGCGGCATTCGCGACATGGACCGCGTGCTGACGATGGCCGCTGAGGAAGGGTTGTACGTCATCGCCCGGGCGGGCCCCTATGTGAATGCCGAGCTGACCCGCGGCGGGTTTCCCGGCTGGCTGGTCAACCAGCGCGCCACCGCGCGCACCGACGATCCCGATTACCTCGCCGCCGCCGACGAATGGCTCTCCGCGATCGATGCGATCATTGCTCGTCATCAGTTTGGCGAGAAAAACGGAAGCGTCATCCTGTATCAACTCGAAAACGAATTGCCGCTGACCAATGCCACGCAGGCGCGGTACATTGCACACCTTGCCGCCAAGGCGCGCGCCGACGGGATCACTGTGCCGCTGTTTCATAACGATCAGGGACGCAACGGCTATTGGGTGCCCACAGGCAGCGGCGTCGCCGGCACGATCGAGGCGCCGGTCGATCTCTACGGCTTTGACAGCTATCCGGGGGGTTCATGCACCGTCGATGGCCGCGTGACCCGCGACGTGCCCGCGCCCGATTTCGGCTGGTACGGGCCGGGCGGGGCGCGCGGCGGTGCCAGCGCTTCACCCGAAACGCCGGGGTTTCTGGCCGAATATGCCGGCGGCTGGTTCGACCATTGGGGATCGAACGGGCTGTACGACTGTACCGCTGAGCAGCGCGGTGGCGCCTATGAGCGCGTGTTCTACGGCACCAACCTCGCCAACGGCATCACGCTGCAAAACTTCTACATTGCCTATGGCGGCACAAGCTGGGGCTGGCTGCCCGCGCCGGTGGTTTATACCAGCTATGACTACGGTGCGGCGATCGACGAGGCGCGCGGACTGCGGCCCAAGGCGGCGGTTCTGAAACAACTCGGCGAGATGATCGCGGCAATTCCCGACCTCGCCAAAATGGGCCCCGCTACTGGCGCAACGGCGTCGTCGCCTACCGTGCGGATCTATCACAATCGCAACCCCGACACGGACGCCCGGTTTCTGATGGTGACGCACCAGCCGTCGAATGCGGCGACCGACGACCGCTTCATGATCGACGCGGCGTTGCCGGATGGCACATATCGCTTTGCGCTGCGGCTCGACGGGTTCGACGCGAAATGGCTGGTCGCAGGGGTAAATCTCGAACGGCAACGGCTCGTTTACTCGACCTCGGAAGTCCAGACGACGCTGCGCACCGAGCCCGGCGACGTGATATTGCTCCATGGCCGGAAAGGGGAGGAGGGTGAAACCGTGTTGCGGTACACGTCGCCACCGGCGGTTACCGTGCTGGACGGAAAGGCGACGAGCTCCTTCGATGCGGTGCGCGGCGACCTTACGCTGCGCTACGTCCATAACGGGCTTGCCCGGGTGCGCATCACCGGCGGTGGACGCGCACCGCTCCTGTTGTTGCTCGGCGACGATGCCGAAGGCGCGCGTTTCTGGCGGCGCGACGGGGCGCTGGTGCGGGGAACCGCGCTGCTGCGATCGGCAAAAATCGAGCGCGGCGGGCTCACATTGATCGGTGACGTGGAGAGCGAATCCGGGCTGGAGGCATGGACCGCGAAACCGACCAACGGGCTGAACTGGAACGGCCGTTCCATCGCATCGACGCAGTCGCCAAGCGGCAGCATGCTCGCGCTGAAAAGCTTGCCCGGTCCGATCGGATTTAGCCTACCCGACCTCGGTGCCGCGACGTGGCGCGTGTCGCCGGTCTCGCCTGAATCCGCGCCGGATTATGACGATCGTGGCTGGGTCGACGCCGCGACGCGGGGCAATTTCAGCACCATCGCGCCGCCAGCGGGCCAGCCCAATCTCGCGATCGACCCGCATGGATTTCACACCGGGGACGTCTGGTATCGCGGGCGCTTTGCCGGCAGCGCGGAGGCTCGCCGGATCACACTGCATTATGGTGCAGGCGGTGCGGGGTTGATCCAATTGTGGCTCGATGGAAAACCCGTTGGACAGGATCAGCTTCCCGCCGGGCTGGCCGATCCGATCACCGTCGGTGTCGCGCGTTTCACGTTGCCGGCGGCCGCGCAAACCCCGGGCGAGCATGTTCTCGCGCTGATGGTGCGCAACGATGGACATAATTGGGACGTCCGGGCGCTGGGCACGCACAAGGAGCCGCGGGGCCTGATTTCCGCCTCGCTCGACGGCGGCGAGCGTAGTTTCGCGGTCCCCATTGTCTGGAAGCTGCAGGGCAATGCCGGAGGGGAGACGCTGGCCGATCCGGTGCGCGGTGTTGCCAATAATGGCGGGCTCCACGGTGAGCGGTTCGGCTGGTACCTTCCCGCCTTCAACGATCGCGGCTGGCCGACAGAGCACTTGCCGGACGCAAGCGCGACGTTCGGCACACGCTGGTATCGGACCGACTTCGATCTCGCTGTGCCTGCCGATCAGGATGCCACGATCGGCGTGATGATCGGCGATCCTTCGGTGCCGCGCTCTCGCGGTGCGTACCGGGTGCTCATCTTTGTTAATGGGTGGAACATGGGACAATTCATCGCCGATGTGGGTCCGCAGCGAGTCTTTCCGATTCCCGCGGGCATCCTGAACCATCGCGGGCACAATGTGCTGGCGCTTGCCGTGACGTCCGATGGTGCGCCCGGGAATGGGCTGGAAGCCGTACGGCTGACGACGATTCGTGCGGTGCGCGGCGGTGTGCCTGTGCGGATGGTGGCGGCCCCGCAATGAAAATGATCTTTCCCCTCGCGCTTTTCGTCATGCTGTTGAGTCCCGGGTCGCTGCCCGCGCGGCAATCGGCTCTTGAGACAGCGCGCGTCTTCATCGTCAGCGATTCGACCGCTCAGGACTATCCGCCCGATCGCTATCCGCAGGAAGGCTGGGGCACGATGCTCCGCTGCGCGTTCGGTCCCGACGTCACCGTGGAGAATCGCGCGATTGCGGCGCGGAGTACACGGACGTTCATCGAAGAAGGTCGGCTGAAGGAAATCGCCGGACAGCTTCGGCGCGGCGATACGCTGTTGATCCAGTTCGGCCATAACGACGCTAACGCCGCCAAGCCCGAGCGGTATGTCGACATTGCGGGCTATGAGGTGAACTTGCGGCGCTTTATCGACGTGGCCCTCAAGGCGGGCGCGCAGCCGATATTGCTGACCCCAGTAACGCGCCGCAATTTCGTCGGCGCCAAGGTTATGCCGAGCTTCCCCGATTATTCGGACGCCGTGCGGGAGGTGGCGCGCGAAACGCGCACGCCGCTGATCGATCTCGACGCGCTCTCCGGGCGTTGGGTGGAACGCGCGGGACTGGAAGGCTCGAAACAACTGTTTCTTCATTATGTGGCAGGTGCCGGCCAGCCGGGCTTCCCAAACGGCGTCGACGATGACACGCATTTCAGCGAACTTGGCGCGCGGGGCGTGGCGAACATTGTCGCGGACGGCTTGCGGAAGCTCGGCATTCCGCTCGCGCGACGCGTGTTGAGCGAGCGTCCGGCGCTGACGGTGACCGACCCGACCGGTGGCGCGTCGTGCGCATGGCCGCACTCGGCCAGCCGCGTAGCCGTTCGGTTCAGTGGTGCCGTGCAACCCGGCGAAACGCGGGTGACGACGGGTCGGACGTTCGACGGCCGCTTTGGCTTCGAACGCGGCGACGCGCGATCGTTCTCGGTCGCCTTGCCCGAGGGAAATTACCGCGTCACCGTCACGCTTGGCGATGCGCGGTCCGCATCGGCGACTACGATCAGGGCTGAGCAACGCAGGCTGATGATCTATGACGCGCGCGAACCCCCGGGCAGCTTCGAGACGCGCCGATTCATCGTCAATGTACGCACGCCACAACTTGCGCCCCCACCCGCCAATGCGCCCGGTGGAAATGCGGTGCTGCTCAATGCCCGCGAACAGGGGTCTTATACCTGGGACGGTAAACTAACCCTCGAACTGCTGGGCACGGCGCCGCACGTCGCGAGCTTGACGATCGAACCGGCCGACGTGCCGACGTTATACCTGTTGGGCGATTCGACCGTTACCGACCAACGCTATGCCCCCTATGCGAGCTGGGGACAGATGCTGCCCGCATTGTTCGGCCCGGACGTCGCGGTGGCGAACTATGCCGAATCGGGCGAGACCTTGAAATCTTTCCTTGCCGAGCATCGGCTCGATAAGGCGCTGGCGCAGATGAGGCCGGGTGATTTCGCGCTGATCCAGTTCGGGCACAACGATCAGAAATTCGCCTGGCCGCAAACCTATGCCGCGGCCGGGACGACCTATCGCGACTATCTGCGCGCCTATGTCGCCGAGGTTCGGTTGCGCGGGGCGACACCGGTGCTGGTCACCCCGCCGGAGCGGGACAATTTCACGGCCAACGGGCGCATTCGCCGGACCCTCGCCGATTACGCTGCGGCGATGCGGGTTGTCGCCGAAGAGGAAAAGGTGACGCTGATCGACCTCAATGCTGCCAGCATCCGGGTCTACGAGGCGCTCGGCCCGGAGCGGGCACCCCTTGCCTTCGCCGACGCGGGAAAGGATGTTACCCACCATGACGCTTATGGAGCGTGGCTGATGGCGAACGCGGTGGCGTCGGGGATTCGCGCGGCCGGGCCGCCCTCTCTTGCAGCACTGCTCGCCACCGCACCGCCGTTCGATCCTTCGCGGCCACCCGCGGCCGAAACCTTCTCGCTGGCCGAAAGCATCACGCGGAGCCCGACGTCACGATGAGCATTACGATCGATCGCCGCATGCTGTTGGCGGGCGCCTGCGCGCTGGCGGCAAGCTCAAGCCGGGCAATCGCGGCAGACAGCGTCACGCTTCGGCTTTGGCCTGGAACCGCGCCGGGGGGAACGGGGCTCAAAATCACCGACGAATGGGTCCGGCGCTCGCCGACCGGATCGCCTGACGATATCGCCTGGCCGCACGTCGCGACGCCAACGCTCACCGTCACCCCGGCGGCGAACCCGACCGGTGCTGCGATCTTGCTGATCGCGGGCGGTGGCTATCGCCGGGTTGCGTTACGTCGGGGCGGCTCCAACGAAGCGCGGTTGTTTGCGAGCCGGGGCATTACCGCCTTCGATCTGCTCTATCGCTTGCCGCACGATGGCTGGGCCGCGGGCCCCGATGCACCGTTGCAGGATGCGCAGCGCGCGATGCGGCTGATCCGGCAGGGTGCCGCAACATGGGGGATAAACCCAGCACGGATCGCGGCGGCCGGTTTTTCGGCAGGTGGGCATCTTGCGGCACGCCTCGGCAGTCGGGCAGCGCAGATCACCTATCCCACGATCGATACGGCGGACGCGCTTTCCGCTCTACCGACCGTGCTCGGCTTGTTCTTCCCCGTGATTTCGCTGGTCGGGCCAAATGCTCACGCCGAATCTCAGCGCGAGCTTCTGGGCATCGCGGCGGACGATGACCGTGCCCGTTCGTTTTCAGCCGATGCCGACCTGCCGCCAACCATGCCGCCCACCTACGTCGCTTGCGCCGCGAACGACCCCGTCGTGCCACCGGCGAATAGTATCGCGATGTTCGAGGCGTTGCAGAAAGCAAGTATTGCATCGGAGCTTTCGATCTACGAACGCGGAGGGCACGGTTTCCCGGAACCCGAAGCCGACGGCGCCCCGACGCTCTGGCCGGATGCCTTTCTCCGGTTTGCCCGGCGGCATGGTTTGTAAGGGTTTGACGGGCGCGGGGCCTTTACCTAGAGTCCATATGTTGAATTACAGTTCCAATAATAGGTTTTAGGGGATTTCGATTGGACGCGCTCACGCACGATATTCCGCGCGCGACCGTCCTGATGGCGATCGCCGGCCTGATCGACAATCTGGTCAACATCAAGGACGAGACGGGCGAGTTCTTGCTCCGCCTCGACGACGGCCGCGTGATCGACACCAAGGGCTGGAACGATTGGGAATGGACCCACGGCATCGGCCTGTTCGGCATGTACCGGTATTTCGAACAGACCGGCGACCAGCGCGCGCTCGACATCATGCTTGCCTGGTTTCGCGACCGTTTCGCCGCCGGCACGCCGACCAAGAACATCAACACCATGTCGCCGTTTCTCACACTGGCCTATCTCTACGAGCGGACCGGCGAAGCAAGCTGGCTGCCGTATCTAAATGAATGGGCCGAATGGCTGATGGACCCGGCGGGGTTGCCCAAGACCGAGGAGGGCGGGTTCCAGCACATCGTCTTCAACGACGAAAATCCGGGCGAGATGTGGGACGACACGCTGATGATGAGCGTGTTGCCACTGGCCAAGATCGGCCTGCTGCTGGATCGTCCGCATTATGTCGAGGAGGCCAAACGCCAGTTTCTCGTCCATATAAAGTATCTCGTCGATCGCCCGACCGGCCTTTGGTACCATGGCTGGACGTTCGAGGGCCGGCATAATTTCGCTGGTGCGTTATGGGCGAGGGGCAATTGCTGGGTGACGATCGCGATTCCCGAGATCGTCGAGATGCTCGACCTTCCCGAAGGTGACGCATTCCGCACTTTCCTGCTCGATGCGCTTACGGCCCAGGTTCGCGCACTCGCCGAGTATCAGGACGCAAGCGGGTTATGGCACACCCTGATCGTCGACCCGACCAGCTATCTCGAGGCGTCGGCGACGGCCGGTTTCGGCTACGGCATCCTGAAGGCCGTGCGCAAAGGCTATCTGCCGCGCGAATATGAGGTTGTCGGCATCCGTGCCGTGCGCGCGGTGCTCGCCAATATCGATCCCGCCGGGGAGCTTCAGCAGGTCAGTTTCGGCACGGCGATGGGCGAGACGATGCAATTCTACAAAGACATCCCGCTCACCTCGATGCCCTATGGGCAGAGCCTCGCGATCTGCGCGCTGGCCGAGTTCCTCCGGACCTGCCGCTGATGGCCTGGACGCGGCGCGGTCTGATCGGTGCGGGGGCCGCCGCAGCGGCGCTGCCCGCCGCTCAGCTCGATGCCGCCAAGCGCAATCCGTTCAGCGCCGACTGGTCGTCGTTGGCCGCAGGCTACCGCGCACCCGACTGGTTCCGCGACGCCAAGTTCGGCATCTGGGCGCATTGGGGGCCGCAATGCGTGCCCGAATTCGGCGACTGGTACGCACGGCGTATGTACCAGCGGGGTCACAAATATTACAATCATCATCTCGCAACCTACGGACACCCTGCGGATACCGGCTATCTCGACCTGATCGGCCGGTGGAAAGCCGAGCATTGGGATCCCGATGCGCTGATCGACCGCTATGTCCGCGCCGGCGCCCGCTATTTCGTCGCGATGGCCAACCACCATGACAATGTCGACATGTACCGCTCGCGTCATCACGGGTGGAACACCACGCGCGTCGGGCCGAAGAAGGATATTGTTGGCGGCTGGGCGGCGGCAGCGCGAAAACGGGGTTTGCGCTTCGGCGTCAGCAACCACAGCGCGCATGCCTGGCACTGGCAGCAGGTCGCTTATGGCTATGACGCGGAAGGGCCGCGCACCGGCGCGCGTTACGATGCATTCCGGCTGAGCAAGGCCGATGGGCGCGGCACCTGGTGGGAGGGGCTGGACCCGCAGGACCTCTATACGGGCCGCAACATGGTCATCCCCGACGGCCTCACCACAATCGCCGACGCGAACGACTGGCATGCCAAGAACGATCGTGTGTGGACCGAGGCGCCGCCGCCCAACAACCCGCTGTTCGTCGCGCGCTGGGCGGCGCGGTGCTGCGACCTGATCGACAGCTATCGCCCCGATCTGCTCTATTTCGACGATGCCGGGCTGCCGCTCGGCCAGACCGGGCTCGACGTGGCGGCGCATTATTACAATGCGGGGCTTGGCTGGCACGGCGGGCGTCAGGAGGTTGTTCTCAACGTCAAGGAAGTGCCGCCCGAACGTCGCGCTGCGGTCGTCGCTGATGTCGAGCGCGGGGTTCGCGCAGAGATCGACTCGCAGCCGTGGCAGACCGACAGCTGCATCGGCGACTGGCATTACGATCGCAAGATTTTCGACGAGCACCGGTACAAGCCGGCCGCGACGGTCATCCACCGGCTGGTCGATATCGTGTCGAAGAACGGCAATTTGCTGCTCAGCGTGCCGGTCAAACCCGACGGAACGATCGACAGCGACGAACGCGCGATCCTCGACGATCTCACCGCATGGATGGCGGTCAACGGCGAGTCGATCTACGATACGCGGCCCTATCGCGCGTTCGGCGAAGGTCCGACCCAGCCGGTGACCGGCGCGTTCGGCGAGGGCCGAAGCAAGCCGTACACGGCCGCCGACATCCGCTATGCCGTGAAGGGCGACACGCTCTATGCGACGGTGCTGGGCTGGCCCGCTGGCGGCATCCGGATGCGGGAGCTGGCGGGCGAGCGCGTTGCGCGCGTCGATCTGCTCGGCGCAGGGGAGGTGGCGTTCGCGCAGGACGAGAACGGCATAACACTGACCTTGCCGCAGGCGCCGGCTGTGCCGCAGCCTGCCCATGTATTCAGGCTGCGGCGCGCATGACCGATCGCGCCGCTACACCCGCGCCACGGCGTCTGCGTTGGTACACCTATGCCGCCTATGGCTCGAACGACGTGCTCGGCGCGGGTTCGATGGCCGTCGTCAGCACCTGGATCCTGATCTTCTACACCAGCTTTTGCGGCCTATCCGCCGGACAGGCGACGCTGATCTTCGGTATCGCGCGCCTGCTGGACGCGATCACCAGTCCCCTGGTTGGTTATCTTTCGGACAATCTCGGGCGCAGCTGGCTCGGGCGCCGTTTCGGGCGGCGGCGATTCTTCATTCTTGCGGCGATTCCGTTGCTGCCGTCGTTCGCGCTGATGTGGGTCTCGGGGCAGTCGTTCGCCTACTACCTCGTCACCTATGTGCTGTTCGAGATGGTCTATGCGATGGAGATCATCCCCTTCGAAACGCTCGCCTCGGAAATGACGACCGATTATCGCCAGAAAGCAAAGCTGGCTGGCGCGCGAATCTTTTGCGGGCAGATATCGGCGATTGCAGCGGCCTTCCTGCCCGGCCGGCTCATCCACCGACTCGGGCCGGATTCGCCCGACACCTATCTTTACATGGGCATCATCTTCGCGGCGATGTTCATGCTCGCGGCGGGTTTGCTCTACACTTTCAGTTGGGAACGCGCTCGTCCACCGGGGCTGGACGACGAGGGATCGGAGCGACCGGGGCTGCGCGACGCGTTCGTCAGGCTCTACCGCAACCTGTTCTCGACCCTCCGCATCCGCGCCTTCCGGCTGCATCTCGGCATGTATCTTGGCGGCTATATCAGTCAGGATATCTACAACGCCGCCTTCACCTTTTTTGTAATCTTCGCGCTGGCTGGATCGACTGAAATTGTGGCGCAATTGGTCGGCGTGACTTATGCGGTGCAATTGGTCGCGGTCGCGGTTGCCATCAACTTCGCGTTGCGGCTGTCGCCCGGTCTGGCTTACCGGCTTGCCGCGAGCAGCTTCGCGATCGGCGTGGTGATCTTCATCGCCATGTTTGGCGCCGGCTATCGGGCGACGAGCGCGCTTTTCTGGTTGCCGGTCGTGTTCGCCGGCCTTGGCCGGGGCGCGCTCAATTACATCCCGTGGGCGACGTACAATTACATGGCGGACGTTGATGAGATCGTCACCGGCAGGCGGCGCGAGGGCGCGTTCGCCGGGGTTATGACGTTCGTGCGCAAATTGTCGCAGGCGATCGCGGTGGTCTTTGTCGGGCAGGTTATGCAAGCCTCCGGCTTCCTATCGAAAGCGACGACACAGACGCCGACCGCGATCACCGCGATCGTCGTGGTAATGGGGGTCGGCACGCTCGCGATGCTGGCCTTCGGCTTTATCGTGTCGCTGCGGTTCCGGCTCGATCCTGGAACACACGCCGTGCTGATGCAAGAGATCGAGCATCTTCGCCGCAATCCCGAGGCGGAACCAACCTCAGACGCGAGCCGGCGCGTGGTCGAAAGCCTCTCAGGCTGGCAGTACGATCGCCTGTGGGGCAGGAATAACGTGACATGATCGTTGCGGAAGCTAGGCGAGCGTCTCACTATTTGATACTGCGCGCCGGTGGCCGGTTCCGGCCACACTTTCCCTATGTGGCGCGAGCAGCGATCGATGGCAGATACGATGACCCTAGAACAAGAAACGGATAAGCCCGTCGAGCCCCAGACGTCCGGCAGCCAGACGTTGCTGCGCGGCCTGGATGTGATGGAGGCCGTTTCAGAAGGCCCGATCACGCTGATCGACCTGGCCAAACGGCTTGGCCTCAACCGCTCGACGACGCATCGCCTGGCCAATGCCTTGGTTGAGCGAAGGTACCTGACCTTCGTTCCCCGCCACGGTTATGGGCTAGGCCCCAAGCTGATCCAGCTCGGCTTTCTGGCGCAGGATGATGTGGATGTGGTCCGCCTTGCCCGCCCGCATATCGAAGCATTGGCGGCGGCGACCGAAGACACCGTCCATCTGGGCGTACTCGATGGGACCCGCGCGCTGTATCTCGATAAGATACCCGGACGTCGCCGGGTAGAGATCAGCAGCCGGATCGGCGAGCGCCAGCCGCTCAGTTCGACTGGCCTCGGCAAGGCACTGCTGCTCGATGGCGATCCCCCGCAGTGGAGCCGGGTATTCAAGAGCGAGGATCCGCGCGGACAGCGAAGCGCTGACTTCCCGCTCTGGTTGCAGCGGATGAGTCGCTATGCCGCGGACGGCTATGCCTTCGATCTCGAGGAAAACGAGGATCAGATTCGTTGTGTCGCGGCCCCCGTTCGCGATGCCAGCGGCCGCATCGCTGCCGCGCTGAGCGTATCGAGCGCCGCGCAATATATGACGGACGAGCGCATGATGGCGTTGACAATCGACGTGTGTGAAGCGGCGAGAGCGATCAGCCATGACCTTGGGTGGACCGGCGTTCCGGGCGTCGCGTCTGGCAAGAAACGACCTCGAAAATAGGAAGGGAAAAGCGTGAAGTTGCTGGACGGCAAGACGGTGTTGGTCACGGGCGCGTCCGGCGGAATCGGGCGTGCCGCCGCCATCGGTGCGGCACAACATGGCGCGGATGTCGCGGTCAACTTCTCGCGCGATGTGGCGGGCGCGCAAAGCTGCGTCGCCGAGATCGAGGCGCTCGGGCGTCGCGGACTTCTCGTTCAGGGGGACGTCGCCGACCCAGCGACAGCCACGGCCTTCATCGCTGCCGCGGTGGCGGAATTCGGCAAGATCGACGTGTTCGTCAACAACGCCGGCATCTGCCCCTTCCACGCCTTTCTCGACATGCCGGTCGAGACGTTCGAACGGACGATGCGGGTCAATCTGCACGGCGCCTATTTCATGGTTCAGGCGGCGGCCAACCAGATGGTGGCGCAGGGCCATGGTGGCGCGATCATCGCGGTATCGTCGATTTCGGCGCTGGTCGGCGGCGAATATCAGACGCACTACACGCCGACCAAGGCGGGGCTGCATTCGCTGATGCAATCCACCGCGATCGCGCTGGGCAAATACGGTATCCGCTGCAACTCGGTGCTGCCTGGAACGATCCTGACCGACATCAACAAGGACGATCTCGCTGACGATGAGAAGCGGCGTTACATGGAGGGACGTGTTCCGCTGGGACGCCTGGGTCAGCCCGACGATCTGGCGGGTCCGATCGTCTTCCTCGCGTCCGACCTTGCCAAATATGTGACCGGCGCGTCGTTGCTGGTCGATGGCGGCGCGTTCGTGAACCTGCAATAGCGCGCATGGCGAAGGCAGCGTCTACCCTGGACTATCGCGAACTGGCGCGTCGCCGGCTGCCGCATTTCCTGTTCGAATATATCGACGGCGGATCATATTGCGAAGTGACGCTGCGCCGGAATATCGCGGATCTCGAAACCATCGCATTGCGACAACGCGTCCTGAACGACGTTTCGTCGATCGACCTGTCAGTCGAATTGTTCGGTCGGCGGCTCGCGTTGCCGATTGCGCTCGCGCCGATCGGTCTGGCGGGGCTGAGCGCACGGCGTGGAGAGGTGCAAGCGGCGCGCGCGGCGGAAGCCGCCGGTATCCCGTTCTGCCTGTCGACGGTTTCCGCCTGCCCGATCGCGGAAGTGGCGAGCGCTATCGCCGCGCCGTTCTGGTTCCAGCTTTACATGATCCGCGACCGCAGCTTCATGATCGACCTGATGGCCAAGGCACGCGATGCCGGATGTTCCGCATTGGTATTCACGGTCGACATGCCTGTCCCCGGATCGCGCTATCGCGACTATCGCTCCGGGCTTGCCGGGGCGGTGGGGTTGCGCGGCGCGGCGCGGCGGACGTGGCAAGCTATGCGACGCCCGGGCTGGGCCTATGATGTCGGGTTTCGCGGGCGACCGCACCAGCTAGGCAATGTCGCGCCGGTACTTGGCGACAAGACTGGTCTTGAGGATTTCTTTGCCTGGATGCGCGACAATTTTGATCCGTCCGTCAGCTGGAAAGACCTGGATTTTATCCGCAAGCATTGGGCGGGTCCGCTGATCATCAAGGGCTTGCTCGACCCGGAAGACGCCCGCGCCGCGGCCGATCTGGGCGCGGACGGAATTGTCGTCTCGAACCATGGCGGCCGTCAGCTCGACGGCGTGCTGTCGACCGCGCGCGCGCTGCCGCCGATCGCCGATGCGGTCGGCGACCGGCTGACCGTACTCGCCGATGGCGGCGTGCGGTCGGGGCTCGACGTGGTGCGCCTGTTGGCGTTGGGGGCAAAGAGCGTGCTGCTCGGCCGCGCCTGGGCATATGCACTGGCTGGTCGCGGCGAGGCGGGGGTTGCGCACATGCTAACGCTCATCGAGGCCGAGATGCGGGTGGCGATGGCGCTGACCGGCTGCACCCGCATCGACGCGGTCACACGAGAGGCGCTGGTGGAATCGACGCTGCCGCGCTGATCCGTTCGTCGATTGCGGCAAGCAGATCGCTCACTGCGTCGCTTACGGGGGTAGCGATGCCGTGTTGCCGGCCGAGGCGACCGATCACGCCGTTGCGCGCATCCCATTCCATCGGCCGGCCGGCGATACGATCGGCGTGCAGCGAGTTGATCGCGTCGCGATGGCCGTGGCGATAATGCTCGATCACCGCCTCCACGAGATCGTCCTCGAGCACCGCGCCCTCGGCGCGTCCGACAGTGACGCATTCGGTAACCAGCGCGCGCATCAGTCGTGCGGCGGATTCGCGCCATGCTACGCCGCCGCCTTCGTCGGCCAGGGCCGAAACCGCGCCGGCGACGTTGATCGCAAGCTTGCGCCACAGCGCACCGGGGAAATCCGCCGTTTCAGTGACGGTGATCGCCGTGTCGCCGAACAATTCCGCAAAGGCCCGGCCGGTTTCGCCGGGCGGCACCAGCATAGTGCCGCTGCGGCGCTGGCGGATATGGCCGGGCGCATCGCGCTCGGCGGGAATATCGACCACGACCGAAAGGAGTCGATCGACCGGCACGAACGGCGCGAAGCGGGCGACATGCTCGACCCCGTTCTGCAACACCGCGACTTTTGTGTCCGGTCCCGCCAGCACATCGAGCCACGCGGCGGCTCCTGCGACGGCATAGGTCTTGGTCGCGACCAGCACCCAATCGACGGATGTCGCTTGTTCAGGTTCAGTCCAGATCGGCGGTGTCGCGTGCAATATTTCGCCAGAGGTTTCGACGACAAGCTCGGCAAAGGGCGTACGGGCGCATAGGGTCACCTCGTGACCGGCGCGAAGAAGCCACGCCCCCACCGTCCCGCCAATCGCGCCCGGTCCCACGACGGCGATGCTCGGCTTCACCAATGGAACATCGTCCCGTCTTCGAGCCGGTTCACCGGAAGATATGCGCGCCTGTATTCGAAGCTTGCGGCCAGCTTCTCGTCGATCTCCACCCCCAGGCCGGGCGCTTCACCCGGATGCATCATGCCATTGGCAAAGCTGTAGGCATGGGGGAAAACAGCATCGGTTTCGGGTGTATGGCGCATATATTCCTGCACGCCGAAATTGGGCACCGACAGCCCGAAATGCAGCGCTGCCGCCATGCAGACCGGCGACAGGTCGGTGGCGCCGTGACAGCCGGTGCGAACATTGTGCAGGTTGGCAAAGCTGGCGATGCGGCGCAGGTGGGTGATGCCGCCGGCATGGACAACGGTCGCGCGGATATAGTCGATCAGCTGTTCCTCGATCAGCTGCTTGCAGTCCCAGATCGAGTTGAAGATTTCGCCGACCGCGAGCGGCGTTGTCGTGTGCTGGCGGATCAGGCGGAAGTTCGCCTGGTTTTCGGCAGGCGTCGCATCCTCGATCCAGAACGGGCGAAAGGGTTCGAGATCCTTGCCCAACCGGCCGGCCTCGATCGGGGTCAGACGGTGGTGTACATCGTGGAGCAGATGCACGTCCCAGCCGAGCGCATCGCGCGCCGCAGCGAATAGCGGCGGCACTGATCGGAGGTATTTCTCGGTCGACCAGACGTTCTCGGTCGGCAGGTCGGCATCGGCGGGTTCGTAGAAATAACGGTCGTTCGACACGCCATAGGTCGTGGCGAGCCCCGGTACGCCCGATTGCAGTCGGATCGCCTTATAGCCCTGTCGCTGATAGTCGCACGCCGCCTTAATCGTCTCGTCGATCGTTGCGCCGTTGGCGTGACCATAGACCATGCAGCCTTCGCGGCTCGCGCCGCCGAGCAATTGACAGAGCGGAAGGCCCGCCAGCTTGCCCTTGATATCCCACAAGGCGGTATCGACTGCAGCGATCGTCGCCATCGTCACCGGCCCGCGCCGCCAATAGGCGCCGTTGTAGAGATACTGCCAAATGTCCTCGATACGATGCGCGTCGCGACCGATCAGGCAGGGCACGACATGGTCCTGCAGGTAGGAAACGACGCTCAGCTCGCGACCGTTGAGCGTCGCATCGCCAAGGCCGTACACGCCCTCGTCGGTCTCGATCTTCAGCGTGACGAAATTGCGGCCGGGGCAGGTTACGATAACGCGGGCGGCCGTAATCCTGGGCATGACGCTTTCTCTCCTGCCGCCCTTTGTCAGATATTGGTATCGCGTATCAGCTATTGCACAATACCGTTGTAAATCTAGTGTGCAATCCAACTGGAATTACCGCCGCCAACGATTGGCAGGGAGAGGGTGTATGACCGACCGTCGCGTCAATCGTCGAGGGTTTATTGCCGGCACGGCATTCGCTGGCGGGGTTGCGCTCGCGGGCGAGAGCATCGCCGCACCGCCGCCGATGCCGGCCGCGCCGGTGACGGCGTCGGGAGACCTCGCCTGGCTCGATGGCAGCCCGCCCGACGTGCATGAAGGCCAGACCTGGGGACAGCCTTGGCCGCGCGGCACGCGCTACAGCACCGCCGGTTACCGGTTGACGGCGGCGGGGCAGGGGACGGTGCCCGTGCAGAGTTGGCCGCTCGCCTGGTGGCCGGATGGGTCGGTCAAATGGACCGGCCATGCAATTCCCGCCGATGCTGCGCGCAGTCGCGCGCTGACGCTGTCACCGGGCACCGCGCTCGCGCCGCCCATTCCGGTGAGCGTACGCGAAACACCTGCGGCCATCGAAGTGGCAAACGGCGATATCCTGTGGCGCATTCCGCGCAGCGGCGCCGCGTTGATTGCCTCGGCGACCGTTGGCGGGCGTGAGGTGCTGCGCGGCATCGGCCTGATCGCGACTGCGCAGGACCGGCCCGATGACGAAGATGGCTTACCGAAGCTCGATCGCTTTGCGGGCATTGTTGATCTGGTGACGGTCGAACAGCATGGACCCGTCCGCGCCGTGATCAAGATCGACGGCCAGCATCGCGGCCCAGGCGACGGCTGGCTGGCTTTTTCGCTGCGGCTCTATTTCTACAGCGGATCGGCGTCGGTGCGGATCGTCCACAGTCTCATCTTCGACGGTGATCCGCAAAAACGCTTCATTCGCGGTCTCGGCCTGTCGGGCGCGGTGCCGATGCACGACGCAGCTCATGATCGCCATATCCGGTTCGGTGGCGAGAAAGGCGGATTGTGGGGGGAGGCGGTGCGGCCGCTGACCGGATTACGCCGCGATCCTGGCGCGACGTTCCGTGCGGCGCAGGTCGCGGGACAGCCGGTGCCGCCGCTCGCGCAGATGCCCGCCACGATCCGCGACGAGCTGCAATATATTCCCGCCTGGGGTGACTTCACGCTGTCGCAACCCAATGCCGATGGTTTCACGATCGTCAAGCGTACGAAGCCAGGCTGCGGATGGATCGACGTCGATACCGCGGGCCGCGCGCCGGGGTTTGGCTATGTCGGCGGCGCCTCGGGCGGTGCGGCATTCGCGATGGGCGATTTCTGGCAGCGTTGCCCGGTGCGTCTCGATATCCGCCATGCCGCCGCCGATGTCGCGCGCTTCACGATCTGGTATCACAGCCCCGATGCCCCGGCGATGGACCTGCGTTTCTATCATGATGAAATGGGAATGCCGGACTATTACCACCAAAATCTCGGTTTGGACGTCACGTACGAGGATTATGAGCCCGGCTGGGGCACGTCGCAGGGGATCGCGCGGACGACGGAATTCCGGCTGTGGGCGCTGCCCGCAACCCTGCCGCGGGAACGGTTGGCGGCGATGGCGGGCATCGCCGCTACTCCACCTCATCTGCTGCCTACCCCGGGGCGCGTCCACGCGACCGGCATGTTCGGCGTCTGGAGCGCGCCCGACCGCTCGACGCCGCCGCTCGCCAAGATCGAGGACCGCGCCGCGCGCGAACTCGATTTCTATCTCGGGCAGGTCGAGCAGCGGCGCTGGTATGGTTTCTGGAACTACGGGGACATCCAGCACAGCTACGACAACGACCGCCACGTCTGGCGCTACGACATCGGCGGCTTCGCGTGGGACAATAGCGAACTGTCGAGCGATCTGTGGCTATGGTACGCCTATCTGCGCACCGGCCGCGCCGACCTGTTTCGCATGGCCGAAGCGATGACGCGGCACACCGGCGAGGTCGACGTCTATCACGCCGGCCGGTTCAAGGGGCTCGGTACGCGCCACGGCGTACAGCATTGGGGCGACAGTTCGAAGCAACCGCGCATCGCCAACGCCGCCTATCGCCGCTTCTATTTCTACCTGACCGCCGATGAACGCGCGGGCGATCTGATGCGCGCGTTGATTGATAGCGACCAGGTGCTGCGCAGCGTAGAGATCGAACGCAAGGTCGGATCGGTGACATTGCCAGTCAAACCTCCGCCGCCGCCGCCCACGGGGCAGGTGATGATGTCGTTCGGCACCGTCTGGGGCTCGCTGATCGCGGCGTGGCTGACCGAATGGGAGCGGACCGGCGACACGCGCTGGCGCGACCGGATCGTCGCCGGCATGCGCTCGATCGCCGCGCTGCCGAAACAGTGGTTCGCCGGTTATGCCAATTACGATCTTGCTACAGGGCGCTTTACGGGACCGGGTGACACCGTCCAGATCAGTCACCTCAACGGCGCGTTTGGGGTGTTCGAGATGCACGCCGAATTGCTCGAATTGATCGACGAGCCTCGATATCGCGAGGCGTGGCTCGATTATTGCCAATACTACAACGCGCCGGCGGCGGAATTTACGGCGAAGACGGGAGCAGCGGCCAAGGACAGGGGCCTGCGCCAGGGGCATTCGCGCTTCACCGCTTATGCTGCGGTCCAGCGCAAGGATGCGTCGCTCGCTCGCCGCGCCTGGGCGGAATTCATGGGCCATGGCGACCGCGAATTGCGTCAGCAGGCAGTGACGGTCAACAAGATCACAGGCGCAGCGGTGCTCAAACCGGTCGAGGAAATCGTCGAGATTTCAACCAACGACGCCGCCCAATGGGGGCTGGCGGCGGGCCAGAACGTGGCGATGATCGGCAAACTATTAAAGCCCTGACCTTTCTATGGTTAGCGCGTCACGCGGAAATCGGCGAAATCGGCCCAGCCGATGCGCGTCGAGACGTTGGCCGGCGTACCCGTCGGCGCTTGCGCGAATAGCCCGATCTGCGTGCCGACCCAGCGCCCCGGCAAGGTCTGCATCGACGCACCGAGTGGCACAAAGGTCTTGCCGTCCAGGCTGGAACTGAACAGGTGTTGTCAGACGAACGTGGCAGCCCGCAGGGCAGCGTGATATTCTGACCGAATGAGCCGAAAATCGAGAGCCAAACCGTACAGTCCATTTCGGTATTTCAACTCGCCGCCTGAAGTGATCCGTGAAGTCGTGATGCTGTACGTTCGGTTCCCGCTGTCGCTCAGAAACGTCGAAGATATCTTGTTGCAGCGCGGGTTCGATTTTTGCCACGAGACGGTGCGATTATGGTGGAATCGGTTCGGCCCGATGTTCGCCAGCGAGATCCGGCGCAAGCGCGTTTCGCCCATGCGCAACTTCAGTCGTTGGCGTTGGCACCTTGATGAAATGTACGTCAAGATCAACGGCGAGATGCGTTACCTGTGGCGTGCCGTCGATCACGAGGGCGAGATCCTCGAAAGCTATGTCACGAAAAAGCGAGATAAAAAGGCGGCGCTCGCTTTCATGAAGAAGGCGCGGAAGCGCCACGGCCCTGCCGACGCGATCATCACCGACGGGCTTCGATCCTACCCCGCCGCGATGCGCGACCTGGGTAATATCGACCGTCGTGAAATGGGCCGCTGGCTCAACAACCGAGCCGAAAACAGTCATCTTCCGTTTCGCCGACGAGAGCGTGCGATGATCAGATTCCGACGGATGAAGACGCTACAAAAGTTCGCTTCCGTCCACGCAAACGTCAGCAATCACTTCAACCACGAACGCCACCTCGTCGATCGTCAAACTTTCAAGGAACGCCGCTCGGCCGCACTGGCCGAGTGGCAGTCGCTCGCCTGCTAGACGCGAATCTCAAAGACCTAGCTCCATCGTGGAGAGACGAGTTCGCATTGGACTGACAGCACCGAATACAGGGCTCCGGTCGTGGCGGCTTGATCGCTAAGACCAGAGGTCGTCGGAAGACGTAGTCGGTCGAAGGAGGGTATGGCGCACAGTCGGCGAGACGGGATCGGAAGAACCAGGGCTAACCACC
>JBDSWC010000050.1:0-25793 GCA_039926845.1 Sphingomonas sp. | reverse complement strand
AGGCGCGAGCGCGATCCGGTGGTGAGCATCTTCAATCGTCCTTTCAGGTCGTGAATGGTATGGAGATGGCACGCCGCCGACACCGCGCCGCCGTGCGCCGCCTTGATGATCGCGCAGGCATAGGTGTGGCGGTCGATCGCCGGCCGGCCGGCGAGCACGCGCGCGTCGTTGGCCATCTCCTGATCGATGCGAAAGGCGCGAAACGCGCGCCAGGCGAGCGGGTTGAACCAGTGCAGCGCCAGCACAGCAAGCGCGACCCAATTGGCGATCAAGTCGCCGCGCTGGTGGTGGCCAAGCTCGTGGAGCAGCGCCAGTTCGCGCTCATCGGCATCGTAGCGCTCGGCGAAATCGCGCGGGAACGCGACGTAGCGGCGGAAGATGCCGAACGCGAGCGGGCCCGATGCGGCCTCGGTCTCGATGACGTCCACCGTGCCGGCGCGCTCGGTCCGCGTGCTGCCGGCGATCATCCGCCGGCAGAATTGCCGATGGCTGACCGCGTGCCAGCACAGGAATAACGCCGCGCCGACGCCCCACAGCACGGCCAAGGGTAAGCCGAGCGCAGGAAACAGCGCGGCAGGCGCGGCGGCCGAGCCGGCGAGCGGCTCGAACACGTAAACGGTCAGCGTTTCGCTCGCGCGTTGCGCCAGCACGGGTGCGGCCGCATCGCGCCACGCGGGAAGCTGCGGTAGAGGTGGCAACACCAACCGTATCACGGGCAGCGCCCACAGCGCATAGGCGACGTTCGGCCCGAACGCTCGGCGAGCCGGTGCGCGGACGACAAGCACTACCGCCATCAGCATCGCGGAGGCGATCAGCGCCTCGATCAGCCAGGCGATCACGACTTGAGATCCTTCAGCAACGCCTCGATCTCGGCGATGTCCTGCGCGGTCAATTCGTCGCGTTCGGCGAGATGCGCGACCAGCGGAGTCAGCTTGCCGCCGAACAGCCGGTCCATCAACCGCCGCGATTCGCCCGCGACATAATCCTCCCGCTCGACGATCGGACGATAGAGATAGCGGCGCCCGTCCTCCTCATGCGCGATAGCGTTTTTGGCGAGCAACCGGCCGAGCAACGTCTTGACCGTGTTCGCGCTCCAGTCGCGCTCGGCGGGCACGCGCTCGGCGACATCCTGGGCGCTTAGCGGGCTTTGCTCCCACAACACCTCCATCACCGCATGTTCGGCATCGCTGATCCGTTCGGCCACGACTCACTCCCGCTATGACTACGGCCGTAATCGCAGTGATTACGGGCGTAGTCAAGCGCCGGAATTTTCGAACCTGTCGGAGACAGGAGCTATCGGTTCGGCAACGGCGATGGCGAAGGCGACGGCTGGCGTGACAGCTCATCCTGGTTGAGCTGGCGCGTGGCGAGGCGATCTCCGTCCAATGCTCGTTCCAGCTCGGCGCCGTAAAGCCTTGGCGATGATCCGTCGGCAGAGTTGGCTGCCGCAACGTCCGGCGTCGTCGGATCACTCGCAGGTCGGCTCGTCCTGGGTCGAGCGCGGCTCTTATTTCCAGCGAGATATCTGGTCGAAGGAGCCGCGGCAGCGGCAGGTGCGGAATAGGTCTGTCTGCCGGATAAATCGGGGATGGAGAGCGATACGTTACCCGTTGCGTTCGGCGGCGGCCGTGAGCCGATCGCGATTGCTCCTCCGACCACGGCCGCAACCAGCGCGAACCCCGCCGCAGCAACGCCCCGACTGCCCATGCCCTTTGCTCGATTCGGCAACACGCGCAGCCCGAGCGATCCCTCGGAAGGGGTCTTGAGCAGCAGAGCAGTTTCCGGCGGCAGGGGTTCCGGCGCGACGATGGCGGCGATCAGCGTTCCGATATCTAGTGTCGGCGCTTGGTCTTCCAGGATCGAACCGCCCTCCGTGATCGGAAGGATCGATGCGTGTTCCGGCTGCTCCGCTACGGATTGCAACAGCCATTGGCGCCCACCTTCCAGACCCAATACGGTCAGCACGCCGTGCTCATGCGCACCGGTATCCACGCCGATCCGGTTACCGCCGAGCGACGGAACTCCCGGCTCGACCGTATGCCCATGGACGACCACCTTGCCGTGCCACCGTCGGCTCGAAAGAAACGGCTCCCTGATCCAGAGCAGGTCGCGCTCGTTCTGTTTGTGAAGTTTCACGCCAGGCCGCACGCCGGCATGCGTGAAGTAATAATCTCCGCATTCCCACGCCGTCGGTAACCGGTCGAGCCAATCGATGAGATCCGGATCGATGCGCGCCTGCAGCGCCGCCGCGAGCGTGGCGGGCGTCGAGTCGATCTCTTCCTGGGTAATTCCGAACCCGGCGAGCGTGGCGGCCGCGCCGTACGGGAGCCATTCGCTCAGGACTTCGTGGTCGCCAAGATAGGCGTCTACCAACGCCGCTTCGTGGTTTCCCTTGAGCACCACGACATGCTCCGCGTTCATTCTGGCGAAGGTTCGCAGCAAATCGGCCGCGTCGGCCCCCCGGTCGATAATGTCGCCGAGAAACACCAAAGTGACGGCGCCGTCGCGTCGCGCGATGCTGTCCGCTTTGATCAGCCGTAGCGCCCGGCGCAGCAGATCACCTTCGCCGTGAACGTCGCCGATCGCATACACGCGCCGTCCCGGCGGGATGGCGGGGCTCGATTTGGGGCTGAAACGCATAAACATCGCTGAGAAACAATGGTCTGGTTAGACGGGGCCGTCGACCCCTACTCAACGTAAACGCGTATTTACCGCGCGGCGCCGATGCCGGCCGGTCCCATGAATGACCGAGCACCCCGCTCCACCCTCCCGCTGGAGCCTCAATCGTGAAGCCCCGCCACGCCGAGCGTGCCGAGGTTCACCGTCAACTGGATGTTCAGCGCGTGATCCATCTGCGCGCGCGCTCCCCCGCGGGCAAAGCGGTATTGGTTGAGATAACCGACGTCTGCGGTCACCGCTTTGCCGAGCGGGAAACTCAATCCCACGATGTTCCGCATCCGCTCATAGCCGGCGCGCTGACCCCAGTTGGTGCTGTTCGGCAGAAGAAAGCTCTCGTGGCTCGCGAAGAGCTTCAGGCGCGTTTGACCGACCGGCAAATTGTAGCGGATGAGTGGGCGTATGCGGAAGCCGATCTCGCTGCCCCGAGGATTAAACCGCTCGTCGAGCCGCAGGCGACCGGCGAAACGCCCGCTGGTCAGCACGATTTGCTGGCGGAAGCGATTTTCGTCCGCCGACGTATTGCCGTTGTAGAAGCCGACGCGACGGTAACCGATGCCGAGCTCGACGCCGTCCGCCACGCGCAATCCGATGAGCCCGCCAAACTCCGTCGTATAGAGGCCGCCCTGTCGGTCGCTGATCCGTGCAATTTCTTCCAGCGTCAGCCGTAGTCGCGGCGCGACCGGGATCACGACGTTGATCTGCTCCCAGGCCTGCGCGTCCTCCTGTTGTGCTCGCGCCGACGTTGCGGCGAACAGGAGCGGCGGGAGGATAAGGCTTAGGAGACGGAGCATCGTTCGCCAGTTGGCATGGCAACGACCGTCGAGCAATCACGACCGATCGATTTTCTGGCCCCCTTCGATTCGAGAGCTAGGAATCGTCGGAAATCCTTACAGGCACGCCGATCGGATTTTGACCGTTAACCACTGTAACCCACGTAAATCCTCGCGCACCCCAACTTGGCATGCGGACTGCAGAGTATCGCGTGCCCGAGCGGTTTCCCGCTTCAGCAGGGTGGACCGGCGCTTCCCCCGATCTCGCGCCGGTCCACCCTCACCCGGCCCTTTCAACTATCACCTTATTCCGCGGCCACCGGCACGCGTTCGTCATGCGGCATGCCGGGAAAGCGCCAGCCTTTGCCCGACCCGACACGCGCCGCAGCGTGCGCCATCGCGTGGGGATAGATGTGGCCGAGCAAATGCTCGAACGTCCGTCGCCAGCTAAAATTGGCCTCGACGTGCGCGCGGGCCGCGGCGCCGATCGCCTCATGGTCGTCGCGCCACAAGTCGAGGACATTGTCCGCCATCGCCGTCGTGTCATCGACCGGGCCGAGCAGCCCCAGCCCCGCCGGCACGCGATCGGGCATCGCGCCCGACGCGACGCCGACCACGGGCAGCGCGCTAGCCTGCGCCTCAAGCACCGAAATGCCGAACGTCTCGTCCGCCATCGCCGAAACGTAGAGGTCAGAAGACGCCAACGCGCGGGCGAGTTCGGCCCGGTCCTTCTCGAACCCCGGGAACGCGACCGGCAGGCCAGCGGCTTCAGACTGGAGCCGCGACATCAGCTTGCCGTCGCCCATCATCACCATCGCCGCGCCCAAATCGGCAGGCAGTTTCTTGAACATGTCGATCAGCCGGTCGGCGCGCTTCTCGTTGTCGACGCGGCCGGCATAGATCAGCAGCGGGCCGTCGCCCGGCAGGCCCAATTCCAGCCGATAGGTCGGGTCTCGCTTGTCCGGCCCGAACATCTCGATATCGACGCCGAGCGGCAGCACGTCGGTGCGCGTGATCTTGCGTCGCGCCAGCGCCGCACGGGCATCCTCGCTCAGCGTATAGACCCAGTCGAACTCGCGATACGTGATCTCGGCATAGCCGTAGCTCAGCCATTGCAGCGCGCGGCCGATCGTCTCGCCGAACTTCGCCTTCCCGACGCGATAGACGTGCGCGTTGGGAAAATCGGTGCGGTAGCCGGCGATCAGCGTGGTATCGGGGAACGCCTTGCGATGATTGATCGCGGTCCAGGGCAGCACCCAGGGACACAGCGATTCGATCACGTCGGGGCGATACCGCGCCAGGATGTCGCGCACCACTTTCGTCCGCAGAATGAAGCGATAATTCGGACTGCCGTGCACCGGGGGGGCGGCCACTTCGGCGAAGATGTGCCGACCGTTGACGGTGATCCGATCCTCCGGCCCCGGCACGATCTGAAGCAAGTGATGCGGCGTGTGCGTCAGCACGTAATCGCGCTTCTCGCGCAGATAGGTGCTGATCCCGCCTCCGCCGGACGGCGCATAGCTTTGCGTCAGGTCGCACAAAATGAGCGGGCCGGCCGTACCCGGCCGCCGCGGAAAGTCACCATTGAGGAGCACGAAGCCCTCCCTTTTACTCTATTACGCTGGCGTAACGCCCTGATCGGCGAAGAGTTGCGCAAGCTCTCCGCTCTCGTACATCTCCATCATGATGTCGGATCCGCCGACGAACTCGCCCTTGACGTAGAGCTGCGGGATGGTCGGCCAATCGCTGAACGCCTTGATGCCCTGGCGCACTTCCTGGTCCTGCAGCACGTCGGTGCTCTCGAATTCGACCCCCAGATGGTTGAGGATCGCGACGGCGCGGCTCGAAAATCCGCATTGCGGGAATAAGGGGCTGCCTTTCATGAACAGCATGACGTCTGCGCCCTTGACGATGCCGGCGATACGGTCCTGGGTTGGGTCGGTCATCGGTAAAACTCCTTCACTCGGCGGCGGTCGTGAGCTGCAACGCGTGCAGCACGCCGCCCATGCGGTCGCCTAACGTGGCGTAGACGGCCTGATGTTGTCTGATGCGGGGCAATCCGGCGAACGATGCGCTGACCACGCGAGCGGCATAATGGTCACCGTCGCCGGCCAGGTCGGTGATCTCGACGCGCGCACCGGGAATCCCCGCGACGATCAACGCCTCGATATCCGCCGCGGCCATCGGCATCTTACTTCGCTTCCATCAACTGGCGGCGCGCCTCGACCGCCTGGTCCTCGATCGCCTTGCGGACCATCGCGTCGTCGACATCGACCCCCGCCGCGGTCAGATCGCCGAGCAGCTTGCGCACGACATCCTCGTCGCCGGCTTCTTCGAACTCGGCCTGGATCACTGCCTTGGCATAGCCGTCGGCTTCTTCCGGCGTCAGCTTCATCAGCCCCGCCGCCCAATGCCCGAGCAGCTTGTTGCGCCGAGCAAT
Source organism: Sphingomonas sp. (assembly GCA_039926845.1). Classification (GTDB taxonomy): domain Bacteria; phylum Pseudomonadota; class Alphaproteobacteria; order Sphingomonadales; family Sphingomonadaceae; genus Sphingomonas. The sequence goes on along the minus strand of JBDSWC010000050.1, from coordinate 19,904 downwards.
GACACGGAACGCCATCTCTTCGTCGCGCGCGAACTTGGTCTCGAAAGCGCGCTCGCGGTCGTCGAAGGTGGTCATGGTCGCTCCCTGGCCGATTGTTACGGTCTGGGAGATAAGGTCGCGATCGCGGTATGGAAAGGGGTGCAAAATCCTAATCCTCCCCCGCCAGGGGGAGGTGGCGCCTAAGGCGACGGAGGGGGAGGTAAGCGAGACGATGGCGGGCCGCCGACCTCCCCCTCCGTCAGGCTGCGCCTGACACCTCCCCCTGGCGGGGGAGGATCATCAATCAGTCGGCGATTTTCACGACCAACTTCCCGATCGCGCCCCGCGCGGCCATTTTGGCGATCGCCTTGCCGCCGTCCTCGAACGCGAACGTCTCGGTGACGCGCGGGGCGATTTGTCCGTCCTTCCAGAGACGGAACAGCCGGTCGATATGCGCGCGATTGGCTTGCGGGTCGCGCGCGGCGAACGCGCCCCAGAACACGCCGCACACATCGCAGCTCTTGAGCAAGGTCAGGTTGAGCGGCAGCCGCGGAATGCCGGCGGGGAAACCGACGACGAGGTAACGCCCTTCCCAGCCGATCGATCGTAGCGCCGGCTCGGCATAATCGCCGCCGACCGGATCGTAGATCACGTCGTAGCCGCCCTTGCCGCCCGCCGCCTTGAACTGCTCGGCGAGCGCCTTGGACTGGTCCTTGTCGAACGGCGCGCGGCCATAGACGATCGTGTCGTCGGCCCCCGCCTCGCGGCACGCCGCCGCCTTCTCCTCGGACGACACCGCCGCGACCACGCGTGCGCCGAATGCCTTGCCGAGTTCGATCGCCGCCAGCCCGACACCCCCTGCCGCGCCAAGGACGAGCATCGTGTGCCCTTCCTTCAGATGCCCGCGGTCGAGCAACGCGTGGATCGTGGTGCCGTATGTCAGGATCAGCGACGCACCTTCCTCGAAGCTGCGTCCGTCGGGCAATGAATAGAGCCCCGCCGCCGGCACCGCGATCTTCTCGACCAGCCCGCCCGCGCCGGTGGTGCACAACACGCGGTCGCCCGGCGCGAACCCGGTCACGTCCTCGCCGACGCTATCGACCACCCCCGACACTTCGCTGCCCGGCGCGAACGGACGCGGTGGTTTCATCTGATATTTGTCCTCGATGATCAGGACGTCGGGGTAATTGATGCTGCACGCCTTGACCGCCACGACGACCTGGCCCGGCCCCGCCACGGGATCGGGCAGCTCGTCCATCACCAGCGTGTCAGGGCCGCCCGGCGCCTTCGATAGCAAAGCCCGCATTCGCTCTCTCCCGTGCCAACCACGGACGCTCGACGGCGACCGCGGATTCGTATTTCGAAATCGCGGTATCCCTTGCCAGCGTTAAACCCACCTCGTCCAGCCCCTCCATCAGGCATTGACGACGGAACGGATCGAGGGTGAATTCGAAGCGGTCCTGGAAGGGCGTGGTTACCGTCATCGTCTCGAGATCGACGGTCACCTCATCGGTCTTCGCCACCTGGATCAGCCGATCAATCGCCTGTTGCGGTAGAACGACCGGTACGATCCCGTTCTTCACCGCATTGCCCGAAAAGATGTCCGAATAGCTCGGCGCGATGACTGCGGTGATGCCCATGTCGTTGAGCGCCCAGGCGGCATGCTCGCGGCTCGACCCGCAGCCGAAATTGTCGCCCGCAATCAGAATCGGCGCGCCGGCATAGCGTTCGTCGTCGAAGATGTTGCCCGGCTGCGCGCGGACGGTTTCGAACGCGCCCTCGCCCAGCCCGCTGCGCGAAATCGTCTTGAGCCAATGCGCGGGGATAATGACGTCGGTGTCGACATTCTTGGCGCCCCACGGATAGGCGCGCCCCTCGACCCGACGGACGGGATTCACTTGGCCGGCTTTTCCGGCGGCACAGGCCGCGCCATCGCCGCATAGGCGGCGACGCCACTCAGGATCGATCCGACCACCAGCAATATGAGAACGCGTTTCATCACTCCCTCCCCATCAACTCGCGAACGTCGGTTAGTCGACCCGTGACCGCTGCCGCCGCCGCCATTGCCGGGGACAGCAGATGCGTCCGCGCGCCCGGCCCCTGTCGTCCTACGAAATTTCGATTCGACGTGGAAGCGCACCTTGCGCCAGGCGGCACTTTATCCGGGTTCATTGCCAGACACATCGAGCATCCGGGCTCACGCCATTCGAATCCGGCGGAAATGAAGATGCGGTCGAGGCCTTCGGACTCGGCCTGGCGCTTGACCAGCCCGGAGCCCGGCACGACCAAAGCGCGAACGCCGTCGGCGACGTGGCGGCCGTTCGCGACCGAGGCGGCGGCGCGGAGATCCTCGATCCGGCTGTTGGTGCAGCTGCCGATGAAGACATGCTCGATCCCGACGTCCTGCATCGCGGTGCCGGGCGTCAGGCCCATATAATCGAGCGATTTCTGCGCCGCGACGCGCTTCGACGGATCGGCGAAGCTCTCAGGGTCGGGGACCGACCCGGTGATCGGCACGACATCCTCGGGACTCGTGCCCCAGGTCAGCGATGGCGCGATGTCGGTGGCGGAGAGCCTTACCGTCGCGTCGTAGGTAGCGTCGGGATCGGTCGGCAGCGTCCGCCACCACGCAACCGCCTTGTCCCATTCCTCGCCCTTCGGCGCCATCGGGCGGCCCTTGAGATAGGCGAAGGTCTTCTGGTCGGGCGCGATCAGCCCGGCGCGCGCGCCGCCCTCGATCGACATGTTGGCGACGGTCAGCCGGCCCTCGACCGACAGGCCGCGGATCGTGTCGCCGGTATATTCGACGACATAGCCGGTGCCGCCGGCCGCGCCGATCTTGCCGATGATCGACAGCACGACGTCCTTGGCCGACACGCCGAACCCGAGCGCGCCGTCGACGCGGATTTCCATCGTCTTCGACTGCTGGAGCAGTAGCGTCTGCGTCGCGAGCACATGCTCGACTTCGCTGGTGCCGATGCCGAACGCGAGCGCCCCCAGCGCGCCATGGGCGGAAGTATGGCTATCGCCGCAAACGAGCGTAGTGCCGGGCAGCGTGAAGCCCTGCTCGGGCCCGACGACGTGGACGATCCCCTGCGCGGCGGCGAGTGCGTCGATATAGGGCACGCCGAACTCGGCGACGTTGTGGCGCAGCGCTTCGAGCTGGTTGGCGCTCTCCGGGTCGGCGATCGGGATCGCTTGTCCGGCGGCATCGACGCGGGGCGTGGTCGGCAAATTATGGTCGGGCACCGCCAGCGTCAGGTCAGGCCGCCGCACCCCGCGACTGGCGGCGCGCAACCCCTCGAACGCCTGCGGGCTGGTGACTTCGTGGACCAGATGCCGGTCGATAGAGATCAGGCACGTCCCGTCGCCGCGCCGCTCGACGACATGCGCGTCCCAGATCTTTTCGTAGAGCGTTTGCGGCCGGGCCATGGGGTGGCAATTAGCCGAAAGATGCGCGCTAGCAAGATTTTACGGAATGAAATTACGCTGACGCACCTTTTTATGCCTCCCCGGCGAAGGCCGGGGGCCAGTCGCGAGCGAACCGTAACTGGGCCCCGGCCTTCGCCGGGGAGTCGTTAACGGGAAAACGCTGGGGAAACATAATTAGCATCGTGCTCAAACGGATTATCGCGCCCTTCACGTAAGGCGGTGAGCACGGCTGCAAAATCGGTGTTGCAGCGGAATCTCATTTCGCGCTCGATCAACCCGGCATCGTAAACCCTCCCGATGCTGTCTGGGAGCGTCCAGCCGCGAGCGGTGTAGAGTCCGGCTGCATCGGGAAAATAACGATCAATAACTGCTCGCGCATCTCGCTTCAGTTCGGCGACATCATCACGCGCGAACGGCGTCGGCGCCGAGACGACATAGAGCCCAAACCCGACGTCCGGCGCCTTCTCCAGCGCCGCGACATGCGCCGCCGCGCAATCCTCGACTGTCAGGCGGCGGTTGAGGAACTCGTTCGCCTTCATGTTCTCGCCCGACAAGTCGCGATGCGTGTCATCGTCTTCGGGAAAGAACCGCGCTGTGCGCAAGACGACCACCGGCATGCCCGTCTCGCCATGGACGAGCCGGCACATCTCCTCCGCCGCGCGCTTGGTAATGCCATAGACGTTGCGCGGTTGGAGCGGCGCGCTGGTTTCGTCGAGCCACACCGCCTCGGTTGCCGTCTCGGCGCGAATCGCCTGCGTGATCATCAAAGACGTGGTCGAGGTGAACACGAACCGCTCGACCCCCGCGGCGACAGCTTCCTCCAGCAGGTTCAGCGTGCCGGTCACATTGACGTCAACGAACGCCCGGCGCGGATAGCGGACGATATCGGGTTTGTGCAGCGCCCCGGCATGGATCACGCCCTCGATCCCGTGGCTCAGCATCGTGCGCTCGACCAGCGCGCGGTCGGCGACCGTTCCGACCACTTGCGTATCCGGCCCGGGCGCGACGTCGATCCCCGTCACCTGATGCCCGGCCACGCGGAGCATCGGCGCCAGATAGCGCCCCAGCCACCCCGTCGATCCGGTCAGCAATACACGCATGCGTTCAGGCGGCGACGAGCGGCCTTGGCGCCGGCTCGTTCTCCAGCGCGTCGGCCCAATCGGTGCGGCGCGGCGTCCAGGGGTTGAGGAACACCAACGGGATCTTGAGGAACAGCAATTCGCGATGGATCCAGAAATCGGTCAGCTTCTCGGTCCACTTGGCCTGCGGTCGCCCGGTGCGGTCGAGCCAGTCCTGATACGGCTGCCAGTGGCTCGGCTCGTCCTTCTCGACGATCTTGAAGATGCGCCCCATCAGCGGGTCGCCCTTGACCAGCGGCGATTTGAGCAGCGCGTCTACCTGTTTCATGCCGCGCATCTCCGTCAGCATGATCACCCGGCACAGCCGCTCGAACATGTTGTCGTTGTGGATCACCGCTTGCGTATCGAGATCGTCGATCGTGACGCGAAAGACGATCTCGACGAAACGGTCGATATGGCCAAGCGCGCGGTCGACCTTGAGCGGCATCTTGCCCTGCAGTTCGAACCAGCGGCGGAACATCGTGTAATGCTTGCGCTCGTCGGCGCGGTGCTTCTGGATGGCGGCGATGAAGACATGGTCGTCGGGGCAGCGCACGCGCACCGCCTCCAGCACCCGGTCGATCGACGTATACCCCCGATGCTCGTTGTAAATGTAGATCGAGGCGAGAACGTCGAGATAGCGGCGGCGGAACGCGGTAAACATGACGGATCGTTACTCCTAGCCGTCCCTAACGACAATGACGGGGATCAGGCGGTGGAAACCCGCAACGCTTGCGGCGAACCATCGGTGCCGTCATAGGGGCGCCGAGTTCACTCCCATCGATCAGGATATGCCGATGAAGGTCCGCATCGTCGTCACCCTCAAGCCCGGTGTGCTCGACCCGCAGGGCAGGGCGATCCACAAGTCGCTCGAGGGCCTCGGGTTTGGCGGGATCAACGACGTCCGCGCCGGCAAGGTGATCGAGCTCGATGTGGCGGACGGCACCAGCGACGACGACCTCGACGGCATGTGCCGCAAGCTGATCGCCAATACGGTGATCGAGAATTACAGGATCGAGCGCCCGGAACAGACGGCATGACCGCCGCGGTCATCGTGTTCCCCGGCTCCAATTGCGACCGCGACTTGGCGGTGGCGATCGAGGAGATCATGGGCCGCAAGCCGAACATGGTATGGCACGCCGAGACCGACCTGCCCGCAGGCACCAGCCTGATCGCGCTGCCGGGCGGCTTTTCCTACGGCGACTATCTCCGCTCGGGCGCGATGGCCGCGCGGTCGCCGGTGATGCGCGCGATTATCGAGGCGGCGGATCGCGGCGTGCCGGTGCTCGGCGTGTGCAACGGGTTCCAAGTGCTAACCGAAACGGGGCTGCTGCCCGGCGCGCTGATGCGCAATGCGGGGCTCAACTTCGTCTGCCGCGACGTCGAGCTGTCGGTCGAGAATGCGCAAACCGCGTTCACCAGCCGCTATGCCGCAGGCGAGACGATCCGTATTCCGGTCGCGCATCACGACGGCAATTACTTCGCCGACGCCGACACGCTCGACCGGCTGGAAGGCGAAGGCCGTGTCGCGTTCCGCTATACCGGCAACGTCAACGGCTCGGCGCGGCAGATCGCCGGCGTGCTCAACGCCGCCGGCAACGTGCTCGGCATGATGCCGCACCCCGAACGCAAGATCGAAACCGCGCATGGCGGCGACGACGGGCGGCGCTTGTTCGAGGGGCTGCTGGAGTTGGTCGCGGCCTGATCGCCGCGCTTGCAATGTAGGATTTCGCGAGTCACGGTCGATGTCGCTCTTTGACATCATCGGATTTCAACTCGCCCCGCCAGAGGAAACGGCGGAGCGCCGCGCCAGTGTCAACCTAGTGTCAACCTAGTGTCAACTTAGCTCAGATCTTCGCTCGAAACGGTGAAAAGTCGGTCCCCTCGTCGAACACATCGACGCCCTCGGCGCGCTTGAGACCGCCGACGACGAGATAGGTCAGCGGGGTCAGCAACACTTCCCACGCCACCTTCAGCGCCCATTGCGTGAACAGCAATTTGATTACCAGCGCGTGCGTGAACCCCTCGGCGCCCCAGAAGGCGAGCGGATAGAAGATCAGGCTGTCGATCCCCTCCCCGGCGATCGTCGAGCCGATCGTGCGGGTCCAGAGATGCTTGCCGCTCGTCCAGATCTTCATCCGCGCGAGCACGTAGGAATTGACGAACTCGCCCGCCCAGAACGCACAACAACTGGCGAACACGATCCGCGGCACCTGGCCGAATATGGTCTGGTACGCCGTCTGGTTGGTCCAGTCGGGCGCGGGCGGCAATGCCACCACGACCCAGCTCATCAGCGCCATGAACAGCACGGCGCCGAACCCCGCCCAGATCACCCGCCGCGCGCGAGCATAACCGTACACCTCGGTCAGCACGTCGCCGATCACGTAGGAAATCGGGAAGAACAATATGCCCGCACCGAACGGCCAGTATCCGTAGCCCGGCAACCACACCTGCGCGACCTTGCCCGCGCCGATCACGTTGGACAGCAACAGGATCGCGACGAACGCCGCCATCACGAAATCGTAATAGCGGAATTCGCGGATCGCGTTCGCGTGCACCGCACGCGGCTTGGTATCCCCCTCGGTCATCGCCGCGTTATGATGACTGTTCCGCCCGTCCGCAATCCGCGCTAGGCGCTCCCGCGACGCGCCCGTAGTTCAACTGGATAGAGCACGAGCCTTCTAAGCTTGGAGTTGCAGGTTCGAGTCCTGCCGGGCGCGCCATTATTGCCTTCACAACGACCAAGTAAATGCCCCATCGCGGCGTTTAATGCGTTGTTAAATATTGACTTTTATCCAACGCCTCACAATTCAGATTGCGAGGGGCTTCGATGCGATTTTTCTCTTTTGCGGCACTTACCGCGCTACTCGGCAGCAGCGCCGTGCAAGCGCAGGAGACCGTTTACTGGCAGCCTCTTCCGGCTGCATCCGATAAAGCCCCGCGTTATTACGTGCCGGCCGGCACGCCGATTATGTTGAACACGCGGACCCAGGTATCGACCAAGGACAACAAGTCGGGCGATCAAATCTATCTGGATGTCACGGAAAGCGTCATATTTCGCGGTCAAGTTGTGATCCCGGCAGGGTCGGTCGCGGTTGGCGAAATTGCCCGTGCCGATCGGAACGGCCATTTCGGCAAGAAGGGCAAGATCGACGTCAAATTGTCGTACGTGCAAACGCCGTGGGGACCCGTCAAGTTGCAGGGGCATCAGTACGACGAAGGAAAGAGCGGCACGGCCGCCTCGGTGGCGACGATCGCCTTGGTCAGTTGGCTCGGCTTTCTGATCCACGGGACCAGTGCGACGATCCCTTACGGGACGAAGGTTCAAGCCTATCTCGCGGAGCCGCTGGCGTTCAACGCCAGCCCGCAACAATCGATCGCGGCGCCGACCTACATCCCGCCAAAGGGCGGCAATCCGATCGAGGCCGTCGCGGCCTCTTGGGCAGTATCGAAACGGTAAGCCGCCAGGTGAGACAGCGTCAGCCCGAAAAGCGCGGCGCCGGCGCGGGTTGCATTACGCCGTCGATCTCGACGAACGTCCCGCGCGCGACGTTGTGCGGGTGCTGAGCGGCTTCGGTCATCGACAAAACCGGCGCGAAGCACACGTCGGTGCTCTCCATCAGCGCGCACCATTCGTCGCGCGTCTTCGCCTTGAAGATCGTCGTCAGCCGCTCCTTTTGCGCGGGCCATTGGCTTCGGTCGAACTGGCCGTGGAATAGCGGGTCGTCGGTGAAGCCGAGCTTGTCGCGGAGCAGCGCATAGAATTGCGGCTCGATCGACCCGATCGCCACGAAACCGCCGTCGGCGGTCTCGTACGTATCGTAGAACGGCGCACCGGTATCGAGCAAATTGGCCCCACGCTCCTCGGTCCACATGCCCGTCGCGCGAAATCCCCACATCATCGCCATCAGCAACGCCGACCCATCGGTCATTGCGCAGTCGATCACTTGACCGGGCGCGCCGTTCTTCACCGCAAGCAAGCCGCTGACCATCCCGAACGCGAGCATCATCGCCCCACCGCCGAAATCGCCGACGAGGTTTATCGGCGGGGTCGGCTTCTCGCCGGCACGGCCCAGCGCGCCGAGCACGCCCGATAGGGCTATATAGTTGATGTCATGACCGGCGGCGGACGCGTTTGGCCCGTCTTGCCCCCAACCGGTCATGCGGCCGTAGATCAGCTTGGGATTGTCGCCGAGCAGCACGTCGGGACCGATCCCCAGCCGCTCCATCACGCCCGGCCGAAAGCCTTCGATCAGCCCGTCGGCGGTCTTCACCAGCTCGCGCAGCTTGGCGATATCGTCGGGCGACTTGAGGTCGAGTTCGACATTGCTCCGCCCGCGCAACAACGGATCGCGACTGTTGCGCGTCGTCGGGCTACGCGCATCACCGCCCGCTCCCGGCCGATCGACGCGGATCACCTCCGCACCGTGATCGGCCAGCATCATCCCGCAGAACGGACCCGGCCCGATCCCGGCCAGCTCGACGATGCGAATGCCGGTCAGCGGGCCGGGCATGTCAGCGCGGCGCCATCCGGATCGCGCCGTCGAGGCGGACGTCTTCGCCGTTGAAATAGCCGTTCTCGATCATCGTCAGCGCGAGCGCGGCATATTCGGGCGGATTGCCGAGCCGCTTCGGGAACGGCACCGACGCGGCGAGATTGTCCCTCACCTGCTGCGGCGCGCCCTGCATCAGCGGGGTTTCGAAGATGCCGGGCAGTATGGTGTTGATGCGGATGCCCTCGCCCATCAAATCCCGCGCGATGGGCAGCGTCATGCCGACCACCCCGCCTTTCGACGCCGAATAGGCGGCCTGGCCGATCTGACCGTCCTCGGCCGCGACCGACGCGGTCATCACCATCGCGCCTCGCTCGCCGTCCTCGCCCGGATCGAGCGTCAGCATCCCCGCCGCCGACTTGGCGACGCAGCGGAAGGTGCCGATCAGGTTGATCTGGATGAGCCAGTCGAACGCCTGCAGGCTGAAATGCTTGATGCTGCCGTCTTCCTTGGATCGGCTGGCGGTCTTCATCGCGTTGCCGGTACCGGCGCAGCACACCAGCACGCGCTCCTGCCCGTGCGCCGCGCGCGCCTTGGCGAAACCCGCGTCGACGCTTTCGTCGCTGGTCACGTTGACCTCGCAGAAGATACCGCCGATTTCCTTGGCGACCGCCTCGCCCTTCTCCGCCTGCATGTCGAAGATGGCGACCTTGGCGCCCTTCGCCGCGAGCGTGCGTGCGGTCGCGGCGCCGAGGCCGGAAGCGCCGCCGGTGACGACCGCGGCTACCGAATTATCGAGCTTCATTTCTTGTCCTCTCCTATCTCGTATCCCTGCGGAAGCAGGGGTCCAGATCACGGACGATAACGCTCGTGACCCTGGGCTCCCGCCTTCGCGGGAGCACGGGTTGTTTTGATCCTACAGCCGCTCGACGATGGTCACGTTGGCGATCCCGCCGCCTTCGCACATCGTCTGCAGCCCCCATTTCTTGTCGCGCGCCTTCAGCGCGTGGAGCAACGTCGTCATCAGCTTGGTGCCCGACGCGCCGAGCGGATGACCCAGCGCGATCGCGCCGCCATTGACGTTGAGCCGCGCGTGGTCGCCACCGATCACCCGCAGCCACGCGAGCGGCACCGGCGCGAATGCCTCGTTGACCTCGTACAGGTCGATATCCTCGATCTTCATCCCCGCCCGCTGCAGCGCGCGCTGCGTCGCGGGAAGCGGTTCCTCGAGCATGATCACCGGGTCGCCCGCGGTCACGGTCAAATTATGGATCCGCGCCAGCGGCGTCAGGCCGTGATCATTGAGCGCGCGTTCGCTGACGATCAGCACGCCCGACGATCCGTCGCAGATCTGGCTGGCCGACGCCGCGGTCAGCACGCTGCCCTCGCCGAGCGCCTTCACCGCGCCCAGCGATTCCATCGTCGCGTCATAGCGAATGCCTTCGTCGCTGCTGTGGAACGACTCGTTGCCTTCCTCGTCGACGATCGCGATCGGCACGATCTCGTCCCTGAACGCGCCCGCCTGCGTCGCGGCCGCCGCGCGGCGATGGCTTTCGAGCGAGAAGGCGTCGAGCTCCTCGCGGCTGAACCCGTATTTCTGCGCCATCATGCCGGCACCGACGAACTGGCTGAAACCGGGCACACCGTAACGGTCCTTAATCTTCTGCGACCACGGCCCGACGCCGATGCCGAGCTGCGCCGGGGCAGAGCTGGCGAGACCCATCGGGACGCGCATCATGCTCTCGACGCCCGCGGCGATGACGATGTCCTGCGTCCCCGACATGACCGCTTGCGCGGCGAACTGGATCGCTTGTTGCGACGACCCGCACTGGCGGTCGATCGACACCGCGGGCACCGAATCCGGCAGGCTCGACGCCATGACGCAGCTGCGCCCGATGTGCGCAGACTGCTCGCCGGCCTGCATCACGCAGCCCATGATGACGTCCTCGACCGCCGCGCCGTCGATCCCCGAACGCTGCACCAGCGCGTCGAGCACTGCGCCGCCGAGATCGGCCGGGTGCCAGTCCTTGAGCTTGCCGCCGCGCCGCCCGCCCGCGGTCCGCGCCGCCGCGACGATATATGCCTCCGCCATCCAGCCTCTCCTCTATTTGAGTTGCAGATAGCCACCGGTTGACGCGAGCGGCAAGCGCAATTTCCCGGTGGACGGCTTGGCTCGTCGGTGTATTGGCACGGCTCCTCCCCACTCATGCTGAATGGAGTTGTGCGTGTCCGGAGGTTTCACTGATCGTCACGGGTTGCAGGTCGCGACCGAGCTCGCCGATTTCATCGAGCAGCGTGCTTTGCCAGGCACCGGGATCGCGGCCGACGCCTTCTGGGCGGGCGCGGCGGATATTTTTGCTACGTTCGCACCACAGAACCAGAAGCTTCTCGAAAAGCGCGACTTGATCCAGGCGGAGATCGACGGCTGGCACGCGCAACGCGCGGGCTTGCCGATCGACCAGACTGAATATCAGGCGTTTCTGAGATCGATCGGCTATCTGGTCGACGAGCCCGCCCCATTCCGCATCACGACCGAGAATGTCGATCCGGAGATCGCGACCACCGCCGGGCCGCAACTCGTCGTGCCAGTGCTCAACGCGCGCTTCGTGCTCAATGCCGCCAATGCGCGCTGGGGGAGCCTCTACGACGCGCTATACGGCACCGACGCGCTGCCGGGTGCGGCCAGGCCGGGCGGCTATGACCCTGATCGCGGCGCGCAGGTGATCGCTTGGGCCAAGGCATTCCTGGATAGTGCCGTGCCGCTCGAAAGTGGATCGTGGGCTGACTTGGCCGGCGATCCAACGCTCGCCGATCCGATGCAGTTTGTCGGCCGAGCTGGCGACAACCTTCTATTCAAACATAACGGCCTGCACATCGAAGTGATATTCGATCGGGAACATCCGATCGGCCGGACCGACCCGGCGGGAATCGCCGACGTCATCCTCGAAAGCGCGATCACCACGATCGTCGACCTCGAGGATTCGATCGCCGCCGTCGATGCCGAGGACAAGGTCGCGGCCTATGCGAACTGGCTCGGGCTGATGCGCGGCGATCTGGTCGAAACGTTCAACAAGGACGGGAAGCAACTCACCCGCAAGCTCAACGACGATCGCCGCTACACCGCCCTCGACGGCAGCGCCTTTACCTTGCCCGGTCGTGCGGTGCTGTTCGTGCGCAACGTCGGTCACCTGATGACCACGCCCGCGGTGCGCCTGCCCGATGGCGGTGAATCGCCCGAAGGAATCCTCGACGCGATCGTCACCAGCCTGATCGGGCTGCACGACATCAACGGCGTGCGCCGCAACAGCCGTGCGGGGTCGATCTACATCGTCAAGCCCAAGATGCACGGCCCCGAAGAAGCCGCGCTGACCAACGCCTTGTTCGATGCGGTCGAGGATTTGCTCGGTCTTGCGCGGCACGCGATCAAGGTCGGGGTGATGGACGAGGAGCGCCGCACCTCGGCCAACCTCGCCGCGTGCATCAAGGCGGTCAGCGGGCGGATTGCGTTCATCAACACCGGCTTCCTCGACCGCACCGGCGACGAAATCCACACGTCGATGCAGGCCGGGCCGATGATCCCCAAGGGCGAGATCAAGTCCTCGGAGTGGATCGCCGCGTACGAGAACCGCAACGTCCAGATCGGGTTGGCCTGCGGGCTGTCGGGCAAGGCGCAGATCGGCAAGGGCATGTGGGCCGCGCCCGACCGCATGGCCGATATGCTCGATCAGAAGATCGGCCATCCGAAGACCGGCGCCAACACCGCTTGGGTGCCCTCGCCCACCGCCGCGACGCTCCACGCGACGCATTATCACCAGGTCGATGTGTTCGCGCGGCAACGTGAGCGCGCCGCCGAACCAGTGGCGCCGCTCGACGCGCTGCTATCGGTGCCGCTCGCGCTGGGCCGCAATTGGACGCCTGACGAGGTCCGCGCGGATCTCGACAACAATGCCCAGGGCATCCTGGGTTATGTCGTCCGCTGGATTGATCAGGGCGTCGGTTGCTCGAAGGTGCCGGACATCCACGATATCGGCCTGATGGAGGACCGCGCGACGTTGCGCATTTCCAGCCAGGCGCTCGCCAATTGGCTGCTCCACGGCGTCTGCACGCCCGAGGAAGTCGAGGCTGCGTTCGGGCGGATGGCGGCAAAGGTCGATGCGCAGAACGTCGGCGACCCGCTTTACCGCTCCCTGGTCGAAAACCCGGACGGCCCCGCCTATCAGGCCGCCCGCGCGCTGGTGTTCGACGGAACCGTGCAGCCTAACGGCTATACCGAACCCTTGCTGCATCGTTTCAGGGCAAGTGCCAAGTTGCGCTAACTTCAGGTAATTGGACAAAATGGACAGCAACGTCGAGGTGTGACGGACAAAATATCGTTATTTTACAATTGCGGTAAGAACGCGAAGAGACCAGCACACTCCGCGACGGTAGTCGTGCGGAATGCGTAACTTTCCGCTCGCCAAAATCGGGACGTTATATTACGCTTCAAGGCGTCGGATTCGTCCGGCGTGAGCCATCCTGGTTAGGGGGTTACAGCGATGTTCAAGTTGATCAAGGTCGGCGTAGCAGCCAGCCTCCTGGTAGCAGGGATGGCAACCGCCGGTATGCCTTCGGGGCGCAATTTCACCGTTAAGAACACTAACTCGCAAGTTTCGATCCAGCGAGTATGGTATGCGCGCGCCGGTGAAGAGCGCGATCCATGGCATGAAGTCATGCTCGATTACGCCGTCAAGCCGGGCACGACGTCGAACTTCACCATGGGATCGGGCGACATCTGCCTGTACGACGTCAAGGTGCAGTTCAGCGATGCCGTCATACAGCAAAAAGACAACATCAACGTCTGCCGCGGTGATACCGCGATCTTCACCTGATCGGTTGGCGTTTCGGCTGACAAGATGCAGGGCGGCGGGCATTCATCCGCCGCCCTTTTGGCGTCAGTGAAAATCGCGCGACTTCGGCAGGATGCGGACATCGCGTGGGTGTCGTCCGCCGGTCGACGTTGCCCGAACGTGGCGGGGGTCGGGCGTCAGGCCGATATCGGCGCGGGCCATGACCGGGCGTGTCTCGCGGTCTTCCGACAGCCGCGACAGTTCATGCGTGCGATCGATCACGCGCGCACCGATCAAATGGACGACGCTGCCCTCGCTCGGCGCGCTGCGCTGCACCTCGCCCTCGACAGTCATCAGCCGCGACCCCATCACCTGCATCCGTTGCGCCTCGAACACCCGCGCCCATAACAGCACGTTGGTGATGCCGGTCTCGTCCTCCAGCGTGATGAAGATCGCATTGCCCTTACCAGGCCGCTGACGCACCAGAACCACCCCAGCGACCGTAACGCTCGAGCCATGCTTCGCTTTTGAAACGCCCTCGCACGTCAATACACTATCGGCCGCGAACACCGGCCGCAGGAACTGCATCGGATGCCCTTTGAGCGACAACCGAGTCAGCTGATAATCGGCGCTGACCTCCTCGCTCAGCGGCATTGACGGCAGCTTCGCGTCCTCCTCGACCCCCAATTCGCGCGCGCGCGCCGCAGCGAAGAGCGGCAACTCGTTCGGCGGGGTCCGCCGCACCTCCCACAACGCATCGCGCCGCCCCTTGCCGATCGATCCCCAGGCATCGGCATCGGCCAGCAACCTGAGCGCACGCGACGGCAGATGCGCGCGGCGGGCGAGTTCCTCGATCGAGACGAAGGGTGCAGTGGCGCGGGCATCGGTGAGATTTATCGCCCAATCTTCGCGAAATCCATCGATCTGGCGAAACCCCAAGCGTAAAGCGAAATCTTCTCCATCCGGCTCAAGACTATTGTCCCACGTGCTGGCATTGATGTCGATCGCGCGTGCCTCGACGCCCCCATTTTCCTGGGCCTCGCGCACGATCTGTGCGGGGGCGTAGAACCCCATCGGCTGCGAATTGAGCAACCCGCAGGCGAACACCGCTGGATAGTGGCATTTGATCCAGGACGACACATAGACCAGCCGCGCGAAGGACAAAGCGTGGCTTTCAGGAAAGCCGTAGCTCCCGAAACCTTTGATCTGGTCATAGCAGCGCTGCGCGAAGTCTCGATCGTATCCCCGCGCGACCATTCCTTCGACCATTTTGGGTTCGAATTCGTGGATCGTCCCGACATTGCGGAATGTCGCCATCGCACGACGGAGCTGGTTGGCTTCGGCCGGCGTAAAGCCCGCGGCGACGATCGCCAGCTTCATTGCCTGTTCCTGAAACAGCGGGACGCCGAACGTTTCGCCCAGGATAGCGTGAAGCTCTTTGGGATCATGTGGCGGATCGGGTTCGGGAAAAGACCATTTCTCCTTCCCGCTCCGGCGACGAAGATAGGGATGAACCATGTTGCCCTGGATCGGCCCAGGCCGCACGATGGCGACCTGCACGGTGAGATCATAGAGTGTCTCGGGCTTGAGCCGCGGCAGCATGCTCATCTGCGCGCGGCTTTCGACCTGGAATACGCCGAGGCTGCGCCCCGCTTTGAGCATGGCGTAAACGGCTGGGTCGTCCGACGCCATGTCGAGATTCAGCGACTGGTCCCCCAGTCCATTGTCGCGCATCAAGTCGAAACATTTGCGGATGCAGGTCAACATGCCGAGCGCGAGCACGTCGACCTTCATCAAGCCGAGCGCGTCGATGTCGTCCTTGTCCCACTCGATGAAGGTACGATCGGCCATGGCGGCGTTGTGGATCGGTACCGTTTCGATCAGTGGGTTCTGGGTCAGCACGAATCCGCCAACATGCTGCGACAAATGGCGCGGAAATTCGAGCAGTTGGCCGACCAGCCCCTTCAGTCGCGCAACGTCGGGATTGTCGAGCGTGAAGCCGGCTTGTTCGAACCGCGATTCCTCGACCGTGTTCGAATAGCTTCCCCAGATCGTGCTCGACAACCGCGAGGTTACGTCGTCGCTCATGCCCAGCGCCTTACCGACCTCGCGCAACGTGCTGCGCGACCGATAATGGATCACCGTTGCGGCGATCCCGGCGCGCTCACGACCATAGCGTTTGTAGATATACTGCATCACCTCTTCGCGCCGCTCATGCTCGAAATCGACGTCGATATCGGGCGGCTCGGCACGGTCGGCGGACACGAAGCGCGAAAAAAGGAGGTTGTGCTTGACCGGATCGACCGACGTCACGCCGAGCAGCCAGCACACGATCGAATTCGCCGCCGACCCGCGGCCTTGGCACAGGATCGGCGGCTGCTGGCTTCGGGCGAAGCGCACGATGTCGTGCACCGTCAGGAAATAATAAGCGTAGTTCTGCTGCTTGATGAGCGCGAATTCGTCCTGGATCATCACTCGTGCACGCGGCGGAATATTGCCGTCGTAGCGTTCGTTGGCGGCCTCCATGACGAGGTGCTCGAGCCAGTCCTGCGCTTCCCACCCTTCCGGCACCGGCTCGTGCGGATATTCATAGCTTAGTTGATCGAGCGTGAAGTTGATCCGGGCGAGCAAGCGTTCGGTTTGCGCCACGGCTTCGGGATAGCGGCGGAACAGTCGGGCCATTTCTATAGGAGGCTTGAGATGCCGCTCGGCATTGGCTTCGAGCAAGCGCCCGGCGTGCTTCACGTCGGTGCCCTTGCGGATACAAGTGATCACGTCGTGAAGCTGGCGCTGATCGGATGAAGCATAGAGCGCATCGTTGGTCGCGATCAGCGGCACCCCAGCGGTGCGCGCAACCGTAGCTAGCTTTACCAGCCTTCGCTTGTCGCGCCCGGAATATGCTGTGGCCACGCCCAGCCACAGCCGGTCACCGACAATGCGTTGCAGTCGATTGAGCCAGCGTTCTAACTCACCGTCACCCCGGCCTGGTGCCGGGGGCCACTCAACCACTTGGGCGGAATCTCGCGGCTCGGTGGATTCCGGAACAAGTCCGGCATGACGGGCAGGGAATGGTATGACGTTGGGCGCTTCATCCTCGTCCTCGCCCAACCGAAGGAATCCGCGATCCTGCTCTTCAGCGACACGGCGCTTCTGTGACAATTGCTCAACTTCATCTGGGTCGAAACTGCTCTCGGCCAGCACGATCAAAAGCAACTCTTCGTGATGCGCGATCAGGTCGCCCAGATCGAGCAGGCATCCGCCTTTCGCCGCGCGGCGATTGCCGACAGTCAAGAGTCGGGCGAGACGGCCCCAGCCATAGCGTGTGGCTGGATAGGCAACGATGTCAGGCGTGCCGTCGCGGAACACCAGCCGCGCACCGACCACCAGGCGGAAATCGAGATCGGGTTCGGGCAGATCGGGCGGCGGCGGAAACGGCTCCCACGGCCGGTCGGCTTCGTGTCTGGCGCGCGCCTTGGCCCAATCGTCGCTCCATTTCTCGCGCGCTTCCTTAAGCGCGACATGCGCGCGCACTACGCCTGCGACCGTATTGCGGTCGGCAATGCCGATCCCGCGCATCTTCAGCCGGATCGCCTCAGCTACCATGTCGCTGGGATGCGATGCGCCGCGCAGGAATGAATAGTTGGTCGCCGCGACCAGCTCGGCGAACCCGCTCACGCGAACACCCCGTGGACATACCAGGCCGGCATCGGCTTGCCGTCCTCGAACAGGCCGTGGCGGAATATCCACAGCCGCCGCCCGCGACGATCCTCGACGCGGTAATAGTCCCGCGTGGGCGCTTCGCGCGGCGTCCACCACGGCGCGGCGATGCGTTCGGGCCCTTCGGCGCGCGCGACATCGTGCAGCGTGCGGCGCCAGCGGAATTTGAGCGGCGGGCCGTCGGGGACTTCGGACAGGACGTGATCGATCGGCTGCGGCGGGTCGAACAGGTGAATCGGGCGCAGCGGCGGTTCGCCGGTCTCCGGCGTTGGCCATGCCCCCGGCGGCGCTGGATCCGCGGCGGAGAGCATGAACTCGGCCTGTTCGGGCAAGTGCCGGTCGCGCGGCGCGAACCGGCGCACGCGTCCGCGCCCGAGCCGCGTCGTCAGGCGATCGATCAACGCGGCCAGTTCGGCTTCGGCGACTGCCCCACCCTGCAGCTTTAGCTGCGCCGCGTCGAGGCGTTCGGCGACCGGAATGTCGAGCCGGATCAGGTCGAACCCGAACCCCGGATCGATCGGATCGGCGAGCGCGTCGATCCGCTCGCGGAACAGCCGCAGCACCAGCGCGACGTCGCGGCTGGGCCGCCCGGTCTCGACCGCGAGCCGCTGGACCAGCCCGTCGGTGCGGAAGAACCGCGCGACGAATCGCCGCCCACCTTCATGGCTTTCCTCAAGCCTGGTGACCGCTTCGGCCATCAGTTCGCTAAGCACCTCCAACATATATTCGGTCCGCGCCACCGGCTCGGCAAAGCGCCGTTCGACATGGAGCGGCAGCTTGACCACGCGCGGGGACAACGGACTGTCCGCCTCGCCGACGATCCGCCGTACCCGCGTCGCCGCATAGCCGCCGAACCGCGCCGCAATCGCCGATAATGGGCGCACCACGACATCGCCGACCGTCTTCAGCCCGGCACGCCGCAGCGCCAGCGTCGCCTCGTCGTCGAGCCCCAATGCGGCCACCGGCAAGCGCCGTACCGCCTCATCCTCGCTCGCGCCGCTCGGACGATATCGCGCCAGCGCGCGCGCTGCGTCGGGGTTGCCGGCGAACGCGTGGCTCGCCACCACGCCGAGCCGCTCGAACCGCGCCACCGCGTCCGCCGCCAGCGCGGTTTCGCCGGGAAACAGATGCACGCACCCGGTCACGTCGAGCACCAGCCCATCGGGCGCGTCGAGCATCACCCATGGCGTATAGCGCGCGCAGCCGTCGGCGAGGCGCTCCAGCCAGACATGGTCGTCGTGCGGCGCATGATCGAACGCCATCAGCTCGGGCACGCGCGCGCGCGCATCGGCCAGCGTCATGCCCGGATCGATCCTCAACCCCGCCGCCACCGGATCGACGGCGCAGAGGCGGTTGGCGCCTTTAACCTTCTCGATCACCGCATAAGGCACGCCGACGCTATCGACGAACGCGTGAGCCCGCCCGATCCGCAGCCGCTCAGCCGGCAGCCACGGGAAATACAGCGCCAGGTAACGGCGCGGTGGCGGGCTCCTGGAATTCTCGTCGTTCACGGTTCCACTCCACGCGCCACGTGACGCCGGCGGGGCCGGCGCGGCGACGCAACAATTCGATCTCGAACACCGGATGCCCCGGTGCTCCGGCAGACGTGCCGTCCTCCAGCGGCACCGACGGCGCCCCCCTCACGCGCCAGCGCGTGTCGGCGACGCTGGGGCTTTCGGCCGCCGCCATCCGCAGCAACAGTACCGTCACCCCCGACCCCTCCGCCGCCAGCATCAGACGCCGCGTCGCGGTCAGGTCGAGCGGCTTGGGATCGCCCCAGCATTCGACCAGCAACGTCCCGACCCCGGCGCACCGCGCCGCGTCGTTCGCTGCCTTCAACAGCGCGGCATCGTCGGCGACGAGCCCGACCAGCACCGCGCCGCCGTCCAGCCCCAGTTCGCCGAGACCGCTGGCGTAAAGCTTCCCACTCTGCCGCTCCGCCGCCTCGGTCCGTAGCCACAGCAACGGCCGCCCCTCACCCGCCCGCAGCGCAAGCATAGCCGCGAACCCGGCGACGCTGCCGGCATCCTCGCGCTCGGCCGCCATCACCTCATGCAACCGCCCCCGCCCCAGCCCGCCGCCAAGCCAGTCGTCGACCGCCGCGCACCCGGTCGCCACGCGCGCGGCCCCGTCCTGCGGACGCACGCTTTCCATGCGCGCCAGGCGCCGCCGCAGCTTGCTGAGCGAGGCAACCGACTCGGACATATTTGTTCATGATATGTTCTATTTCCAGGGATGCAATCGGATTCGGATCGCGCGCCTGTTTCGTGCGTTTTCGCGGACGATCAACGACAGGAGGTTCGATGCCCCAGGGCGACAAATCCGCCTACACCGACAAG
>JBDSWC010000049.1:0-22084 GCA_039926845.1 Sphingomonas sp. | reverse complement strand
GCCACCCACCCCTAACCCCTCCCTAAAAGGGAGGGGAATCAGAGCATCCCGATCTGCTTGAGCCAGCGTTCGACGAGTTCCGGCCACACCCCGACGGGCTGATCCTTCTTGCGCAGCCCGAACGCGTGCCCGCCCTTTGCGAACAGATGAACCTCGGTCGACACGCCAGCCTTGTCGAGCGCGCTTGCGTACATCAGGCTGTCGCAGATCGGGTCAACCGGATCGTCCCACGATTGCGCGATGAACGTCGGGGGCGCGGCCTTGATGATCGGCAGCGTCGGGTCCAATTTGCCGCCGTCGCGGCAGATGTGGCCGGGATAGAGCGCGACCGCGAAGTCGGGGCGGCTGCTGATCGTGTCGATCGCGTCCACCGGTTTGTAGGTCGGCGTCAGTATATTGCTGGTCTGCGCGACCAAGTAGCCGCCCGCCGAAAAGCCCATCACGCCGATCCTGTTCGGGTCGATGCCCAACTCCTTCGCCCTGGACCGCACCAGGCGGATCGTCCGCTGCGCGTCCTGGAGCGCGCGGGGAATCTTTGGGGTGATTTGGCGCCTCAGCTTCTCGTCCCAATAATCGTTGCCTCCCGGCGCGCGATATTTGGAGACGATGCAGGTGATGCCTCTGGCGACCAGCCAGTCGCAGATTTCGGTGCCCTCGAGCGTGATAAACACCATCTTGAACCCGCCGCCGGGGAAAACAACGACGGCCGTGCCGGTATTGCGGCCCTTGGGCGGGATAACCGTCATCGTCGGGATGGCGATGTCGAACACCGCTTCCGACTTGCCGCCGAATTCCGTTGGTTCCTTGTAGGTGTTCACGCTTTCGGGCGGTTGCGGGTTGAGCGTGCCGTCGGGCGGACTGCCCGGCCAGATCGGGAGCTGCGACAGCCCCGCCGCGGGTTGCCAGACGCCGGCCGTGCGGACGGGCGGTGCATCCGTCCTGGAGGACAGACTCGGCTTGGGCTGCGGCGACGCGCTGCACGCGAGGCCGGTCAAACCCAAGGCGCCGAGAAACAGCAGTGAGAGGCGGCGCGGCATGGCTGATTCCCCACGGCGGACGGATGCCGCAGCATCTTTGGCTGCTTTGTCCCGTGCAAGCCTTTCTACGCGCTACGCCAGCTTGTTGTGGATAAGCGCGCGCCCACATTTGCACCGAAAGGGCCTTCGCCCTTAGGACGCGTCTCATGACTACGCATACCACTCGCATGCTCATCCTCGGTTCCGGCCCGGCCGGTCTCAGCGCCGCCATCTACGGCGCGCGCGCCGGGCTGTCGCCGATCGTCGTCCAGGGCATCCAGCCCGGCGGGCAGCTGACCACCACGACCGATGTCGAGAACTATCCCGGCTTCCGCGACGTCATCCAGGGCCCGTGGCTGATGCAGGAGATGCAGGCGCAGGCCGAGCATGTCGGCACGCGGATGATGTGGGACACGATCGTCGAGGTCGACTTGACTCGGCGCCCGTTCCGTCTCGTCGGCGACGGCGGCGATATCTACGAAGGCGACGTGCTGGTCATCGCGACGGGCGCGCAGGCCAAATGGCTCGGGCTCGATAGCGAGGAGGCGCTGAAGGGGAAGGGCGTCAGCGCCTGCGCGACGTGCGACGGGTTTTTCTATCGCGGCAAGAGGGTCGCGGTGATCGGCGGCGGCAATACCGCGGTCGAGGAGGCGCTGTACCTGACCAACCATTCGCCCGACGTGACGTTGATCCATCGCCGCGATTCGCTGCGCGCGGAGAAGATTCTTCAGGAACGGCTTCACGCCAACGAGAAGATCAAGGTGATCTGGAACAAGGAAGTCGAGAGTTTCGTCGATGGCGGCGGCACCGCGGGGCTGGTCGCGCTCGAACTGCGCGACACGGTGACCGGCAAATTGTCGCGGCTCGACGTCGAGGGAGGCTTCGTCGCGATCGGGCATCACCCGGCGACCGAACTGTTCCGCGGGCATCTCGAGCTCGATTCGGATCACTATATCAAGGTCGAAACCGGATCGACGCGGACCAGCGTGCCCGGCGTGTTCGCGTGCGGCGACGTGATGGACAAAATCTATCGCCAGGCGGTGACGGCGGCGGGGACGGGGTGCATGGCGGCGCTCGACGCCGAAAAGTTTATCGCTGAAGCCGATTTCGAGAAGGTCGCCGAGGCGGCGGAATAGGTTAGGCGAGCGCATCGCGCAGTTGGACGGCGAGCCATGCGGCGTCGCCCGGACGCGCGAAGCTATGGCTATCGGTCGTGCATTCGCGCTTGTCGCCGCCATGCGGCCACGCGCCGGCGAAGCGGATCGCTGTATTGTCGCGGTTGGCCAGCAGGAAGCGATGCCGCGTGTCGCCCAACGCCGCCGCCATGCGCTCGGCGATCGGGTTGCCGGGTTGCGGCGTTCCCCTAGAAACCTTTCGCAATCCTTTGATTGCCTTGCCGATATTGATTCCGCCGGTCGCCAGCCGCATCCATCGTTTCGGATTGCGCGCGCTGTCGGCGTAGTGCGATCGAATGGCGTCTGAAGGGGGAAAGCCGTCCTCTTCGTCGCCGACCCACGGATTGGCCAGGACCAGCGAATCGATCCCGGCCGCGCGATGGAATAGCGCCAGCGCGGTTGCGGCATCGCAATTGCCGAACCCGACGATGTGCTTCACTTGCGGTGCGACGGTACGAAACGCTTGCGCGGCTGCGGCGATGTCGGGGCCGCTCTCCGCATAGCCGTAGTTGGCGCCCTCCGAATCCCCTATCCCGCGCCGATCGAACCGGAACACCGGCACGCCATCTGCCGCCAACTCGCCTGCCAGCAACGCCATGCCGCGATGCGCGCCGCAGCGTATCTCGTTACCGCCCGACACGATCAGCAGCCCGGTCACGCCCGCCGCATCGTCGAGCGTGCCGGCGAGCGTGTCGCCCTCGCAGGGGAAGGCGATCAACTCGCGCATCGGTCGATCCAGTCGGCGATATCGTCGGCGAGTATCGCCGCGAGCGCCGCGTCATCGCCCGGCTCGCTGCGGCGCCACAGTGGCGCACCTTCGACCTTTCGGTCGGCGACCGCAGGGTCGGTGTCGAGCCGCACGACGCGCACCAGCCCTTCGCGCACGCAATCGGCGGCGTTGAGGTCGCGAAGTAATGGGCGACTGATGCGATTGCCGGCGATCGTCACCGGGCCGCCTTCGTCGCTCCACGCGTCGAGGTCGATCTCGACCGGCTCGCCGGCGGCTTGCGCGGTGCGGAAAAGCTCGCGGATCAGCGCCTCGCCCTTGGCCGGCGCGAGTTGCCAGCGGCTCGCGACCTGAGCGTCGTGATCGATCAGCGACCCGCCACGCATCGTGACGCTATGCACTGGCCCGCCGGTCGCGGCTGCAGCGGTGGCGAAGGCCGCGCGCCACCCGGCGAGCATCGCGTGCTCGGTCGCGACGATGCTCTCGTTCTGACCCGGTAAGTCGGGCAGCACACCGCCGACGCCGCGATCGGCCAGCTTACGAAGCATCCCGACCGCGAACGTCCGCGTGCGGTTGGCTTCCTCGAACAGTGGCAGCGCGAGCACCACGACGGGGCCGCTGGCCGGCCCGAAGCGGAGCATCGCCTCGCGCCCGCCGGCCCAATCGTAGGACTGGCTCAATCTTTCACCTTGGCTTGCGCGAACCGCCGCAGCGCACCGAACGTTTCGAGCATCGCACCGTCGACCTCGTCATCCTCGATCAGGATGCCCAGCCGGTCCTCGATTTCGGTGAGCACACCCGCGACTGCCATTGAATCGAGTTCGGGCAGCGCGCCGAACAAGGGCGTTTCGTCGTCGAACCCGGCAACACGGGCGTCGCTGAGCGCAAGGACATCCTTCAGGACGGCGCGCACGGTCTTGTCGACGTGTCCGACGGCGTGGTGCTTGGTCATCGTGTCGGCGCGGTAACGGCTAGCCCGCGGATTGGGAAGGGCGCTTGGGGTGCGCGCGCTGTGCCGCTATCAGGACGGCATGATCCCGCTCGATCCCGCGCCTCAGCCGATCGATCACTTGACGTTGCGCGGAGAACCCGGCGACGCGGCGCTGGCGACACGCGAGGGCGTGCTGGATTATGCGGGGCTGGAGACGGCGGTCGGCGTGCTGGCGGGGTGGCTGGCGGGGCAAGGGCTGGCGGCGAGTGACCGCGTCGCGACGTGGCTGCCAAAGACGCGGGTCGCGTGCCTGATGCCGCTGGCGGCGGCGCGGGCGGGTTTGGTGCATGTTCCGGTCAATCCGTTGCTCAAGGCATTGCAGGTTCAGCATATTCTCGGCGATAGCGGGGTAAGGCTGCTGCTGACGCAATCCGCGCGGGCGGAGACGCTGGCGACGGGCGACTGCCGTCTCATCACCGACGATCCGCCGCTCGACGGGCCGGGACTGCCGCCATCGAAAGCCGATCCCGATGCGCTCGCGGCGTTGCTCTACACCTCGGGATCGACCGGGCGGCCCAAGGGCGTGATGCTCAGCCACACGAATTTGTGGCTCGGCGCGATCAGCGTGGCGCATTACCTTGAGCTAAGCCCGACGGATCGCGTGCTCGGGGTTTTGCCGCTGAGTTTCGATTACGGGCAGAACCAGCTCTTCTCGACCTGGGCGGCTGGCGGCTGCGTCGTGCCATTCGACTATTTGCTGCCGCGTGACGTGTATCGCGCGATCGAACGAGAGAAGATCACAACGCTCGCCGGTGTGCCGCCGCTTTGGGCGCAACTACTTGAGGTCGATGCGAAGGATATCGATGCAAGCGAATTGAAACGATTGACTAATTCCGGCGGCGCGTTGACGCGGCGGACAATTGATGGCCTTCGTGAGCGTTTCCCGAATGCGGGCATCTATCCGATGTACGGCCTGACCGAAGCCTTTCGTTCGACCTATCTCGACCCCGCATTGGTGGCCGCGCATCCCGACTCGATCGGGCGCGCAATTCCCTTCGCAGAGGTTCTGGTCGTGCGTCCTGATGGCAGCGCCGCTGAGCCGGGTGAGCCGGGCGAAATGGTCCACGCGGGTCCGCTGGTCGCGCAAGGCTATTGGCATGACCAGGAACGCACCGCAGCGCGTTTCCGTCCGGTACCCGATTGGGCGAAGTCGGGCGGGACGGCCGTATGGTCTGGCGACACCGTAATCACCGGCGACGATGGCCTGCTGCGTTTCGTCGGGCGCGACGACGAGATGATCAAATCGGCGGGCAACCGTATCAGCCCGACCGAGATCGAGGACGCCGTCATGGCCGGCGGCGAAACGGCGGAGGCGGTTGCGCTGGGCGTACCTGACGACAAGCTCGGGCACGTGATCCTCGTGGTGGCGAAGGGGGATGGATCCGCCGAGCCGGCCCTGCGCGATCGCTTGCGCCGAGAGTTGCCGAACTTCATGCAACCGGCGCGGTACGTGTGGCGCGCCGAATTGCCGCGCAACGCCAACGGCAAGCTCGATCGCGCGGGGCTCAAGGGGGAAGTGACGTCATGAAGCCGATGGGCGCGATTCCCCCAGAATTCCCCGATGCGCCGCTGACGATCGGCGGCAACCCGGTGAGCGATTTCACCGCGCAGACGCCGGTGTTCGTTTACGACATGGCGGTGGTCGCCAGCCGGATCGCGCGGTTCCGTGCGGCGTTTCCGGGGGTCGATCTGCACTATGCGGTGAAGGCCAATCCGTTCGCGCCGTTGCTCGCCGCGATGGCGCCGCTGGTCGATGGATTCGACATCGCTTCGGGCGGCGAACTGGCGATGACCGACGGGTTCGCCAACCCGCGCAGCTTCGCCGGGCCGGGCAAACGCGATGCCGAGCTCGAGGCGGCGATCGTGGCCAGGGTCACGGTCAACCTTGAGTCATCGGGCGAGGCCGATCGCGCGCTGGCTATCGCGGATCGGCTCGGCATTACGCCTCGGCTCGCGGCGCGGGTAAACCCGGAATTCGAACTGCGCGGGTCGGGGATGCGAATGGGCGGGCGCGCCTCGCCGTTCGGGGTCGATGCCGATCAAGTATCCGTCTTGGTCAAGCGGATCATCGCCGCCGGCGCGGACTGGCGCGGGTTTCATATCTTTGCGGGGTCGCAGGCGCTCGATGTCGAGGCGATCATCGATAGCCAGGCGCACACGCTCGATCTCGCCGCGCGGCTGGCCGACGCGGTTGGCGTCGCGCCGCCGCTGGTCAATCTGGGCGGGGGGTTCGGAATTCCGTATTTTCCCGGTGAGTTACCAATCGATATTGAGGCCATTGGCGAAGCGCTGTTGCCTCGGCTCGCCGCACTTCCCAACACGCGCTTTGCGATCGAACTCGGCCGCTGGCTGGTCGGCGAGGCTGGCGTGTATCTGACCCGCGTCGTCGACCGAAAGCAGAGCCGCGGCGAGACTTTTCTGGTGTGCGACGGCGGGCTCAATCATCAGCTCGCCGCGACGGGCAATCTCGGCACCGTCGTCCGCCGCAACTATCCCGTGGCGGTCGCCACCGCCACACCCGGCGCAGCGACCGAAACCGTCAGCGTCGTCGGCCCGCTCTGCACCCCGCTCGACCGCCTCGCCGACCAGATCGAGCTGCCCGCCGCCCGACCGGGTGACGTCATCGCGGTATTCATGGCCGGCGCCTACGGTCTCAGCGCCAGTCCGCACGACTTCCTCGGCCATCCAAAACCCACCGAGATCCTGGCCGCCGCGGCCACATAATCCTAACGCTATCTTTACCCCCCTCAGCCCATAGCCAGCCCGAAAGTCTGCGCGCGCCGGAGTGACGTCACCGGCACCGTCAAGCGCGCAACAGGAGGCCGGTTATGCGTTTCATCAAGCTATGCAGGGCCGCGGTCCTGGTCGGTGCCAGCGCAAGTGCGCTGGCTGGCTGCGTGGGCGGCGGTGGCGGCAACGGGTCGCTCCCGCCCGCCGCGTTCGTCGCGGCGAAGGAGCAGCCGGGCGAGGAGTATATCATCGGCCCGCTCGACCAGCTCAGCATCTTCGTGTGGCGCAACCCCGAATTGTCGGCGAAGGTCACGGTGCGGCCCGACGGGCGCATCACCACCCCGCTGGTCAGCGACATGCCCGCCGTCGGCAAGAGCCCGGCGATGCTCGCCGACGACATGAAGATCGCGCTGTCGACCTATATCAAGGACCCGATCGTCTCGGTCATCGTCGAATCGGCGCAGAGCACGTTCAGCCAGCAGATCCGTATCGTCGGCGCGACCGAAAAGCCGGCGTCGCTGCCGTATCGCGCCAACATGACCCTGCTCGACGCGATGATCGCGGTCGGCGGGCTCAATCAATATGCGGCGGGCAACCGCGCGCGGCTGATCCGCTACAACCGCGATACGGGGAAGCAGCAGACCTACAACATCAAGATCGGCAAGCTGCTGAAGAGCGGCGACCCCTCGGCGAACGTCAAGCTCGAACCCGGCGACGTCATCATCATCCCCGAGTCGATGTTCTAAGGGGGCATCGATCGGTGAACGGCCTTTACGACGACATCCGCGTGGCGATGCACGCGGTCTGGCAACGCCGCTGGCTCGCGCTGGCGGTGGCCTGGGCCATTGCCATCCTGGGCTGGCTGGTCGTCAGCCAATTGCCCAACCGCTACGAAGCCAAGGCGCGCGTATTCGTGCAGATGGGCCAGGTGCTGCCGGCGAAGATCGGCATCAGCGCGCAGGAACAGCAAAACGACGTCGACACGATTCGCCAGACGCTGACCAGCGCGGTCAACCTGGAGAAGGTCGTGCGCGGCACCGACCTGGCGAACACGATCGGCGGTCCGCAAGACGTCGCCGACCGCGTGGCGGGGCTGCAGACCGCGATCAAGATCGTCGCGCAGCAGAACAACCTGTTCGAAATCACCGCCAGCGCGTCGAGCCCCAAGCTCGCCAAGCAGATCGTCGACAAGCTCATTTCGATCTTCGTCGACCAGAATCTGTCCGACGACCGCAACGACACGCAAACCGCGCTTCGTTTCCTCGACAGCCAGCTCGAACAGATGCAGAACCGGCTCGCCGACGCCGACGCCAAGCGCACGGCGTTCCAGACGCAGTATTTGGGATCGCTGCCCGGCACCGGCACCCTGCAGGACCGCATGTCGGCGGCGCGTACGCAAATGGCGCAGATCGACGGCGACCTCGCGGGCGCGCAGACCAGTCTCGCGGCGATCAACGGCCAGATGGCGGGGACGCAGGCTAACGTGCCCGGTTATGGCGGCACCGGCGTCGTGGGTGGGCCAGCACGCGCACGTCTGGCGGCGATCGAGGGCCAACTCGCCGATGCGCGGGCCAAGGGTTATACCGAGAGCCATCCCGACGTGATCGCGCTCAGGAGCCAGCTCGCCGCCGCGCGTGCTGCCGCCAACAGCGAGCCGATCGGCGCGGGCGGGGCAGGGATGCAGCCCAATCCGATCTACCTCTCGCTCAAGTCGATGCAGGCCGACAAGCAAGCCGCGGTCGCCGCGCTCAGCGCGCGCAAGGCGCAGCTGCAGGGCGACATGAACGCGATCATGGCGAAGCTCAACGGCGACCCCGCGGTGGCCAGCGAGCAGGGCTCGATCGAGCGCGATTACCAGGTGCTCAAGGACCAATACGACAAGACGCTCGGCAGCCGCGAAGAGGTGCGTGTCCGCGCCCAGTCGCAGGCACAAACCGACGCGGTGAAGTTCCGCACGATCGACCCGCCCGCCGCGCCGCGCAAGCCGACAGCGCCCAACCGCCCCGTGCTCCTGACCGGCGTGCTGATAATGGCGATCGGCGGCGGCATCGCGGCGGCGTTCGCGATGGCGCAGCTCAAGGTGACGTTCGCGACCGCGGGACGGCTCGAAAAGGCGACCGGTCTGCCGGTGATCGGATCGGTCAGCGAAGGCGTCTCGCGCGCCGACGCCGTGCTGCGGGCGCGCAAGGTCAAATTGTTTGCCGGTGCGGCGGCGGGGCTCGGGGTGGCGTTTGTCGGATTGCTCGGCGTCGAGATGCTGATGCGGGGGCTGACGGCATGAACAAGCCGATCATCAAAAAGGGCGGTTCGCTGCTCGAACGCGCGGCGGAGGTCTACGACTTTTCGGCGCACTTCCGCGCGCCAATCATTCCCGAAGACGACCTGCCGCCGGCACCGCCGGTCGAACCGGCTCAGCCGGCCGCTCCGTTGCGGGCAGCGCCGCCGCCCGTCGCGCCCGCGCCGGTGCGCTACGCGGCACCAGTACCGGTCCGCGAGGCGGCGGTCGATCGTGCCCTGCTCGCTGAAAACGGTCTGCTCGTGCCTGGTGCGGCGATCGGCATGCTTGCCGAGGAATTCCGACTGGCCAAGCGCCAGTTGCTGCTGACCGCGCGGCGTCTTGCCGCGAGCGACCCGGCCAAGGCGCGGACGATACTCGTCTGTTCGCCCAAGCCCGGCGACGGCAAGACCTATTGCGCGGTCAACCTCGCCATTTCGATGGCGGCGGAGCGCGACGTGCGCGTGCTGCTGGTCGATGCGGACTTCGCCAAGCCCGGCGTGATGAACCGCCTTGGCGTCGAGGACGGCCCCGGCCTGCTCGATGCGCTCGACGATCCGTCGATCGACGTCGAATCGTGCGTGGTCGGCACCGACATTCCCAATCTGAGCCTATTGCCCGCCGGCGCCGGGTCGACGTCCGACACCGAGCTGATCGCCAGCGACCGCACGCCGGCGTTGATCGCGCGATTGCTCGCCGCCGATCCCGAACGCGTCGTGATCTTCGATTCGCCGCCCGCGCTCGCCGCGTCGCCGGCGTCGGTGCTGGCGCTGCACGTCGGCCAAATCATGCTCGTAGTTCGCGCCGATCGCACGTCCGAAAGCGACATCCGCGATTCCGTGCACCGGCTCGACGGCTGCGAAAACATTCAGCTCTTGTTGAACAGCGTTTCGTTTGCGCCCGTGGGCGCCCGCTTCGGCAGTTATTACGGCCAGGGGGACGGCCAGTGATCATCAGGATTTCGGGGATCGCCGCGATCGCGGCGCTGCTGGCGGCGACGCCGGCGGTGGCGCAGGATCGCGACGGGGGCAAGAAGCGCCGCGTCGATATCGCGCCGTATATCGAGCTCAGCCAGGTGCTGACCTGGGACTCGGTGTCGGACGATGTGCTGACCTATACGTCGGTCGCCGCCGGGTTGGACGCAGCGGTCAATACGCAGCGCGTGTCGGTCAACATCGCCGCGCGGTACGAGCACCAGTTCACCTATGATTCGCGGTCGAGTGATTCGGACATCGTCACCGGCTTGGCCAACGCGCAGGTACGTGTTGCACGCGGGCTGTCGATCGACGCGGGCGGCATCGCGACGCGCACGCGCACCGACATTCGCGGGGCCGCGCCGGCGTTCTTCGGCAACAACGACCGCAACGTCAGCAACGTCTATTCGGGGTATGTCGGCCCGACGCTGGCGACGGGCAGGGGCCCGGTGTTCATCAACGGCGCCTATCGCTTCGCCTACACCAAGGTGACCGAGCCCGGTTCCACCGGCGTCGCGCCGGGCAGCGCGCCGATCGATTACTTCGACACGTCGAAACTGCACATGGCGACGCTGTCGACCGGGTTCAAATCGGGCACGATCCTGCCGTTCGGGGTGACGCTGAGCGGCGGTTGGACGCGCGAGGACCAGGGTCAGCTCGATGGCCGGTTTGAGGGGCTATACGGCCGTGGCGACATCGTCCTGCCGCTGACCGGTACCTTCGCGGTCGAGGGCGGTGTCGGATACGAGAAGATCACATCGAGTTCGCGCGACCCGCTGGTCGATGCCGGTGGCAATCCGGTGACCGATCGCAACGGCCGGTTCGTCACCGACCCGGTATCGCCACGCCGCATCGCCTATCGCACCGACGGCATCTATTGGGATGCCGGCGTGCTGTGGCGGCCGAGTCCGCGCACGTCATTGGAGGCGCGGGTCGGTCGGCGTTACGGTTCGTGGACCTATACCGGCTCGCTCAGCTATGCGCCGACCCCGAGCATCGGCGTCCAAATCGGAGTCTACGATCAGGTCGAGACGTTCGGCGGCCAGCTCCAGCGCGGTTTGCGCGGCTTGCCCAAGGAATTCACCCAGACGCGTGATCTGCTGGCGCAGCAGTTCAGCGGCTGCACGTTCGGCACGACCGGCGGCGGCGCCACGGGCGCGTGCCTCAATTCGGTGTTCCAGTCGGTGTCCAATGCGACCTATCGCTCGCGGGGGATCGACGGGACGGTCAGCCTGACGCGTGGCGGGACGCAGATCGGCCTCGGGGCGGGTTATGCCAACCGCAAATTCTACGCCCCGCAGAGTCCGGGCATCGTGATCAACGGCGTCACCGACGAAAGCTATTACGCGCAATTGTTCGCCTCGACGCAGCTCGGGCCGCGCACGTCGTTCAGCGGCGACGCGTTCGCCAATTACTACAATAGCGGTCTGGCGCCGGGCCTCCTGAGCATCGGCGCGACGGGGTCGGTTTCGCAGAGTTTCGGGCGGCTGGGCACGAGCCTGTCGGTCGGCGCCTACACGTTCAGCCAGGACGGGCAGCAAGACCAGACGCAAGCGCAAGCGACGCTGGGCGCCCGGTATCAGTTCTGAGGACGGTGACGATGCACGATGACCATTACGGGTTGAGCGAACGCCCGTTTGCGCTGACGCCCGATCCGAAATTCTGGTTCGATAGCGCCACGCACAAGAAGGCGATGGCGTATCTGGGCTATGGCCTGAGCCAGGGCGAGGGGTTCATCGTCATCACCGGCGATGTCGGCGCGGGGAAGACGACGCTGGTCGGGCATTTGATGGCGACGATCGACCGCGACCGGCTGCACGTGATCAAGCTGGTCTCCACGCAAATCGAGGCCGACGACCTATTGCGGATTGTCGCAGGCGGGCTGGGCGTCGAAAGCGCCGGGCTGACCAAGGCGCAATTGCTGGTCGCGATCGAGCGCGGGCTGCACGCGGTCGCGCGGAGCGGCCGGCGGACGTTGCTGATCGTCGACGAGGCGCAAGCGCTGCACACCAATGCGCTCGAAGAATTGCGCATGCTGTCCAACTTCCAGGCAGGTGGGCACGCGTTGCTGCAGATCGTCCTACTCGGCCAGCCCGAGTTCCGAGCGGCGCTCAACGGCTCGCAGGCGCTCGAGCAACTTCGTCAGCGCGTGATCGCACTCCATCATCTCGATCCGATGGGACGCGACGAGATCGAACCCTACATGGTGCACCGGCTGGTGCTCGCCGGATGGCGGGGCAATCCCGATTTCACGCCTGACGCGATCGACGCATTGTATCGGGGCTCGGACGGCGTGCCGCGGCGACTGAACCAGCTCGCCGCTCGTGTCATGTTACAGGGTGCGATCGAGAAGCTCGATGTGATCGACGGCAATGCGGTCGATATGGTCGCCGCCGACATCAATGGCGATATGCCGATCATTCATGCGCCCTTGCCGTCGCCCGCCGCGCAGCCCCAGGCCGCGCCGCTGCCGATGTCGCGGCCGGTTAGCGACGTCGTCAGTATCGCCCCCGACCGCTTCGCGGCGATCGAAGCGCGGCTCGAGGAACAGGATGCGGCGCTGCGTCGCGTGCTCGCGCTGCTGGTCGACTGGGTAGAAAGCACCGACGTGATGCGCAGCGGCCGCGCTGCCTGACGCCGCGGACGGAGAACCATCATGCTGAACGGCCTGTCGGTCGACGTCGAGGAGTGGTTCCAGGTCGGCGCGTTCGAGCGCGTGATAAAAAAAGCCGACTGGGACGGGCTGGAAGGCCGCGTCGACTACAACACCGGCAAGGTGCTCGACCTGTTCGCCGAGAGCGGGGTGAAGGCGACGTTCTTCACGCTTGGCTGGGTGGCGGCGCGGCATCCCAAGCTGCTTCGCCGGATCGCCGACGAAGGGCACGAGGTCGCCAGTCATGGCTGGGACCACGACCGCGTGTTCACGCTCGATGCCGCCAGCTTTCGCGCCGACCTCGCGCGCGCCAAGACCGCGCTGGAGGATGCGTCGGGGCAGCAGATCACCGGGTACCGCGCGCCGAGTTTCTCGATCGACCAGCGCACGCCTTGGGCGCATTCGGTGCTCGCGGACGAAGGGTATCGCTACTCCTCCAGCGTCGCGCCAATGGCGCATGACCATTATGGTTGGGCCGAGGCACCGAAGCATGCTTATCGTCCGGTCGCCGGATCGGATCTGATCGAGCTACCGATCAGCCTTGCGAGTTTCGGCGGCAGGAAGATCGTGACCGGCGGCGGGTTTTTCCGGCTGCTGCCAGGGGCAATAACCTATCGGGCAATCAACCGCGCCAATCGAGCCGATCGCCCGGCGGTGTTTTACTTCCACCCGTGGGACATGGACCCCGGCCAGCCGCGCGTCGCGAATGCGCCGCTGCGGTCGAAGCTGCGTCACTATCCGCGGCTCGGCGCGATGGCGGGCAAGCTGCGGACGTTGGTGTCGAAGCACCAATGGGGCCGGGTCGATGCGGTCATCGCGCAGGAAGCGGCGCGGCTGTCATGACTGTTCAGCCATCGACACTTGTGGCGATCACGGCGGCGAACCTCAACGACGCGGCCGAGCGTACACGGATCGACGACTATGTCCGCGCGCATCCCGATGCGACGCCGTTCCACCTCACCGGCTGGAACGTCGCGGTGGCGCGGGCGTGCGGCCAGACCGCGCATTGCCTGATCGCGCAGACCGCGGATGGCGAGATCGTCGGCATGTTGCCGCTCACCGAAATTCGCTCGCCTTTGTTCGGCAAGGCGCTGGTATCGACCGGGTTCGCGGTCGATGGCGGCATCCTGACGCGCCGCGACGCGGTGGCCGACGCCTTGGCGGCATCGGCTTGGGCGCTGGCCGAAAAGCTCGGTTGTCCCAGCCTCGAACTGCGGGGGGGGCTGGCTCCGGGCAAGGACTGGATCGTCGACGACACGACCTATCTCGGCTTTTCGCGCGATCTGGCGGCCGATGACGAAGCGCAACTGCTCGCCATTCCGCGCAAACAGCGGGCAGAGGTGCGCAAGTCGCTCGATAGCGAGCTTCAGGTGACGATCGGCAATTGGCCGAACGATCTCGCGATGCATTATTCGGTGTTTTCGGAGAGCGTGCGCAACCTCGGCACACCGGTGTTTCCCGCCAAGCTGTTCCGCGAAGTCGCTAAGGAACTCGGCGACCACGCCGACGTGGTCACCGTCTCGCATCGCGGCACGCCGCACGCGAGCGTGTTCAGTGTCTACCTCAACGGCACCGTCTACCCGTTTTGGGGCGGCGGCACCCGCGAGGCGCGGGCGCTGAAGGCCAACGACCGCCTCTATTACGAACTGATGCGGCATGCGCGGTCGGCTAAGGGCTGCACGCGCTACGATTTCGGGCGGTCGAAGGCGGGCACCGGAGTCGCCGCGTTCAAGAAGAATTGGGGTTTCGAGGGCGTCCAGTTACGCTACGCCAAGCGCGTCGCGCACGGCGAAACACCGCGCGAAATGAACCCGATGAGCCCCAAATACCGGCTGCAGGTCGCAGTGTGGAAGAAACTGCCGCTGTGGCTCGCCAACGCAATGGGGCCGGTGATCGCCAAAGGCCTGGGTTGATGGGCGATTTGCTGTTCCTCGCGCACCGATCGCCCTTTCCGCCCGACCGCGGGGACAAGATCCGGGCGTATAACGTCCTGAAATATCTGGCCGAGCGGAAGCGGGTGCATTTGCTCGCCTTCGCCGACGACCGGCGCGACATGGACGATGGTGGCTTGGCGTCGCTGACGGCGAGCCGGCGCGTGTTGTGGCGCGGCAAGTCGCGCGTCGTTGCGACCTTGGAGGCGCTAACGCAGGGCCGCCCCGCCTCGCTGACCGCGTTCGACGACAAAGCGATGCGCGCCGCCGTGGCGGAGGTGCTGGCGCGCGAGACGATCGCTACGATCTACGTCTTTTCTGGGCAGATGGCGCAATATGTGCCTGACTACAGCAACGCGCGGGTGATCATGGATTTCTGCGACATGGATTCGCTGAAGTTCGCAGACTACGCGAAGGGCGCGCACGGTCCGATGCGCTGGCTGATGGCGCGCGAGGCGGCGACGTTGCAGGCGTTCGAACAGGTTACCGCCAATCGTGTCGATGCCAGCCTGTTCGTCAGCGCGGCGGAGGCGCAGCTGTTCCGGGTGAAGACCGGCGCAACGAATGTTCAGGTCATCGAGAATGGCATCGACACCGATTTCTTCGATCCCGATGCGGCATTCGATGTTGTGGACGAGACGGGGCCGCTGATCGTGTTCACGGGCCAGATGGACTATCGGCCGAATGTCGAAGCGGTGACGTGGTTCGCGCAGAATATACTGCCGGCGATCGGCGCCGCGCATCCGGCGGCGCGCTTCGCCATCGTCGGGCGCGACCCGACCGATGCCGTC
This sequence comes from Sphingomonas sp., assembly GCA_039926845.1. Classification (GTDB taxonomy): domain Bacteria; phylum Pseudomonadota; class Alphaproteobacteria; order Sphingomonadales; family Sphingomonadaceae; genus Sphingomonas. The sequence continues at coordinate 6,821 of JBDSWC010000049.1, read as the reverse complement.
CGCGCCCTAGCGAGCGAAGCGGTGATCGTCACCGGCGAGGTCGCCGACGTGCGCGGCTGGCTGGCGGCGGCGGCATGCGTCGTCGCGCCGCTCAAACTCGCACGCGGCATCCAGAACAAAGTGCTCGAAGCGATGGCGATGGCGCGGCCGGTGGTCGCGAGCGGCCCCGCCGCCGACGGAATCGATCATGGCGGCACGATCCTGAGCGGGGCGGAAGCGGATGATATCGCGCGGGCGGTGATCGAACTCCTTGGCGACAATATCCGCGCCAACGCGTTGGGCCGAGCCGCGCGCGAGCGGGCCAAGGAACGGTATGGCTGGTCGGCGCGGTTGGCGCCGCTCGATGCGTTGATCGGCTGCGCACCGGCGGCGAGGGATGCGGCGTGACGGCCATCGCGCAAGCCCCGTCGAACAGCTTCGCGGTGGCACGCGCTTGGCGGCGACCGCTGGTCGCGCTCGGGTTGATTGTGGCGGGCCTCCTGTTCACTTTCCGCCGCGATGTCGGTGATCTCGCCACGCTCTATTGGACCAACACGACGTTCGGGCATTGTCTGTTCATCGCGCCGGTGATCGGCTGGCTGGTATGGATCCGGCGCGGCGAACTCTCGCTACTGACGCCGCAGAGCTGGGCGCCGGGGCTGACGTTGGTTGCTGCGGGCGGCTTCGGCTGGTTACTCGGCGACGCCGCCACGGTGTCGTTCGCGCGGCATCTGGGGCTGGTCGTGATGCTGCAAGGAGCCGTGCTGACGGTGTTAGGTCCGAATGTCGCGCGGGGACTGCTGTTTCCGCTCGCCTATGCGCTGTTCCTCGTGCCGTTCGGTGACTTCCTCGAGCCGCCGCTGCAGACGATCACCGTCTGGATCACGATGCACTTGCTTCACCTCGTCGGCGTCGCTGCGACGGTCGATGGTGTATTGATCACGGCTGGCGACAAATATTTCGAGGTGGCGGAGGCGTGCTCCGGCTCCAAGTTCGTCATCGCGATGGTCGCCTATGGCGTGCTCGTCGCGAACCTTTGCTACCGCACGTGGCCGCGCCGTGTCGCGTTCATGGCGATGGCGATTGTCGTGCCGGTGCTGGCCAACGGCCTGCGCGCGTTCGGGACGATCTATGCCGCGGTGCTGACCAGTGTCGAGCAGGCCACCGGCTACGACCATATCGTGTTTGGCTGGGTGTTCTTCGGGCTGGTTATGGCGGCGGTGCTGGCGATCGGCTGGAAATGGTTCGACCGCGCTCCCGACGCGCCGGCGTTCGATCCGGTGGCGCTGCGCGGTCCGATCCGCTGGCGACTCGATCTGCCCGTCGCGGCCCTCCTGGCGCTCGCGACGGCGCTCATCTTCCCCGGCTGGTCCGCGGCCATTGCCCACCGCGCACAAACGCTGCCGGCGCGCATCGACTTGCCCCAGGTGCCGGGATGGACGCGCGCGCCGGTCAGCACGACCGCGCCCTGGACGCCCAATTATCCGGGTGCCGACCACCAGCTGTTCGGACGCTACGTCGACGCGCAGGGCAACACGGTCGACCTCGCCATCGCTGTGTACGGCAGCCAACGCGAGGGCAAGGAGATCGTCGGGTTCGGGATCGGCGCGATCCAGCAGGACGACCGCTGGGTCAAGATCAAGGACCTAGACGCGCTGAACGGTGGCGCAGTCGTGTCGATTACCGCGCCGGGCCCCATAGAGCGGCAAGTCGCGACATGGTATCGCGTGGGTTCGACCCTGACCTCGGACGGAAAAATCGTGAAGCTCGAAACCCTCAAGGCCAAGTTGTTCGGCGGCCCGCAGCGCGCGGTGGCGATCCACGTGTCGGCGGAGGGCGCGCCGGGTCGCGACCCGCGCGCGGCGATGGCGAAATTCCTTGCAGCGGTCGGCCCGCTCGACGTGCTGGCCGACCGCAGCGCGGGGATGGCGAACTAGATGTGCGGTATCGCCGGGGTCTTTCACCCCGGGATCCCAAAGCCGGTCGATCGCGCGCGCGTGTTGGCGATGGCCGACGCGCAGGCGCATCGCGGGCCCGACGGGGCAGGGGTGTGGGTTGCGCCGGGGGTGGGGCTGAGCCATCGCCGCCTCGCGATCATCGACGTCGCGGGGAGTCCGCAGCCGATGCAGGACGGCGACCTGACCGTCACCTATAATGGCGAGATCTACAATTTCGCCGAGGTGCGCGGCCAGTTGCGGGCGATGGGTGCGAAGTTCGTCACCAACGGCGACACCGAGGTGCTGCTCCACGGCTGGCGGGCCTGGGGGCCGGCGATGCTCGACCGGCTCAACGGCATGTTCGCTTTCGCGCTACATGATGCGGGACGCCAATGCTTGTTCCTCGCGCGCGACCGGCTGGGAGTGAAGCCGCTCCACTATGTCGAGTTGAGCGACGGGTCGGTCGCGTTCGCTTCGGAGTTGAAGGGACTGCTCGCCAACCCGCTGCTGCGCCGCGCGCCCGATCTGTCGGCGATCGAGGATTTCATGGGTCTCGGCTATGTGCCCGATGACGCGTGCATCGTTGCGGGGGTGAAGAAGCTGCCCGCCGCACACTTCCTGCTGCTCGAACGCGGGCGCCCCGTGGGTCACGCGCGGCGCTGGTGGGATATGGATTTTACCAAGCGCGCGAGCGGATCGGTCAAGGACCTGGAGGCCGAACTTGTCGAACGGATGCGCGCCGCCGTGCGGTTGCGCATGGTGTCCGATGTGCCGCTCGGCGCGTTCCTGTCGGGCGGAGTCGATAGCTCGGCGGTAGTCGCGCTGATGGCCGAAGTCAGTAAAGCCGCGGTCAAGACCTGCACGATCGGTTTCCAGGAGGCCGGGCACGACGAGCGCGCCTATGCCGATGCGATCGCCGCGCGATACCATACCGATCACCGCGAGCGCGTGGTGGCGGCGGACGATTTCCAACTAATCGATCGTCTGACGGCGGCGTTCGACGAGCCTTTCGCCGATGCATCGGCGCTGGCGACGTATCGCGTGTGCGAACTGGCGCGTGAGCAGGTCACCGTCGCGCTGTCGGGCGATGGCGCCGATGAGGCGTTCGCGGGGTATCGTCGCTACAAGTTCCAAGCGGCCGAGGAGCGGGTGAGAGCGTTGCTCCCGCGCGGCTTGTCTTCGACCGTGTTCGGAACGCTCGGGCGGCTCTATCCCAAGGCCGATTGGGCGCCGCGTCCGTTGCGCGCCAAGACGACGTTGCTCGCGCTCGCTGACGATGGCGCGACCGCCTATGCGCGCTCGGTCGGGGTAACGACGTCAGCGCTGCGGCAGCAACTTTTTACCGCCGCTGCCTGGGGCCAGCTCGGCGGACATCGCGCCGAGGATCGCTATATCGCGACGATGCGCGACGCCCCCGTGCGCGATGCGCTCGACCGTGCACAATATGCCGACATCCAGCACTGGCTGACCGGCGACATCCTGACCAAGGTCGACCGCACCAGCATGGCCGTCAGCCTGGAAGCGCGCGAACCATTGCTCGACTATAAGCTCATGGAGTTCGCGGCGTCCTTGCCGGTCGGCATGCGGTTGCGCGGCGGGCAGGGCAAATGGCTGATGAAGAAAGCGATGGAACGCTATTTGCCGCGCGACATCCTCTACCGGCCCAAGATGGGGTTCGTGACGCCGATCAGCACTTGGTTCCGCGGGCCGCTTGCCGGCGAGGCAGCGGGGCTCGCGCGGTCGCCATGGCTGCTGCAATGGTTCGACGGCCCGGCGATCGAAAAACTCGCCGCCGACCATAAGGCCGGGCGCGCCGAGCATGGCCGGACCCTGTGGCAATTGGTCACGCTCGACCGGAGCCTCGCGCATCTGTTTGGCTAGTGCAGTTTGGCGATCGCCAGGCCGTCTTCCTTGGCGCGCTGCTTCACCGATTCCTCGCTGCGGGTCAGCGCCTTGGCGATCGCCTTCAATGCCATGCCTTTCTTGGCCAGGGTATGCAGCTTCTGGATTTCGTCCTGCCGCCACGGTTGACGGTGGCGTTCGAACTTATCAGCCACCGGTATGCCACCCGAACACCGCCATTGCGGCGTGTAACGTCAACGCGACGAGGCACAGGCTCGACAGGGCGAAGATCATGAAGCGGATATTGATCTGATTGATCGTCACCTGCCACAGGCTGTGGACGATGCGTAGCCCGACATAACCCCAGGCGATCCAGGCATTCATGCCGTTGCCTGTGCCGGTGAAAGCGATGACCAGGGCGACAGCGTAGAAAAGCGTGGGCTGTTCCATCAGGTGGATATAATTGTGCGCCGGCCATTGCGTTTTGTCGGGGACGACGCCGTCGAGCGCGCCGGGCTTGCTGCCGCGCACTTTGCTCAGATCGACGCCCAGTTTCTTGAGCGCGGGCATCCGCGTCGCGATCATCCAGACGAGCATGACCAAGGTCCAGGTGATCAGGACGACGACGGGCTTCAGGATTTCGCTGTGCATTAAATTGCCTCCCCCGAGATTATTTGGGCAACGCTGCATCAATCGGTTCGCGAATGCAACTAATCGGTTCTTCGGCTCCTTTCACTCCGAGCCGGCGCCCCTACATCGCGTCCGGCACGTCCCGTCAGGAGCACTCCCTATGAAAAGCAGCGGCAACACCATCCTCATCACCGGCGGGGGATCGGGTATCGGCGAGGCACTGGCGCATCGCTTTCATGACGCCGGCAATACCGTGATCATCGCCGGACGCCGGCAGGATGTCCTTGACGCGGCGGCGGCTGGGCGTTCCGACATCCATGCGATGACCCTCGACGTCGAAAGCGCCGAGGGCGTGGCCGATTTCGCGAAGCGCGTGCTCGCCGCGCACCCGTCGCTCAACGTGCTGATCAACAACGCTGGCATCATGCGGATGGAGGCGCTCGACAACGCGCGCGATCTGTCCGACGCCGAGGCGACGATCGAGACCAATCTGCTGGGCCCGATCCGGCTGATCAACGCCTTCGTCGATCACCTGACAGGGCAGGACGATTCGGCGATCGTCAACGTCACGTCGGGGCTAGCGTTCGTGCCGCTGGTCGATTTCGCGACCTATTGCGCGACCAAGGCGGCGATCCATTCCTACACGGTCGCGATGCGCGAAGCGTTGAAAGACAAGATCGAGGTGATCGAGCTGGCGCCGCCGGCCGTGCAAACCGGCCTGACGCCCGGGCAGGAAAATCGGCCGGGCTATCAGCCGCTCGGTGAGTTCATTGATGAAGTCATGGCGTTGTTCTCCCAGCAGCCGACGCCGCCCGAGATTCTCGTCGAGCGCGTGGGTTTCCTGCGCAACGCCGAACGGGAAGGGCGCTTCGATGCGACGGTGGTACAACTCAACGAGATCGCCCGTAGCGCGCGCGAGGGGCAGTGAATTAATCCTCCCCCGCCAGGGGGAGGTGGCGCCAGAGGCGACGGAGGGGGAGGACGCGAGACGATAGTTTGTCGCCCACCGCCCCCTCCGTCAGGCTATGCCTGACACCTCCCCCTGGCGGGGGAGGATTTGGTTCAGGCGAACAGCTTGGCCCAGCCGCGCTTGGCACGGTCCTTCCAGTGACCGCGATGATAGGCGTCGGACGCTAACAGCGGCATCACCGAACCAGCTTCGGCGAACACCATTTGCTCGATACCGGTATTCACCTTGCCCCAGCTCGCCGCCTCTTGCAGCGTCGAGGACGAGCAGGCCCCGTCGCGCACGTCGGCGACGGTGATCTGCACCGCATATTTGTGCACTTCGACATCCTCGTGACCGAGGATTTCGGCGCAGACGACGGTGTCCTGGATGAAGTTCTTGGGCACGCCGCCGCCGATCATCAGCAGGCCGGTGGTGCCCGCCGCGATCTTGATCTCGGTGAGCTCGCGGAAATCGGCGATCGCGTCGAGCACCATGTACGGCTTGCCGGCCTTGGCGCGGTCCACCTGGTGCTTGACCAGCCCGAACCCCGCGGACGAGTCGACGAACGCCGGGCAGAAGATCGGCACGTCGTGCTCGTAGGCAAGCTTGACCAGGCTGTTGTCCTTCTTGCCGTGCTCGACGAGATACTTGCCCATCTCGCGGATGAACGCGCGGCTCGAATAGGGCTTGGCCTCCAGCGTCTCGGCGATCTCGAAGATCGTATGGTCGACGTTCTGAAGCGCTTCCTCATCGATATAGGTGTCGTAGATGCGGTCGATATAGAGCGAGCGCAGCGTATCATCGCCTGGGATTTCAAGCGCTTGGTAATGTTTGTGGCCAAGTCCTTCGAAGAAATCCATATCGACGATGGTAGCGCCGGTCGCGACGACGACGTCGACCATGTTGTTGCGGATCAGTTCCGCATATAGGTCCATGCAACCGCCAGCCGAGGTCGACCCGGCGATGACCAGGCACACCGTGCAGTCCTTGTCGGCCAGCATGTCGTTGTAGATCTTCGTCGCGCGGCCGAGATCGCGGCTGGTGAAGCTCATGTCCGCCATTGCATCGACGATCGGGCGCGCGTCGAACGACGTGATGTCGATGTGCTTGACCTGCTTCGACAGCAGTTCGGCCTTGCGATTGCTCGTATCCACCGGCTGCGCGGCCGCGGTCTTGATGAGGGTGTCGGTCATTTTCTTCTCCGTTCCCCTCCCGCTTGCGGGAGGGGCTAGGGGAGGGCTCGCCCGCCGCTCCCGAAATACAGGCCCTCCCCCGACCCCTCCCGCAAGCGGGAGGGGAGATAAGAGCGCAATCGATGCTTTACGTTACAGCGTGACGACGTTCGACGCGACCCGCTCTTCGGCTTCGACGTACAGCGAGGCCATCGGTTCGTCGGTGACGATCACCGTCTCGTCCGATCCGAAACCGTTGAACGCGGTGCGCATCGCCGAGCCGTAGGCGCCGAGCATCCCGACCTCGATATA
>JBDSWC010000048.1:0-24664 GCA_039926845.1 Sphingomonas sp. | reverse complement strand
TTCTACACCTATTTCGATTCGAAGGACGCGATCTTCCGCGCCTTGGTCCGCGACATGTCCGACCAGGTCCGCGATCGTGTCGCGCCGGCGATCCGCGCCGCGCCCGACCAGATCGCCGCCGAGCGCGCAGGCCTGTTCAGCTTCCTCGAGTTCGTTCGCGGCCACAAGGAAATCTACCGAATCATCGACGAGGCCGAGTTCGTCGATCCGGAAAGCTTTCGCGCGCATTACGCCACGACCGCCGAGCGCATCGAACAGCGGTTGAAAGCGGCCGCCGCGCGCGGCGAGATCCGCGCCGACGTGTCCGCCGTTCACGCCTGGGCGATCATGGGGATGAACGTGTTCCTGGGCCTACGTTACGGCGTGTGGGACGAGGATCGCACCCCCGATGCCGTCGCCGACACCGTCGCTGACATGCTGCGCGACGGGCTCGCCCCGCGCTGAGGGTCAGCCGCGGGCGAGCGCCCCAGCCAGCAGATCGCGGATCGGCTTGAGGCCGGACACGTCGACCGGCGCACCCGCTACCGGCACTGGCGCGGTCGGCGCGGGGGCGCCGCGTGCTTCGCTGGCGAGGAGTTTCTGCACACCGCGCACGGTGTAGCCTTCCTGGTTGAGCAGCGAATCGAGCCGCCGCACCAAGGCGATGTCTTCGGGCCGGTAATAACGCCGTTTGCCCGCGCGCTGCAGCGGGCGCAACTGGGGAAACCGCGTTTCCCAATAGCGCAGGATGTGCTGCGGCAAGCCGGTGTCGCGCGATACCTCACCAATGGTGCGGAACGCGCCAGCCGCCTTGTCGCCGGCGGCCACCGTCGCGATCAGCCCGCGCTGACGATGCGGTCGCGCATCATCTGACTGGCCCGGAACGTCAGCACGCGGCGCGGCGCGATCGGCACTTCGACCCCGGTCTTGGGGTTACGCCCGACGCGCTGCCCCTTGTCGCGCAGCACGAACGTGCCGAACCCGGAAATCTTGACGTTCTCGCCGTGAGACAGCGCTTCGCACATATATTCCAGAATCTCTTCGACCAGTTTGGCCGAATCGGCTCGCGACAGCCCGACCTCGCGCTGTAGCGAATCGGCCAGATCAGCCCGCGTTAACGTCCCTACACTCATCTACGCCCCTCCCCAGGTGCTAGAAAACTGTCGTAACACAATGAGCACGGGGAGGAAAAGCGATAGTTACGCAACCGTTACCCGCATGTGACACTCGGCGATCAGGTCCGTAGCACCGCCGCGCCCCAGGTGAAGCCCCCGCCCATCGCCTCCAGCACGACGATCTGTCCCGGTTTGATCCGCCCGTCGCGCGTCGCGACGTCGAGCGCGAGCGGAACCGAGGCGGCCGACGTGTTGGCGTGCTGGTCGACCGTGACCACGACCTTGCCGGGTTGCAGTCCCAGCTTGCGCGCGGTCGCATCGAGGATCCGGGCATTGGCCTGGTGCGGCACGACCCAATCGACGTCGTCCGCGGTCAACCCGATCGCGCCGAGCGATTCGGTCATTACGCTGGCGAGATTCGTGACCGCGTGGCGGAACACCTCGCGGCCCTTCATCCGGACCTTGCCGACCGTGCCGGTGGTCGAGGGGCCGCCGTCGACATAAAGCAATTCGTTGTGGCGCCCATCGGCGTGGAGCTTTGTGGTGAGAATGCCGGGGCCGTCCTCGGCCACGTCCTGCCCCTCGAGCACCACCGCGCCCGCCCCGTCGCCGAACAGCACGCAGGTCGCGCGGTCCTCCCAATCGAGAATGCGGCTGAACGTCTCCGACCCGATCACCAGCGCGCGGTTGGCGCTGCCGGTGCGAATCAGACTGTCGGCGACCTGGATCGCATAAAGGAAGCCCGAACAGACCGCGCCGACGTCGAACGCCACGCAGTCGTTGATTCCGAGCATGGCCTGGACCTTGGTGGCAGTCGCCGGGAAGGTCTGGTCCGGGGTCGCGGTTGCCAGGACGATCAGATCGATCTCCTCGGCCCGCTTGCCCGCCGCGCCCAACGCCGCGCGCGCCGCGTCGGCGCCGAGCGTGCCCGTCGTCTCGTCGGGGCTGGCGATGTGACGGAAACGGATGCCAGTGCGCTCGACGATCCACTCGTCCGAGGTATCGACCGTCTCGGCCAGTTCGGCGTTCGACACACGCCGCGCGGGCAGCGCCGATCCGGTGCCGATCAGCACCGCGCGCCTCATGCCGCGGCCTCGGCGGGTTCGGCCGGCACGCGCGCCGCGAAATGCTGGAGATCCTCGGCGATCTTGGTCGCGAGATCGTCGCGCACGCTCTTCGCCGCGACGGCGATCGCGTTGGCGACGCCGGTCTCGTTGGCGCCGCCGTGGCTCTTCACCACGAGCCCGTTGAGGCCGAGAAACACCGCGCCGTTATGGTTGTTGGGGTCGAGCCGGTCGCGCAACAGCTCGGTTGCCGGGCGCGAGATCAGGAAGCCGATCTTCGAGCGAACCGAACTCGAGAAGGCGATGCGCAGCAAGTCGGCGACGAACCGTGCGGTTCCTTCCGCGGTCTTGAGCGCGACGTTGCCCGAAAAGCCGTCGCACACGATCACGTCGACATCGCCGCGCGACAATTTATCGCCCTCGATGAAGCCGGTGAAGGTCAGCGGCAGATGGTCCGCCGCGCGCAACGCTTGTGCCGCTTCCCGGATGATCCCGGTGCCCTTCATGTCTTCGGTGCCGATGTTGAGCAGCGCGACCTTGGGCGATTTCAAGTCGAGCATGGTCCGCGCATACGCCGCACCCATGATCGCAAACTCTTCCAGGTTCCGCGCATCGCATTCGGTATTAGCGCCGAGATCGAGCACCACCGTGTCATGCTCGCCAAGGCTGGGCATCAGGCCGGCGAGCGCGGGGCGGTCGATGCCTTTCATGGTGCGCAACGACACCTTGGCCATCGCCATCAGCGCGCCGGTATTGCCCGACGACACCGCCGCGGCGGCGCGGCCCTGTTTTACGAGGTCGATCGCGACGCCCATCGATGTCGTCTTGGCGCGGCGCAAAGCGGCGCTCGGCTTTTCGTCGCCCCGAATGACATCGGGAGCGTGAACGATTTCCGAATTGGCGTTGAGGTTGGGGTGCTTCTGCAGCCCCTCGGTGATCGCTGCTTTATCGCCGACCAGGAAGAAATGCGTGCCGTCGAAGCGGCGCCGCGCTTCCGCGACTCCCGCCAGCATCACCGCCAGCCCCTCGTCACCGCCCATTGCGTCGACGGCGATCCAGGAGCCGGTGGTCACGCTCTACTCCTCTTGGAAGGTCAGCCTTCGACCGAAACGATCTCACGACCGTTATAGTGCCCGCACGACCCGCACAAATTGTGCGGGCGCTTGAGCTCGCCGCAGTTCGGGCATTCCTGGAACGATTCGACCGACAGCGAATCGTGCGAGCGGCGCATGCCGCGGCGCGAGGGCGAAGTTTTGCGTTTTGGAACGGCCATTGCGGCGACAACCTTCTAAGACAAAATCGAATGATCGGGACGATTAGGCCCGGAACGCAAACCGCGCAACCGAACGGGTCGGGCACGAGGCGCAAATCGGCGGGCTTGATCGCGAAGCGTGCGCCTATACCGATTTGCCGCGCCGTTGCAACCCGGCGCGCCGGATGGCACGGTCGCACGACAAGGGGGAGCATGACATGATCTTGCCGATAACGCTCGTAATGGCCGCCGCAGCGGGACTGATCAACATCTGGCTGGCGGTGCGCGTCACACAGGTACGGTCGAAGAACAACGTCTGGCTGGGGGACGGCGGCAGCGAAGCGGTGGTCGCGCGCACCCGGGCGCACACCAATTTCGTCGAATATGCCCCCTTCGTCCTGATCCTGATCGCGCTGATCGAACTGTCGCGCGGGCCCAGCCTGTGGCTGTGGGGACTGGGCATCGCGTTCACTCTGGCGCGGCTATGCCACGGCATCGGCATGGACCCCACCGCGCCGAAAATCCTGCGTCGGATCGGTGCGATGACAACCTTGGCAGTGTTGCTCGCCCTGTCGGGCTGGGCATTGGTGATCGGTTATGAAGGCGCGGCCGCCAAGCCCGCGACCGGCCCGGTCATCATCGGCATGCCGCCCGCAGCGGGCTAGGCGAGCGCCGAATCGGCGACGAAGGGGTTGTTCGCCCGTTCCTGACCAAAGGTGCTCGGCTGACCGTGACCAGGCAGGAACACGGTATCGTCGCCCATCGGCCAGAGCCGCGTGACGATCGAGTTGATCAACTGATTGTGGTCGCCGCGCGGAAAATCGGTGCGGCCGACCGACCCCTGGAACAACACGTCGCCGACGATCGCCAGCTTCGATTCGGGGTGGTGAAACACGACGTGCCCCGGCGTGTGGCCAGGCGTGTGATGGACCGCAAACGTGACTTCGCCGACCGTCACTTCGTCGCCCTGGTCGAGCCAGCGGTCGGGCACGAACGAGCGGCCGGGCACGCCGTATTTGACCCCATCCTCGCCCAGTTTTTCGATCAGGAACATGTCCTCTGGATGCGGCCCTTCGATCGGCACGCCGAGATCCTCGGCGAGCTGCGCGGCACCGGCGGCGTGATCGAAATGACCGTGAGTGATGAGCACCTTTTCGATCTGGACTCCGTATTTCTCCATCGCCGACTTGAGCATCGGCAAGTCGCCGCCGGGATCGACAAACGCGCCGCGCATCGTCGCCGTGCACCACAGCAAGGTGCAATTCTGCTGCAGCGGCGTGACGGGGATGATCGCTGCGCGCAGCGGCTGGTTGGGCTCGGTCATGCGCCAAATCTAGGCACGCGATGAAAGAGCGGCAAGCTGGGGCTTGCCCGGAGATGTTACCGGTTGCATTTGCCGCGTAGTGATCCGCCGCGACCGCCCCTTCGTGTTGCTCGACGACGCCCGTGCCGAGGGCGCGGCGCCGGCGCGGCTGTACCAAGCGCCGGTCGGCATCGTCGAAGCACGCGCGCTGGTCGAGGTGAAGCCCGCGCTCGATCGCTTGCGTGCTGCGCGGCATCGCGGGCTGCACGCGGCGGGGTTCTTGGCCTACGAGGCCGCCACGGCATTCGAGCCGGTACCCGGCACCTTGCCCACCGGCGATGCGCCGTTGCTGTGGTTCGGACTGTTCGAGGGCTATGACGAGATCGCAGCCGGCGACGTCTCCGCGCTGTTGCCCGACCCAGACGCTGGCTGGGCCGGGACGCCGCAGCCCGACGTCGATCGCTCCGGTTATGCCGACCGCTTCGCCCAGGTCCATGCGCTGATCGAGGCGGGCGACATCTACCAAGCCAATCTCAGCTATCGCGCCCGCGTGCCCGTCGCGGGCGATCCGCTGGCGATCTATGCGCGGCTTCGGGCGAGCGCGCAGGCGGGGTACGGCGCGGTCGTATCGACAGGAATCGACTGGCTGCTGTCGCTGTCGCCCGAACTCTTCTTTGCATTGGACGGCGTGCGGGTGACCGCGAAGCCGATGAAGGGCACCGCGCGGCGTGGCGCTACCCCCGAGGAGGACCGCACGCTCGCCGCCGAGCTCGGCACCGACGCCAAGCAGCGCGCCGAAAATCTCATGATCGTCGACCTGCTCCGGAACGATTTGTCGCGCGTCGCCGTGCCCGCCAGCGTTGCGGTCCCCGAACTGTTCGCGGTCGAAACCTATCCGACGATCCACACGATGACCTCGACCGTCACCGCGACGCTCGCGCCCGACCAGGATGCGATCGACGTGCTGGCGGCGCTCTTCCCATGCGGCTCGATCACCGGCGCGCCCAAGATTCGCGCGATCGAGGCACTCGCCGAAATCGAAGCCACGAGCGCACCCCGCGGCGCCTATACCGGCGCGATCGGGCGGTTCGACGCAAGCGGCGGGGCGATGTTCAACGTCGCGATCCGCACGCTGGCGATTTCGGGTGACGACGACCATGCGACGCTCGGCGCGGGCGGCGGGATCGTCGCCGACTCGCGGGAAGCCGAGGAATGGGACGAGGCGCTCGCGAAGATGGCGTTCGTCACCGCGGGCGCACGGACGGTGGACTTGATCGAGACGATGGCGTTCGATCCGATCGAGGGTATCCCGTTGCTCGAACGCCACCTCGCACGGATGAAAACCAGCGCCGGGCTGCTCGGCTTCGCGTTCGACCGCCACGCCGCGCGGAATGAACTCCAGGCGGCGACCTTCCGCCTCCGCGAGCCCAAACGGATCAGGCTGATGCTGGCGCAATCGGGCGCCGTGGCGATCGAAGTTGCGCCGCTGCCGGCGGCACCCGACCAACCCGTTGTCATCGATATCGTCCCGATGCCCGCCGCACGTGCCGACTTTCGGCTGCGCCACAAGACAAGCGACCGCGCCTTTTACGATCGCGCGCGCGGGTCCGCGTTCGAGGTGCTGTTCGAACGCGATGGACAGCTTACCGAGGGCAGCTTCACCAGCCTCTTCGTCGAGCGTAACGGCATGCTCCTCACCCCGCCGCTCGGGCTCGGCATCCTCCCCGGCGTGCTGCGCGGCGAGCTGATCGACAGCGGCCGCGCGGTCGAGGCGGTGCTGACTCGCGCCGACCTCGCCGAGGGTTTCCTGATCGGAAATGCGCTGCGCGGGCTCATGCCTGCGTATGTTGCGGTTGCGAACGCGGACGCGCCGTCGCTATAGCGCCCCGACATAGGGGACTCGTTCATGCAACCTTCCGCCGCGCTCAACCGCATCAAGCCGTCGCCGACCCTGGCGATCACCAGCCGTGTGCAGGAGTTGAAGCGCGCCGGGATCGACGTGATCGGCCTCGGCGCGGGGGAGCCCGACTTCGACACGCCCGACTTCATCAAGGAAGCGGGGATCAAGGCGATCCGCGACGGTCAGACCAAATATACCAATGTCGACGGCACGCCCGAGCTGAAGGAAGCGGTGCGCGCCAAGTTCCTGCGCGACAACGAACTCACGTACGGCATCGACCAGATCACGATCAACGCCGGCGGCAAGCACACCTTGTTCAACGCGATGGTCGCGACGCTTGATGCGGGTGACGAGGTCGTCATCCCCGCGCCTTATTGGGTGAGCTATCCTGACGTCGTGTTGTTCGCCGGCGGCACCCCGGTGTTCGCGGCTGCCGGGGCGGATCAAAACTACAAGCTCAAGCCCGAACAGCTTGAGGCGGCGATCACCCCGCGCACCAAGTGGCTGATCCTCAATTCGCCATCCAACCCGACGGGTGCTGCCTATAGCGAGGCCGAATTGAAGGCGCTGGGCGCAGTGCTCGAACTCCACCCGCACGTCTGGGTCTTCGCCGACGATATGTATGAACACATCATCTTCGACGATTTCGAGTTCCGTTCGATCGCGCAGGTGTGCCCGTCGCTCTACGACCGCACGCTGACCGCGAACGGCGCGTCGAAGGCCTATGCGATGACCGGCTGGCGCATCGGGTTCGCCGGCGGCGCACCGTGGCTGATCAAGGCGATGTCGAAGCTGCAGTCGCAATCGACCAGCAACCCCTGCTCGATCGCGCAAGCGGCAACCGTCGCCGCGCTGACCGGCGACCAAGCGTTCCTCAAGGACAATGCGGCGCTGTTCCAGTCGCGCCGCGACCTCGTGGTGTCGATGCTAAACCAGGCGACAGGCATCACCTGCCCGCGGCCCGAAGGCGCGTTCTACGTCTATCCTGAATTCTCCGCGCTGATCGGCAAGACCTCGCCCAACGGCCGGCTGATCGCCACCGACGAGGATTTCGTCGGCTATCTGCTCGACGATGCTCGCGTCGCCGCGGTGCAGGGCGAGGCGTTCGGGCTCTCACCGGCGATGCGGATCAGCTACGCGACTTCGGACGATCTGCTCCGCGAAGCGTGCGAGCGCATTCAGACCGCATGCGCGGCGCTGCGTTGATCAACCCTGCCCGCCGATGAACGGTCTGGCCACGATTTGTTCAGTCGCGGAAACTTAATGTTCACGGATTGATGGTTGAAGCGGAACGGCATCGCCCCGATTTCGCGGCCTCACTCCAAGGGACAAGAGTCATGAAGACCATCCTCAAATCCGCGATGCTGTGGCGTTTCCTCGGCGGATTCGCGCTCGGCGCGGTCGGCGTATTGACGCTGCACCCGGCGACCGCGCAGACCGCGCCGCATGCACTAGCGACGATCGCGCACGCAACGCGCTGACGCGCATCCTTGGCCGACGCTCCGCCGTTCCTATATCGATAGGGACACGGAGTTACCGACTATGATCAAGCCATTCCTGACGATCGCGCTGGCCGGCGCCGCCGCCTTTGCCGCGACGCATGCGACCAGCGCCGGTGCCGAGCGCGCCGTCCCGATCCCTGCCCCCGCACGCGACGTCGTGCCGGCCGCCCAGCCGCGCGTCGCGGTGTTCGCCGGTGGCTGTTTCTGGGGAATGGAAGCCGTGTTCGAGCGCGTGAAGGGCGTGACCGGCGTGACCGCGGGCTATGCCGGCGGCGCCGCGGCCACCGCGACCTACGACCAGGTATCGACCGAAACCACCGGCCATGCCGAGGCTGTGCGGATCACGTACGATCCTCGCGTCGTCAGCTACGGCACATTGTTACGCGTCTATTTCTCGATCGCCACCGACCCGACCTCGCTCAATCAGCAAGGCCCTGATTCCGGACCAAGCTACCGGACTGCGATCTTCCCGCAGAACGAAGCGCAGCGCGGCGTCGCGGCGGCGTATATCGCGCAGTTGACCCGCGCCAAGGCGTTCCCGCGCCCGATCGTGACCAAGCTGGAAACCGGCCGCTTCTTCGCCGCCGAGGACTATCACCAGAGGTTCTACGACAAGAACCCCAACCATCCGTATATCGTAAACTGGGACAAGCCCAAGGTCGCGGCGTTTCGCGCGGCGTACCCGCAATTGGCCAAATAGTCGGCGCTGTGCCCCTCCCTGAAAGGGAGGGGTTAGGGGTGGGTGGCGTCCTGACACGACGCATGCCGACGTCAATGGGGCGACAATATCGCGATACGTCCACCCACCCCCGGCCCCTCCCTTCCAGGGAGGGGAGATCGTCAGGCCGCCAGCGGGAACCTGAGCAACCGGTCGGCGAGCGGGACCAGCGCCTCACCGCTCCGCCCGACCGCGCGAACGATCTCCGGATGCCCGACATCGAGCCCGCCGGTCAGCGCACCGAACGCCGGCAGGATCAGCTTGGTGCCGGTCGCGACGAAGCAACGCCGCGATACCAGCCGGCCGCGCACGCGCACGCGCAACTTGGGATGGAAATGCCCCGACAGTTCGGGGCGTGGATCGTGGCGGTCGGCCTCATGGCGCAGCACCAATCCGTCGACCACTGCCTCATCGATCACGACACCGCCACACGGATTGCCGATGCTCGAATCGTGATTGCCGACGATCCACGTCCAGCGGTGCGCCGCGGTCAGCGCACGCAACCGCGCCTGCTCGGTCTCGGGCAATCGGTCGCAACCCCGGGCATCGTGGAAACTGTCGCCGAGGCACCAGATCTCGGCCGGATCGGTCGCGGCGACCACCGCCTCGATCGCCGCCAGCGTCGCCGCGCTGTCATATGGCGGCAGCATCTGGCCGAAGCTCGCGAACCAGCTCGCTTTCTCAAAATGCAGATCGGCAACGATCAGCGCGCGCCGCGCTGGCCAATACAGCGCGCCCGCGGGCAGGGCAGCGAATTGGTGACCGGCGAACGAAAAGGGAACCATCGCCAATCCATGGCGTATTAGCGAGCCGGGATCAACGGGTTGCGGCAATGCAACAAATACCGCTTGATCGCCCAACAAACAGGCGTAAAGCGCGCCGTCCTCCTCGACAGGCCACGAGTCCATGTCATCCGGTGCCAAAGCGTCGAAAGGCGCGATGCCCCCCAAAATATTGCTGGGCCTGACGATCGGCGCGATCGGCGTCGTGTTCGGCGATATCGGCACCAGCCCGCTCTACGCGTTCCGCGAGGCGCTGGGCCAGGCGGCCGCCGACGGGCTCGTCGCCGACGAGATTCTGGGCGTGCTCAGCCTCGCGCTGTGGACCTTGTTCCTGGTCGTCACGATCAAATACGTCCTGTTCCTGATGCGCGCGAACAACCGCGGCGAAGGCGGCGTGCTGGCGCTGGCGGCGCTGGCGCGGCGCGCGCTCGGCTGGCGTTCGCGCACCGCGATCGTGCTTGGGGCGGCGGGTGCAGCGTTGTTCTACGGCGACGCGATGATCACCCCGGCGTTGTCGGTCCTGTCGGCGGTCGAAGGGCTGCGCACATTGCCCCGCGTCGCCAATTCGATCGACGAGACGCAGATCATGCTGATCACGATCGTCATCATGGTCGGCCTGTTCGCGATCCAGGCGCGCGGCACCGAGCGCGTCGCGGCACTGTTCGGCCCGGTCTGTATCCTGTGGTTCGTCGTGATTGGCGGGCTGGGGCTGTGGCATATCGCCGACGAGCCCGGCATCCTGTGGGCGCTCAATCCGCAATATGCGGTCGAGTTTCTCGCGACGCACGGCGTGCTCGGCCTGTTCGTGCTCGGCGCAGTGTTCCTGACCGTCACCGGGGTCGAAGCGCTGACCGCGGACATGGGGCATTTCGGACTCAAACCGATCCGGCTGGCGTGGTTCGCGCTCGTCTGGCCGGCGCTGGCGCTCAATTATTTCGGCCAGGGCGCCTATGCGCTCAACAAGCTCGAGGCGGTCAACGCTGCCGGTCAAAAGTTCGCCAACGCGGACTGGTTCTTCCTGATGGCCTCCGATTCCGCACGTCCCTGGCTGGTCGTGCTGGCGACGCTGGCCACGATCATCGCCAGCCAGGCGGTGATCACCGGCGCCTATTCGCTGACCCAACAAGCGGTGCAGCTTGGACTGTTGCCGCGCCTGCGCATCCGCAACACCTCGGCCGACTATGCCGGGCAAATCTATCTGCCCTCGATCAACTGGCTGCTACTGATCGGCGTGCTCGTGCTGGTCGTTCAGTTCCGCACCTCGTCGGCGATGGCGGCTGCGTATGGGATCGCGGTGACGGGCACGATGGTCGTCACCACATGCCTTGCCTATATCGTCGTGCGGCATCGCTGGCGCTGGTCGCGGCCTTGGGCGTTGGGCGTGATCCTGCCGTTCCTGACGCTCGACCTGATCTTCTTCGGCGCCAACATCCTGCGCGTGGTCGAGGGCGGCTGGGTGCCGTTGGCGATCGCGGCGGCGATCGGCTTCACGATCTTCACCTGGGTGCGCGGCAAGTCGATCGTGCGGACCTTCGAGCAACGCCAGAGCGTGCCGCTCGCCGACCTCGCCGCCGCCCTATCGCGCCGCCCGCCGGAGCGAGTCGAGGGCACTGCGATCTTCCTGACGGGCACGCCGACCGCTGCGCCCGGCGCGTTGCTTCACAACCTCAAGCACAACAAGGTGCTCCACGCGACCAACCTGATCGCCTCGGTCAAGACCAGCGACATGCCGCAGGTCGATCCGGGGGACCGTTGCGACATCAAGCGGCTGGACGACAATTTCAGCGTCGTCGTGCTGCGTTACGGCTTCATGGAGAGCCCCGATGTGCCGCACGATCTGGCTGTCGCGGCCAAGGCCGGTTTGCTGGACCTCGACCCGATGAAGGCGAGCTATTTCATCGGCCGCAATACGCTCAAGGCCGACGCGGATGTCGGCATGCCGTTATGGCAGGACCGCATCTTCATGTTCCTGCAGCGCAACGCCAGCGACCCCACCGACTTTCTTCGCATCCCGCCGGGCAAGGTACTCGAACTGGGCGAACAGGTGACGGTTTAGATTTTTCCTCTCCCCTTTTGGGAGAGGGAAATGACCTAGCCTGCATAGGCTTTCACGAGGTCGTACAGGTAGTCGCGCCCGCTATAGAGCGACTCGACGCGGATCCGCTCGTTGAGCCCATGGACACCGCTGAAGTCGCTGTCGACGAAGACGCCCGGGGCACCGTAGACCGGGATGCCGATAGCCTCCAGGAAGATACCATCGGTGGCGCCCGTCGACATCGCCGGCAAGAGCGGCACGCCGGGGAAATATTTGGCCGCCAACGTCGCCATCGGGCCCGTGATTTTGGGATCGAGCTTGGGCGGAATGCCGATCGGACGGACCGGCTGGTTGGCGGTGACGGTTATTTTCGGGCCGGCCAGTTCCTTGAGCTTGGCGAGTGTGCCATCGACACTCTCACCCGGGAAGATGCGGCAATTGATGTTGGCGGTCGCGCTTTGCGGCAGCGCGTTTTCGGCGTGGCCGGCCTTCAACAAGGTCGCGACGCACGTCGTGCGCAAGGTCGAATGCATCGCCTTGTCCATACTGACGATTTTATTGGCGGCAGCATCATCGGGATTGGCGAGCAACGTCGTGATCGCCGCCGCCATCGGCTTGGGCGTGGTCGGCGCCTTCGCCACCATCCCGAAGAACGCGTGCGTCGTGTCGGTGAACTTGACCGGGAATTCATAGCCCTGCACGCGCTTGATCGCGTCGGCGAGTTCGTAGATCGCATTGTCGGGCACCGGCTGCGAGCTGTGCCCGCCGGGATTGGTGGCGGTGAAGGTGAAGTTCTGCGCCGCCTTCTCGCCGACCTGGATCGCCAGCAATTCGCGTTCGCCCTTGGCGTTGTAGCGCCCGCCGCCGCCCTCGTTGAGCGCAAACTCGGCGGCGATCAAATCGGGCTTGTTCTTCGCCAGCCATTCGGCGCCGTTGAACGCGTAGGTCGTCTCCTCGCCACAGGTCAGCGCGAGTTTGACGGTGCGCTTCGGCTTGTAACCCGATTGCTTGAAGCGGATCATCGCATCCGCCCAGATCGCCGCCATCGCCTTGTCGTCGATGGTGCCGCGGCCGTAATAATAGCCGCCTTCCTCGATCAGCTTGAACGGATCGCGCACCCAATCCTCGCGCTTTGCGGCGACGACGTCGATATGGCCGAGCAGCAGGATCGGCCTGGCCTTGGCATCGCTGCCCTTGAGCATCGCGACGAGCCCGCCGTCCTTCGGATGTTCGGGGACCGAGAACTGGACGATGTCCTGGTCGGTATAGCCCGCCGCATTTAGTCGCGCCGCGATTTGCGCCGCGGCCCTGGTGCAATCACCGACGTCGACCGCCGTGTTGGTTTCGACCAGCTCCTTATAGAGCCCGAAGAACGCTTGCTGGTCGGGGCGCGTTTGCGCCGAGGCGCTGCCTGCCGATTGCCCGACCAACGCCGCCGCGATGATCCATCCCAATGCGCGCATGTCCGCCCCCTGCCCCGATTTTGATGTGCGTTGGAATAGAGCGGCAAATCGCCGGGCTGGCAACCGGGGCTATCGACGCCGCTATTGAAACCGCGTCCGATCGATGATCACGTCCTTGGGCAGCGTCAGGCGGATCTCGCGATTGGCGAAATCGATCTTGACGCGGCGGAACAGCTTCAGCGTGTCCATGCCGAGCATCAGCGCCGGCGTGTCCATCAGTCCGAACCGCTTGAACGGCAAGGCGTCGGCGAACGCGATCGGCAGGCTGCGAAAACCGACCCCCGCGATCTCCAGCGAATCGATCACGCGATAATCCGCCTGGAGCCACTGGCCGGTGACCGCCAACAACCCGATCTTGCCGAGCGACCGTTCGGTGCGCACACGCTTCAGCATCGCGAGATTGCCGATCGTGACCGGCGACCCGGTGTCGATCACGACCGAAATCCTGCGGCCCTTATACATGGCGTCCGTTACGATCAGCTGGCCGAACACGTTCTTCGCGCGGACCACGATGTCGTCGGGGCCGACGGCCATACGCCGCTTCGTCGCCGGGCGAACCTCCATCTCGTTGCGGTCGAAATCGATCGCGACGGCGTGACCCTTGAGCGCGTCGATCCCCAGCATGCCCGGCGCGCCGAGATTGGCGGCCGAAACCCCGGGTGCCTCCAGCGTGTCGGGTCTGACCAGGCTGACCTGGAGCGCGGGCAACAGGAAGGTGCCGAGCTCGCTCCGCCCCGCCATCGTGGTCACCCGCACACGGCGGCCGGCGGCGAGGTTGAGGCTGCCGGCAAGTTCGTTCGACACAACGGTTCGCTCGGAGCCGGTATCGATGATGAAGCGATAGGGTCCACTCGCCCCGATCGACACCGGCACCGTCATTCGGCTTTGCTCGAAACCGAGACCCAGTGTTTCAGGCGCGGCGGCCGCCGGATCGACCGGTGCGGGCTGTGGCAGCTTGGCGTTTTGCGCGGCGAGGGGGGCGGCCGCCAGCGCGAACACCAACGCGGCGAACCCATATTTCACTGAAACGTCTTGCAATTGGCAAGCGAACGGCACGTGTTCATAAAATCCATTCGCGGTTGCGGCAGGGTGAAGCCGATCTCGCGATTGACGAAATCGATCTCGACGCGACGGAAAAGCCGCAACGAACTCATGCCGAGAATGAGCGCGGGCGTATCCTTCAGCCCCAGCCGTTCGAACGGTGGCGCATCGGCGAACGATAGCGGGAATTTGTCGAACCGAACGTCGCCGACGCGCAAATTGTTCACCGTGACGTAATTGAAGTCCAGCGTACGGCCGGTCACCGAATGCATGGTGATCGGGCCGAGCATGCGCGGCTTGGTCTTCGCAAGGGCAAGCATCGCCTTGTTGCCGACGCTGACCCACGACCCGGTATCGATGATGACCGAGATCGGCTGGCCTTCGAACGTCGCCTTGGTCACGATCAGCTGGCCCAGCCGCGCAACGGCACCGACAACGACTTCGCCCTTGGCGTGCTTTTTGGCGGGCACCAGCGTGATCCGCTTGCGGTCGAAGTCGACGATCACCCGATACCCCTGCAGTGCGTCGATCCCCAGCATGCCCGGAGCGCCGAGATCTGCGGCTTCGAGCGAGGGCGCCTCCAACCCCGTCGTGCTCAGCGATCCCGACGAGAGCGATAGCACCTTGACCGTGTTGACCGTGCTCGCGCCGGTGAAATCGAACAGTCGAGCATTGGTGCCGGCGTCGAGTCCGAGCGTGTCGGCAAGCTCGCGCGACACCACCGAGCGCTCGGCGCCGGTGTCGACGATGAAGGCATAGGGCCCCTTGCCGTCGACCTGGACCTGCACCGTCATTCGGTTGGTCGCGTCGCCAAAGCCGAGGGTTTCGGGCGCCGGCGCAGGCTTGACCGTGCCCGCGGGCAAGCCCGCATCCTTTTGCGGCTGACCGCCCCAAGCGAGTAGTGGCATCGCCATTGCGCTTGCCGCTATCGCTACACAGAACCTCCCCGTGCGCATCATACGCGAATTCTACGCCTGTTCCTGACGTGCACCAAGCAGATAATACAGTAACTAGTCCAGCCGCATCGCCTCCTGCGCCAGCGCCTCGGCCTCGACCAGCAACGCATCGTCGGCAGTCCCCGTCGCCACCCGCTCGCGCCCGATCAGCGTGAGGACCGGCACAGCAAGGGGCGACACGCGGTCGAGATCGACATGCACCATCGTATCGGCGGCGCGGTCGAGCAGGTGCGCGAGCCGCCCGACATCGGTCATCTTGGCGCGGGCATCGTCCCACGCGGCCTGGAGCAACAAATGTGTCGGCTCGTATTTCTGCAGCACGTCGTAGATCAGGTCGGTGGAGAAAGTGACTTGCTTGCCCGTCTTGCGCTTGCCCGGATGCTGGCGCTCGACCAGCCCGCCGATCACCGCGACTTCGCGGAACGCGCGCTTGAGCAAATGGCTTTGCTGCACCCAATCGACGAATTCATGTTCCAGGATGTCCGCCGAGAACAGGCTGGCAGGATCGGTCACCGGGTCGAGCGAATAAGTGGCGATGGCATAATCGCTCGCGACGAAACCGAGCGGGCGCAACCCCTGCGTCTCCATCCGCCGCGTCAGCAGCATCCCGAGCGACTGGTGCGCGTTCCACCCTTCGAAGCTGTAGGCGACCATGTAGTGCCGGCCCTCGCGCGGGAAGGTTTCGACCAACAGCTGCCCCGGGTCGGGCAAGGTCGAGCGATACGATTGCACTTCGAGCCATTCGCGCACGTCGTCGGGGAAGCGCGCCCATTCCTTCGAATGCGCCAGGAAGCCGCGGACGCGGTCCGCGAGGTTGGTCGACAACGGCATGCGCGCGCCGCCATAGGTCGGGATCCGCGCCGGCCGGCTCGACGCGCGCACCAGCAGATCCTCGGTGTCGATGCGGATTACTTCGCAACTGATCCCGGCGAAGAAGAACGTGTCGCCGTTCGACAAGGTCGCGGCGAACGATTCCTCGACCTTGCCGAGCAGCCGCCCGTTCTTGAACCGGACGTTGAGCATCGTCGCCTCGACGATGATCCCGGCGTTGAGGCGGTGTTGCGTCACGAACTTCGGATGGCTGACGCGCCAGATACCATCCGCATCCTGCGTCAACCGCTTGAACCGGTCGTAGGCCTTGAGCGAATAACCGCCGTCGCGGATGAACCCCAGCACGCGGTCGAACAATTCGTCCGACAGCGCCGAATAGGGCAGCGCCGATCGCACTTCGTCGAGCAAGCCGGCCTGGTCGAACGGGGCCGCACACGCACACGCCATGACATGTTGCGCGAGCACGTCGAGCGCCCCCAGGCGAAACACGTCCTCGTCGAGCGCACCGGCTTCGACCGCATCGACCGCAGCGCGTGCCTCGAGATATTCGAAGCGGTTGCCGGGGACGATGATCGCTTCCGACGATTCGTCGAGCCGATGGTTGGCGCGCCCGACGCGCTGGAGCAGCCGCGACGATCCCTTCGGCGCGCCCATCTGGATCACGCAATCGACGTCACCCCAATCGACTCCGAGATCGAGGCTGGCGGTCGCGACCAGCGCGCGCAGCCGCCCGTCTGCCATCGCCTGCTCGACCTTGCGCCGCGCCTCGCGCGAGAGACTGCCGTGGTGGATGCCGATCGGCAGCGACATCGCGTTGGTCTTCCACAAATCCTGGAAGATCAGCTCGGCCAGGCTGCGGGTGTTGCAGAAGACGAGCGTGGTCTTGTGCGTCTCGATCTCCGCCATCACTTGCTCGGCGGCGTAGCGCCCCGAATGCCCCGCCCAGGGCACGCGCCCTTGCGGCAGCAGGATCGCGAGGTTTGGCTCGGCGCCGGGCTCGCCGGTCACCAGGTCGACCGTGTCGATATCGCCGTCGGGCGCGAGCCAGGCGCGGTAGCCGTCGGGATCGGCGACGGTTGCCGACAGCGCGACGCGCCGCAGCGCCGGCGCGATCCGCTGCAGCCGCGCCATGCACAGGCTCAGCAAATCGCCGCGCTTGCCGGTGGCAAAGGCGTGGACCTCGTCGATCACGATCGTGCGCAGCCCCGCGAACATCGTGAAGCTGTCGGGGTAGCTGAGCAGCAACGACAAGGATTCGGGCGTCGTCAGCAGGATATTGGGCGGCTTCACGCGTTGCCGCGCCTTCCGGTCGCTCGGCGTGTCGCCGGTCCGCGTCTCGATGCGGATGTCGAGCCCCATCTCCTCGACCGGAGTCAGCAAATTGCGCTGCACATCGACCGCCAGCGCCTTGAGCGGCGAGACGTAAAGCGTGTGCAGCCCCTCCTGCGGCGCCTCGATCAATTCGGTCAGCGTCGGCAGGAACCCGGCGAGCGTCTTGCCCGCCCCCGTGGTCGCGACCAGCAACGCGTGATGCCCCGCGCGCGCCGCGTCGAGCATGCCGAGCTGATGCCGCCGCGGCGTCCATCCGCGCGACGCGAACCAGTCGGTGAGGATTTGTGGAAGTTCGGTCACTGGGAACTCAACGGCATCCCATCCATATAGGATGCATGGCGAAGCTCGGCGACTGGATCGATCCCAAGCCCCACGGCATCTACGTGAAGCCCGCCGATGCGTGGATCGACCCCTCGGTGCCCTCGGCGCGCGCGCTGGTGACGCATGGCCATGCCGACCATGCGCGCGGCGGGCATGCCGCGGTGTGGGCGACGCCCGAGACGCTCGCGATCATGGAAACGCGCTATGGCCCGCAGGCCGGGCATGCGGTCGATTATGGCGAAAAGCTCGACATGGGCGGGGTCGAGGTCGAGTTCGTGCCCGCTGGCCACGTGCTGGGATCGGCGCAGATCGTGCTCCGCCACCGGGACGAGACGATCGTCGTGTCGGGCGACTATAAGCGCCGGCCCGATCCCACCTGTTCGCGGTTCGAGCCGGTCAAATGCGACGTCTTCGTGACCGAAGCGACCTTCGGGCTGCCGGTGTTCCGCCATCCCGACACGCACGACGAAATGGACAAGTTGCTCGCGACGCTACGTGCCAATCCGGAACGCTGCGTCGTGGTCGGCGCCTATGCACTCGGCAAGGCGCAGCGCGTGATTCGCGAATTGCGCGACATGGGGTTGGACGACCCGATCTACATCCACGGCGCGTTGCAGCGACTGTGCGACCTTTACGTCGAACTCGGCGTCGACCTCGGCGAGCTGCGCCCCGCGACCGGCGTGCCCAAGGCCGAATTGCAGGGCCACATCGTAATGTGTCCGCCCTCGGCACTCAACGACCGCTGGTCGCGCCGCCTCCCCGACCCGATCACCGCGATGGCGTCTGGCTGGATGCGCGTGCGACAGCGCGCGCGGCAGAAGCTGGTCGAACTGCCCCTGATCCTGAGCGACCATGCCGATTGGGACGAACTGACCGAAACCCTCCTCGAGATCGCGCCAAAGGAAGTGTGGGTGACGCACGGCCGGGAGGAAGCGCTGATCCACTGGTGCATGACACACCAGATCAAGGCGCGCGCGCTGGCGCTGGTCGGGTATGAGGACGAGGACGATTAGCCGAGCGGCGGGAGCTTCGTCGCCTCGTAAGCGGTGATCTTCTCGCTCGCGCACGAATGCTCCCGGAACGCAGCGAGCAGATCCGCGATCCCGGGCGTCGTGAAATGCGCCTGAAGCGCCGCCACGTCGCGCCATTCCTCGAAGAACACGAGCTTCATCGGATCCTCGCTGTCGATCCGCACCGCGTGGCTGATGCAGCCGTCCTCGGTGCGCGAGCGGTGGACATGCGCCAGACTCGCCTCGAGCAACGCTTCGAAGCCGTGCGGTTTCGCGGTGACGCTGCCGGTGACGATGATCATCTGCACTCTCCCCAGCCCGCGCTAGGGCAAGGGCGGGGAGGCGGTCAATCAGGCGGCGAGGCTGCTGCTTTCGGGGGCAAGCAGCCAGGCCTCGGCTTGCGCGGCATCCTCGAAACAGCGCGCCACGCGCTGGTCGAGCGCGCGGACCAATTGGCTGCGCGCGAGCGTCCGGCTGACCACGAACGCCAGCTTCCGCGAGCGAAACGCCGGGTCGGCGAGCAACCCCTGGAAAGCACCCACGACATCCTGCGCCTGCACCTTCATGCCGGTCACGTCGTTGATCGTCAGATGACGATTGGGCCCGCACGTCAGCTTCGCATGTTCGACGGCGCGCGCGGCGCGAAACGTGTCGATGTCGGTCGGGGTGAAAAATCCCGACATCGTTATCCGAATCAGATCGCGCGAGGGATCGGCGGTGACGGTGAACTGCGCAGTCATAAGCGTTTCGATAACGCGAAAAGTTTTGCCGAATTCCTAAGGTTTCAGCCGACGCCCTCCAGCGCCTTCTGCCGCCGCCGCTGAACCGAACTGCCGATGCCCAGCGCCTCGCGATATTTGGCGACGGTGCGCCGCGCGATGCCGAAACCCTTGGCGTTGAGCATGTCGACCAACGTATCGTCCGACAGGATCGCCTTGGGGTCCTCGGCGGTGATCAGCGCGCGGATCGCGGACTTGACTGCCTCCGCCGACACCGCATCGCCGCCGTCCGACGACTGGATCGAGCTGGTGAAGAAATATTTGAGCTCGAACAGCCCGCGCGCGCAGCTGAGATATTTGTTGCTGGTCACGCGGCTGACGGTCGATTCGTGCATCTCGATCGCGTCGGCGACCTGGCGCAGCGTCATCGGCCGCAGATGCGCCACGCCGTGCAGGAAGAACGCTTCCTGCTGCTTCACGATCTCGCTGGCGACCTTGATGATCGTGCGCTGGCGCTGGTCGAGCGCTTTCACCAGCCAATTGGCGCTGGCGAGCATGTCGTTGAGCCACGCTTTCGACGTCTTGTCCTGCGGCCCCGACGACAGTTCGACATAATAGGACCGGTTGACCAGCAGCCGCGGCAAGGTCGCCGCGTTGATCTCGATCGCCCAGCCGTCCTTGCGGCGCGCGATGAACAGATCGGGCGTCACCGCCTGCATCGGCTCGCCCCCGAACTTGCAGCCCGGCTTGGGATCGTAGTTGCGGAGTTCGCGGATCATGTCCGCAAGGTCTTCGTCGTCGACGTCGCACATCCGCCGCAGCCGCGCCATGTCGCCGCGCGCGACCAGATCGAGGTTCTCGATCAACCGCTTCATGCACGGATCGTAACGGTCGGCTTCCTTGGCCTGAAGCGCGAGGCATTCCGCCAGGTCGCGCGCGCCGACCCCGGTCGGATCGAAGGTCTGGATGACACCGAGCACGTCCTCCACCTCGACCAGCGGCGCGCCGAGCCGGTTGGCGACGTCGAGCAGCGGCGTGGTCAAGTAGCCGGCATCGTCGATCAGATCGATCAGATGCTGCGCGACGAACAATTCGCGCCCGCTCAGCACTTCACCCGCCTGATGGAGCAAATGATCGGCTAAACTGAGCGAGGTGTCGGCGAACGCATCGAGGTCGGGCCCGTCCTCGGGCATCCCGCCCGATCCGCCGTTCATGCCGAGCGACCCGTCCATCCCGGCCTGGTCGGCGGCCGAATCGTGGTGGAAGCTTTCGGCGGCGAAATCGACGTCGAGCGCGGCCTCGCCGCCGCTTTCGCCCATCACCAGCACGTCGGCGCTGGCGGGCTCGTCGCTGACCGCGACCGGCGCCTCGCGTTCCTGGGTCGGGCCGTCGTCCTCCTGCCCAGCGCTGTCGAGCAGCGGATTGCGCTCGATTTCCTCGGCAATGAACGTCTCGACCTCGAGATTGCTGAGCGCGAGCAGGCGGATCGCCTGCTGCAGCTGCGGCGTCATCACCAGCGATTGCGACTGCCGAAGATCGAGGCGCGGCGCGAGGCTCATGGCTACAACGTGAAGCTCTCGCCGAGATAGAGCCGGCGAACGTTCTCGTCGGCGACCAGCTCTGCCGGCGACCCGGCAAACAGCACGCGGCCGTCGTAAATGATGTAGCCGCGATCGACGATCTCGAGCGTTTCGCGGACATTATGGTCGGTGATAAGCACTCCGATCCCGCGCGATTTCAGCTGCACGATCAAATCGCGAATGTCCGAAATCGACAGCGGATCGATGCCCGCGAACGGCTCGTCGAGCAGCATGATCGACGGGTTCGCCGCAAGCGCACGGGCGATTTCGGCGCGCCGCCGTTCGCCGCCCGACAGCGCCATCGCCGGCGCGTCGCGCAGCCGGGTCAGCCCGAATTCGTCGAGCAACTGGTCGAGCCGCTTGGTCCGCTCCGCCTTGTCGGGCTCGGCGAGCTCGAGCACGGCGAGGATATTCTTTTCGACCGATAGCCCGCGAAAGATCGAGGTTTCCTGCGGCAGATACCCGAGCCCCAGTATCGCGCGGCGATACATCGGCAGGCCCGTGATATCGTCGCCGTCGAGCATGATACGGCCCGAATCGGGCTTCACCAATCCCATCACCGAATAGAAACAGGTGGTCTTGCCCGCGCCGTTGGGGCCGAGCAGCCCGATCACCTCGCCGGGGCCGACCGACACCGAGACGTCGCTGAGGACGACGCGCTTGTCGTACGACTTGGCGATCGACACCACCGACAGCCCCTCCATCTTGGGCGTTTCGGCGATCGGTTCGATCGCATCCAGGGTCGTGGTCTGGTCCATATCGGCTCCGTCAGTGCCCGCTTGTTGGTTACCGAACGGTTACCGGCAATCCAATTGGCAAGCTTCGTGCATGGTGCACCGCGAATCCATGCCCGCAGCGCGCGCCAAAGGGAAGCGCTTCACGACGACTCCCCTCAAAAATCAGGCTGCTAGTTGCGTTTGGGAACCGAGAACCGCCCGGTAACGCGACCGCCCGACGTCGTCGTGCCGCCCGGGCCGCTCGACACCGTGCCGCCGCCGTCGATCACGGCCTTGCCGGTATCGAGGTTGATCGTCAGCCGGCTGCCGTTGACGGTGTTGGCACCCTGGGTCAGCCTGACGCCGCCGAGCATGATGACCGTGCGACGGCCGACGTCATACACACCGTATGCCCCGCTCGCGCGCTGATCGGGGCGCGTGACGGTGACGCCGCCCGACGCATCGATCCGCGACGCCTGCGGCGATCCGTTGGTGACCTTGCCGGTATAGGCGACCGTGACGCGCGCGGCGGTCAGCACCATTTCGGCCTGGGTGATCCGGACATTGCCCGACAGGATCGCGCGGTTCGCCTTGTCCTGCAGCTCGATATGGTCGGCGGCGAAATCGATCGGGGCCGAGGAATCGTGGCGCGACTGCGCGACCGCCGCACCGGTGGCGGCGACGGCGGCGAGCGCGACGAAGGGGATGGCGAAACGCATGGCGCCTATCTCGCGCGTCGCGGCGCGATCCGCAAGCGCGCACGTCCGTCGAGCCGAACGACGCGCCCGTCGAGGTCGGCGCTCATATTGTCGGCGGTGAAGGTCCCTTGTGGCACGGTGCCCGACACGCCGCCCTTGCCCTGCATCGTCTTGGTCTTGAGGTCGACCGTCGCGCCGTTGCTGTTGAGCGTGTAATTGTTGGGCCCGGCAAAGACGATCGGGCCGATGACGTCCATCTGCTGGGTGACCGGGTTGAACTTCCCGCTCGGCGCATTGAGCTTGGCCAGGCCGTCGGGCATCTGCATCTTGGCCATCAGTTTCTGCATATCCACCATCGGGTCGGCGGCGCTTTTCTGGAGCGCGCTTTCGGCGGTCAGCACGAACGGCTGGCCCTTGTTGTCCTGGCCGCGATAGCTGGCCGACTGGACCTTCAGGCGCTCCTTCGACACTTCGACCTTGTTCTTGTCGAGCACGAAGCTGACGTCGCCGCCCGAAGTAAGCGGCAGGAACACCATCAGCGCGGCGACGACGCCGACCGCAGAGGGCAACACCACGCGCAGCACTGCGACGAGATGATCGTGCGCGCTACCCGGCGCCGCCCAATGCTGGCGCTCGGACCGCATCTTGGCGGCGATGTCAGACATCAGACATGCGCGAAGATATCCACCTCGGGCCAACCAGCGAGGTCGAGTTCGGCGCGCCAGGGCAGGAAATCGAAACAGGCTTTGGCAAGGTCGGTGCGCCCTTCGCGCGCCAGGCGACGATCGAGCTCCTCGCGCATGCGATGAAGATACCGCACGTCGGACGCCGCATAGTCCTTTTGCGCGTCGCTCAATTCGGGTCCGCCCCAGTCCGACGATTGCTGCTGCTTCGAAATGTCGATGCCGAGCAGCTCGCGGACCAGCTCCTTGAGGCCATGCCGGTCGGTATAGGTGCGAATCAGGCGCGATGCGGTCT
The DNA here is from genome assembly GCA_039926845.1 of Sphingomonas sp. Classification (GTDB taxonomy): domain Bacteria; phylum Pseudomonadota; class Alphaproteobacteria; order Sphingomonadales; family Sphingomonadaceae; genus Sphingomonas. Next base: position 1,369 of record JBDSWC010000048.1, on the reverse strand, counting down.
TGGTGCAATAGACCGGCCCCGCCGTGACGCCGAGGTAATGCTTGATCGCGGCCAAATCGAACCGCGCGAAATGGTAGAGCTTGTCGCGCCCCGGATCGGCGAGCAGCGCCTTGAGATTGGGCGCGGCGTAATCGCTGGCGGGCGAGAACCGCACCAGATGCTCGTCGGGGCCGCCGTCGGACAATTGCACCAGGCACAGCCGGTCGCGCGGGGTGATCAGCCCCATCGTCTCGGTATCGACCGCGATCGCTGCGCCGGGCGCGAACAGGCCGGCGGGAATGTCTTCTTCGTGGAGGTGAACCGTCATCGTTTTCGCCTAGTCGTATCCGGATGAACGCTCAATGGCTCGCGTCGCCACCGCGCCGCTCCTTCGCGCGGCGGCTCCAGATGTTGAGCGTCTCGACCGCCGCCGAAAACGCCATTGCGGTGTAGACATAGCCCTTGGGCACGTGAATTCCGAACCCGTCGGCGATCAGCACCAGCCCGATCATCAGCAGGAAGCCGAGCGCGAGCATCACCACGGTGGGGTTTTTGGCGATGAAATTGGCGAGCGGGTCGGCGGCGAGCAGCATAACCCCGACCGCGACGACCACCGCGGTGATCATGATCGGCAATTCGTCGGTCATCCCGACCGCGGTCAGGATCGAATCGACCGAGAACACCAGGTCGAGCAACAGGATCTGCGCGATCGCCACGCCGAAGCTCAGCGACTTCTTGCTGTTGGTCTTGTCGAATGCCGAGTCCGACTCGGCCGGATCGATGCTGTGGTGGATTTCGGTCGTCGCCTTGTAGATCAGGAACACGCCGCCCGCGATCAGGATCAGGTCGCGCACCGAAAATGCGGTTTCGAAGCTTGGAATGCCGTGCGAATCGGGCGCCCCGACCAGCCCCAGGTCGAACACCGGCTTCACCATCCCGACGATGATGAAGATTGAGAACAGCAAGGCGATACGCAGGATCAGCGCCAGGCTGAGGCCGATTCGCCGAGTCCGCGCGCGCTGCGCCTCGGGCAGCTTGTTCGACAGGATCGCGACGAACACGAGGTTGTCGATGCCCAGCACGACCTCCATCACGATCAGGGTCATCAATGCCGCCCAGGCGGCGGGATCGGACAGCAGTGTCATGATGGGCATGGCGCCCGGCTGTGCCGTCTCGGCCACGCTCGCGCAAGTATCGCGATGATCAGGGCGGCAAAGCGGACGAATTTGTTCGCGAGCATCCGTATTTTGGGCTAAGGCAGACTAGAGGCGCTGTTGTTTGCGCCCGAAGGGCTGCGTCCGTCGTCCGGCGTGTTGGTCCTTGAATGGGATATGGGCGGACCGGAAAGACGAACAGGGCATGAGTTTCGATAAAGGTGGCCGCGGTAACC
>JBDSWC010000047.1:0-34999 GCA_039926845.1 Sphingomonas sp. | reverse complement strand
TCCTTCTGGTCGGCGATGGTCCGCGCGGCGGAGGCGCGAACCTCGACCAGCGTTTCTTCCATCTCCAGGATGATCATGCGGATCATCTTCGCCGGGTCTTCCGCCTTGTCGAGCAAGTCGGTGAAGTTGGCGGCGATGATATCGCGGGTTCGCGAAAAAATGCCCATGTTGGTGTTACTCCTCGGAAATCTACGCTTTACTCGGTGGGGGCGCCGGGGCGGGTAGCAAGGGGGAAACCCGCCCCGGCGGTGACCGTCACGCCCGGGGGGCGGCGGCAACCTGATGCGTCTGGGCTTGGGCCAGGCCGGGGCCGAGCGCCGCCATCATCAGCGACGAACCGCAAACCAGCGTGCTGGCGATCACTACAACGGTGCGGCCCAGACCGATCGAAACCTTGTTCATTGTCTTACTCCCTGGAATTTTAGTGCGCCGTCGAGTGGCGTTGCCAGAGGTATTGCAGCTACCGTGCCAATCGCGAAAAACGGTAGAATTCCGCCATTCTTGATCAAAGTGCGGCGCGGGTTAGCGGTTTTCACTTGCCAACGGTTGGTAATTTACACCAAGTATTAGGGCATGGAACGGGCGTCTCAAGTCATCGGCCAATCGGGCCCGTTTCTCGACGCGCTGGAACGTGCCAGCCGCGCCGCCGCACTCGATCGCCCGGTGCTGGTGATCGGCGAGCGCGGCACCGGCAAGGAACTGGTCGCCGAGCGCCTCCACCGCCTCAGCCCGCGATGGGACCGTCCGCTGATCATCATGAACTGCGCGGCTCTGCCCGAAACGCTGATCGAAGCGGAATTGTTCGGGCATGAGGCGGGCGCGTTCACTGGGGCGACCCGAATGCGTGCGGGGCGGTTCGAGGAGGCCGATGGCGGCACATTGTTCCTGGACGAGCTGGGTACGCTCTCCATGGGCGCTCAGGAACGGCTGTTGCGGGCGGTGGAATATGGCGAGGTGACGCGGATCGGTTCTTCGCATCCGATCCGGGTCGATGTTCGCATCGTCGCGGCAACCAACGAGAATCTGCCACAGAAGGTCGAGCGCAACGAGTTCCGCGCCGACCTGCTCGATCGACTGAGTTTCGAGGTCGTGACGCTACCGCCGCTGCGCGCTCGACCTGGCGACGTCGTGGTGCTCGCCGACCATTTCGGGCGACGCATGGCGGCCGAAATGGCGCGCGATTGGGAAGGCTTCGCGCCAGAGGCCGTCGATGCGCTGATCGACTATCAATGGCCGGGCAACGTCCGTGAACTCCGCAACGTCGTCGAACGCGCAGTCTATCGCTGGGAGCAGTCGGGTCCGATCGCGCTGATCGAATTCGATCCGTTCCAATCGCCGCACCGGCCCGGCGCGGGCGACGCTCCGCAGCCCACGCCAGCGCCTGTCATGCCATCCCAGCCCTCCACCGGCTTGAGTGACCCCGAACCGGTCGACTTCAAGTCGCGCGTCGCGCGGTTCGAGCGCGACGTCCTGACCAAAGCGCTCGCCGCCAACCGCTTCAACCAACGCCAGACCGCCGACGCGCTTGGGCTAAGCTACGATCAACTCCGCCACGCCCTGCGCCGGCACGACTTGCTGCCCGGCGGATGACCGAAATATCCAATACGCCGCGCGGTGCGTATTGCATTGATCGAGCGGGGTAACTGGGGCGGGGTAACGGTGATGATCGTTGGTTTGGTGGCGTTGCTGAGCATGGCGATGGGCGCGATGCCCGTCGATTCCGATGGTCCGGTCAAGAAATATGACGGCGGCTGGGATCTCTACAAGAACGACGACAATTGCGCGTTGCTGCGCTCCTACGCCGGCGACACGATCCTGCGCATTGCTTATTATCCGAAGGAAGACACCGCGCGAGTCTCGGTGATCGACGGCCAGCTGAAGAGCGTCGAGGACGGCGCCAGCTACAAGTTCCAGCTTTATTTCGTGAACGGCGAAAAGATCGACAAGGGATGGGGCACCGTCAACTTCAAGGGCGTCAAGTTCCCAAACATTGGTTCGGGCTATAAGTTCGCGGTGGCGGGCAAGACTTTTCTCGCCGACATGGGCAAGAACCGGCTGTTGGGGATCATGGACGGCGACGACGTCGTGGAAAGCTTGAAGCTCGACTCGATATCGGATGCGCTCGTCGGCCTCGAGGCGTGCTCGCTCGGCGTTAGCTGACTTCCCGGGGGGTGAAGGAGGGCGCTGCCTGCTTCGGCGGGCGGCGCCCTTTTTGCATCTGGTGGTGATGGGATCGCTTGCGCAACGATGTCGCCGGACCCATTTGACAGGCATCGGCGTTTGCCTCTGCGAACCCGTGCATAGCCCCATGAAGGAGAAGCCCGATGGCTTTCGAACTCCCCCCGCTGCCTTATGCTTATGACGCGCTGGAACCGACCATCAACGAAGAGACGATGAAGTTCCACCACGACAAGCATCACGCTGCCTATACCGCCAAACTCAACGAAGGCGTCGCCGCGGACCCCAAGCTGGAGGGCAAGTCGATCGAGGAAATCCTCGGCATGATCTCGTCCCTGCCGCCGCTCGTGCGCAACAATGGCGGCGGGTATTGGAACCATGATTTCTTCTGGAAGATCATGGCACCCAAGGGATCGACCCAGCCGTCAGGCAAGCTGAAGGATGCGATCGACGCTTATGGCGGGCTCGACAAGCTCAAGGAAGATTTCAACGGCAAGGGCGCCGGCCAATTCGGGTCGGGCTGGGCGTGGGCGATCGCGGATTCCTCGGGTGCGCTGAAGGTCACCTCGACCCCCAACCAGGATAACCCGCTGATGGACGACGCCAAGAACAAGGGCACGCCGGTCCTGGGCAACGACGTGTGGGAACACGCCTATTACCTGACCTATCGCAACGACCGGCCGGGATATCTCAAGGCGTGGTGGGACGTGGTCAATTGGGACGAGGCCGGGCGGCGGTACGACGAAGCGGTCGGCTGAGCTTCGAGTAGATTCGGCGAAAAGGCCTCGGCGACTGCCGGGGCTTTTTTGTTGGAAAGCTGCGGGCGACCGCTAACGACCCAATAGCGGACATGTCCTCTGGGGTACGGCGCCCAAGTCTAAGGCCGCCTCCCGCGTCACGCAACGTCACGTGAGCCACCTGAGACTTGCCAGAGGGTGAGATCGGCTTAACCTTCGCGGCGTTGGCACAGCTCAGGGAGGCGGGCATGAGCGTCATCGAATACGTCTCGGTTTTCGTCTCGATAGTGCTTGGCCTAGCGGTCGCCGAACTCGGTGGCAGCTTTCACAAGTTGATGCGGGCGCGCCGCCGCGTGCAATGGGACTGGATGAGCTTGGTGCTCGCTTTCGCGATGTTGTTGGAGGTCGTTCAGTTCTGGTGGTTGTCTCATGATTGGTACGCGCGGAGCGCCGGGCTGAGGCTGGTGGAATTCCTCCCGAATCTTGTCCTTCTGCTGCTCATCTATCTCATGGCAGCAGCGGTGCTGCCCGACGAAGTTCCGGAGGAAGGACTGAGCCTGCGACTGTTCTACGTCGAATCCGCACCTTATTTCTGGTCGCTGGTTCTCGCGATGACGGTCGCTATCATCGCGATTCTCGGACCCCGTAACGCAGGCACAAGCAACTTTCTGGCAGTGGCCCGAAACCAAAGCGTCAATATCGTGGTTCTTGTCGCCGTCGCCCCCCTACCGTTCGTCCGCAACATCCGGGTGCACCAGGCGGTCATCATCGCCTTTGTCGGGTTGGTCAGCTGGATCTATCTGAGCGGCCTCAGGAGCATTCATTGATGGGGACGAGGTCCGTTTGGCCTGCCCGAACGGCTTAGCCGGTGGCGGATGGGACGAAGACCGACCATCTAGTGGCGCGGCATTGCGCTCGTCTGTGGCGTTTTGCTGGAGAGTAGGTGCGTCCTGCGGATTATCGGTGGAACCGTTCAACGGCGTACCGAATGCCTGCCTCCCACCCAAAAGCGGACGACGCTTGCAATGTAGGATTTCGTGCGTCAGCCTCCCGCACGCTCTTTCTCATCGCTATCACCCCGCCACGACGCGCACGCTGCGCGAAGGTGAATAGCCGCGACTTTTTCAGCGACGCCTCGCTCGCCGGCGAACCACCGCGCCATTGTCAACCTAGTGTCAACTTAGCCTCGCCCGTCCGCCAACCTGCCGGTTTCTCCGACACCCAACCCCACCTTCCTCCTGGAGGGGAGGGTTCGAGGAAAATTTCACTCCGGCGGCAATTCCTTGATCGCGGCGTCGGCGGCGTCGTTGCCGGTTTCGGCCATCAGGCCGTGCTTCATCATCATCGGCACGTTGGCGAACGCGAACAGCATCGTCAGCGGGACCGCGCCCCACAGCTTGAACCCGGCCCAGAAGGTGATCGGGTCGCCGGCATTAGGCGCGGTCGCGCGCCACACCATTTCGTTGAGCGCGGCCATGAAGACGAAGAATATCGCCCAGTTGCGGGTGACCTTGCGCCACCCGTCTGCGCTCAATCCCGGATAGGCGGTGCCGAGCAACTGCTGGAGCAGCGGCCGGCCGGTCAGCAGCCCGAACGCCAAGGTGCCCGAGAACAGCAGATACACGAAGGTCGGCTTCATCTTGATGAAGCTCGGGTCGTGGAAATAGACCGTCAGCCCGCCGAACACGACGACCAGCACGCCCGAGATCCACAGCATCGGGGAGATCGAGCCGAGCTTGATCTGCGACACGATCATCGCGATCACCGTCGCGACCATGAACGCGGTCGTCGCGACGAGCACGCGGGCGATCACGATCGCCTTCATCTGCTCCATGCCGTCGAGGCCGTGGGTGACCCCCGCGACGAGTTTCATCAGCGGCGCGTTGGGCGCGAAGAAGGTGATCGCGACGAACACCAGCAGCGGGGCATAGTCGATCGCGAGCCTCAGGCCCGCGCTCTCTTTCTTGTTGGTCATTTCTTGCCACCTTTGTGCTCCGGCGAAGGCCGGAGCCGTGGCCGGCGACAGCCCAGGCTGCCAACGCTCCGGCCTTCGCCGGAGCACGGGTTGCCTTCCAATGGGCACATGATCATTTCAGCAGTTCCTCGACCCCGGCGATGATCCGCGCAACCTCTTTCGGGTCGAAGGGGCGAAGGTCGTCGATCTTTTCGCCGACGCCGATCGCGTGGACCGGCAGGCCGTATTTCTCCGCCGCCGCGACCAGCACGCCGCCGCGCGCGGTGCCGTCGAGCTTGGTCATGACGAGACCGGTAACGCCGGCGACTTCCTTGAACACCTCGATCTGGCTGAGCGCGTTCTGGCCGGTGGTGGCGTCGAGCACGAGGACCACGTCGTGCGGCGAGGCGGGGTTGATCCGGCCGAGCACGCGGCGGATCTTCGCCAGCTCGTCCATCAACTCGCGCTTGTTCTGCAGCCGCCCGGCGGTGTCGACGATCAGCGCGTCGATGCCCTTGTCGGTCGCGCGCTTGACCGCTTCGAACACGATCCCCGCCGCGTCGCCGCCTTCCTGGCCCTTGACCAGCTCGACCCCGGCGCGGTCGGCCCAGGTCTGGAGCTGGCCGATCGCCGCGGCGCGGAACGTATCGCCGGCGGCGAGCATCACGCCGTAATCCTGCTCCTTGAGCAAGTGCGCGAGCTTGGCGATGGTGGTGGTCTTGCCCGATCCGTTGACGCCGATCACCAGGATGACCTGCGGGCGGGGGAAGGCTTCGATTTCGAGCGGCTTGGCGACCTTTTCGAGCGTCTTCTCGATCTCCTCGGCGACGACCAGCCGGATGCCAAGCTCCTCCATGTCGCGCTCGAAACTGCCCTCGGCGAGGCGCGCGCGGATGCGACCGGCGGTCGCGGGGCCGATGTCGGAGGCGATCAGCGCCTCTTCGATCTCGTCGAGCGTGTCCTCGTCGAGCCGCGCGGTGCCGAGGCCGGCGAGGTTGCCGACCAGCCGATCCGACGTCCGCTTGAAGCCGCCGACCAGGCGCTGGTGCCAGGATGGGGTGGTACTCATGTGGGAATTCCGGTGAGATGGTTCTCGGTAGCGCCCGTGACGTCCACGCGGATCACATCTCCCACCGTTCGCCCAGAGCTTGTCGAAGGGCGTGGGCTTGGTGATCCCGGTGCCACACGTGCTTCGACAAGCTCAGCACGAACGGATGGTAATAGGCGAATATCGGCAAAGCTATTGATGTGCCCCCGGTCGCCCGATGCCTCGACCAGTACGTGCTGCGTAGTCCCGACCAGCGAGCGCAGCCACGCCGCCTTGCGCCGCGCCGCGGCCTCGCGCAGCCGCGCGGCGCGTTCGCGGCGGACTTCGGGCTCGACTTGCGGCATGCGCGCGGCGGGGGTGCCGGCGCGGGGCGAGTAGGGGAAGATGTGTGCATGGACGATGTCGCAATCGTCGATTAGCGCGAGGCTGTTGGCTGCCATCGCGCCGTCTTCGGTGGGAAAGCCCGCGATCAGATCGGCGCCGATCGCGATTTCAGGTCGGGCTGCCTTCAGGCGCTCCACCAGCCGCACCGCGTCGGTGCGCGCGTGGCGGCGCTTCATCCGCTTGAGGATCATGTCGTCGCCCGATTGCAGCGACAGATGGAGGTGCGGCATCACCCGCGCCTCCTGGGTCAGCAGCGCAAACAGGCGATCGTCGATCTCCGGAGCGTCGATCGACGATAGTCGCAAACGGGGCAGGGTGGTCCGCGTAAGAATGCGCTCGACCAAGCTGCCGAGCGTCGGTTGCCCTGGCAAATCGGCGCCGTAGCTGGTCAGGTCGACTCCCGTCAGCACGACCTCGTTCTTGCCCGCGGCGACGACGCGCTCGATCGCTTCGATGACGGCACCCGCAGGGGCCGACCGGCTGGGTCCGCGCCCAAACGGGATCGCGCAGAACGTGCAGCGATGGTCGCAACCATTCTGCACCTCGACGAACGCGCGCGACTGGTCGGTAGCGACCGCGAGGTGCGGCGCCATTTCGGTCACGCGCGCCATGTCGCGGACGATCAGCGCGTCGGATGCCGCCCAGGCTTCGGGCAGCAACTTGTCGCTATTACCGATCACGCGATCGACTTCGGGCATCGCCGCGAAGCTCGCCGGATCGATCTGCGCCGCGCACCCGGTCACCGTCAGCATCGCGTTCGGCCTCAACCGCCGCGCCTTGCGGATCGCGGCGCGAGTCTGCCTGACGGCGGTGTTGGTGACCGCGCAACTGTTTATCACCACGACGTCGCGGTCGCCCAGCAACGTGCGGATCGTTTCGCTTTCGGCGATGTTGAGTCGGCACCCCAGGCTGATGACCTCGGGCTGCGAAAGGGATGACATGGCCGGTGATCTAGTCGCGGGCGCGGCTCAAGTCCACGATCAGGCGCGCGCGGTGCTGCGGTTCTGGCTCGAGGAGACGCCGCAAGAGAAGCGATTCGCCAAAGACGAGGCACTCGATACCGAGATCGCCGAGCGCTTCGGTGCGTGGCGCGATGCTGTGCTGGCGAGTGGCGCAAGGGGCTGGACCGACGATTCCGTCGGTGTGCTCGGCGCGATCGTCTTGCTCGATCAATTCTCCCGCGACATCCACCGTGATAGACCGCGCGCGTTCGAGGGTGACGCGCTGGCGCTCAGGCTCGCCAAGCTGGCCGTCGCCAACGGCTGCGATACGAGGATGTCGGGATTGGAGCGGCAATTCGTCTATTTGCCGTTCGAACATTCGGAAAACGCGACCGACCAGCGCGAGAGCGTGCGGCTGTTCACCGATCTCGGCGATGTCGAGGCGTTGCGCTACGCCCACGAACATCGCGCGGTAATCGAACGGTTCGGCCGCTTCCCGCCACGCAACGCGGTGCTCGGGCGTGTTTCGACGCCCGAAGAGGAGAACTATCTCAACCAGCCAGGCGCTGGCTGGTAACGCGCTCTTCGACCGGTTCGGCGGGCGTCGTGGTCAGCAAGCGCCGCTCCGCGAGCAACAGCCGTGCGTTGGCCGCCGACAGCGGTCGCCCGAAGCAATAGCCCTGGCCCCGCGCGCAGCCGAGCGTGCGCAGGCGTTCCTCGGTCGCCTTGTCCTCGATCCCTTCGGCGGTGATCGACAGATTGAGGCTTTCGCCCAGCCGCGTGATCGCGTTGACGATCGCCGCGCTTTCGGGGTTCTGGTTGATCGACATGACGAAGCTCTTGTCGATCTTGATCCGGTCGAACGGCAACGCACGCAGGTGCGCGAGGCTCGAATAGCCCGTCCCGAAATCGTCGAGCGCGAGCTTGATGCCCTGGTTCTTCAGGCTGCCGATGATCGACTGCGCCAGCGCCATATTCTCGAACAGTGCGCTTTCGGTGATCTCGACTTCGAGCCGGCTCGGCGGAAAGCCGGTTTCGGTCAGCAGTTTGATGATCTTCTGCGCGAGCCAAGGATCCTTGAGCTGCCACGGCGAAACGTTGACCGCGAGCGTCAGGGACGGACTCCAGTCGCGTGCCGCAGAAAATGCCTGGCGCATCACCGTCATCGACAGGTCGGCGATCATGCCGGTTTCCTCGGCGATCGGGACGAAATGCTCGGCTTCGATCAGCCCGCGCTGCGGGTGCTCCCAGCGCGCCAACACCTCGAACCCCATCAGGCGGCCGGTGGTCATGTCGATCTGCTGGTCGAAATAGGGCGCGATCTCGCCGCGCGGGATGGCGGCGCGCAAAGCGCCTTCCAGCTCGTTGCGCTCCTGAAGCTCGCGCTCCATCGACACGTCGAACCAGGCATGGCGATTACGCCCCGCATTCTTGGCGGCGTAGAGCGCGATGTCGGCGGCGCGGAGCAGCGCGTCGATCGTCGGGCAATTGGCGTCGCTACGTGCGATTCCGATCGAGGCAGTAATGTTGAGGTGAAGCCCGTCGATGTGGAACGGCTGGCTCATCCGCGACACGAGCCGTTCGGCGACGCGCTCGACGCTGTCTGCGTTGCTCGGATCGAATAGCATCGCACAAGCAAATTCATCGCCGCCGAAGCGTGCCGCCAATGCCATGTCAGGCAACGCGATCGCGATTTCGTCGGCAACGGCGCGGAGCAGCGAATCGCCGACCGAATGGCCGTGCATGTCGTTGACCGTCTTGAAATGGTCGAGGTCGAGCATCATCAGCGCCATCGCCTTGTTGCGGCGTTCGGCGCGGACGGCCATCGCGGCGCCTTCCTCGGCAAGGCTACGGCGATTGAGGAAGCCGGTCAGCGGGTCTTTCGACGCCAGGACCGTCGCGCGTTCCGCCGCAACGGCGCGCTCGAGCAACTGGCGGCTCAGGTCGCGGTGGCGGCGCCAGCCGAACAGGATCAAAGCGACGTTGAGCAGCATGGCGATGACCAACGTCTGGTCGTTGCCGCCCTTGCCGGCCATGAAATTGCTCACGATCATTGACAGCGCGGCGCTGCCCGTGCCGACGAACAAAATGATCGCAGCGGCGGTAATCGCGCCGCCCAACACATCACGCCGGGTCGTGGCCGGTTCGATCATGCCCCAAAAATCCCTCGCCAAGCGACCGCGCAGGCGGTCGGGTCCGGCACCGTGATCGCACCGCAGGGTCAAGAAGGGGTTAAACGCGGCGGCAGCAGTTGCGTTTTTTCCCGGACGCGCCTAGGGGACCGCCGACCGTTCCCTTTGAGAACGCGAAATGCGCACCCATGTGGTGACGCCGGCCGACGAGGTTTCGTCCGCCGGCGTATTTTGCGTTTTCTGGGTCGGTAGAGGAGTTTTGGTCTATGTTCGACAGCCTGAGCGATCGCCTTGGCGGTGTGTTCGACCGGTTGCGTGGCCGTGGCGCGCTGACCGAGGCGGACGTGCGCGCGGCGATGCGCGAAGTGCGGATCGCGCTGCTGGAGGCCGATGTCGCGCTGCCCGTTGCGCGCGATTTCGTCGAGAAGGTGACCGAGCAAGCGGTCGGCCAGAACGTGCTGCGGTCGGTCACGCCGGGGCAGCAAGTCGTCAAGATCGTCAACGACGCGCTGGTCGAGATGCTCGGCGCCGACGAGAGCGAGCTGAACCTCGGCGTGACGCCGCCGGCCGTCATCATGATGGTCGGCCTGCAGGGCTCGGGCAAGACCACGACGACGGCCAAGATCGCCAAGCGATTGACCGGTCGCGACCGCAAGAAGGTGCTGATGGCGTCGCTCGACGTCAACCGTCCCAACGCGCAGGAACAGCTGGCCGTGCTCGGCAAGCAGACCGAGGTCGCGACCTTGCCGGTTGTGCCGGGGCAGCAACCCGTCGATATCGCCCGCCGCGCGCTCCAGGCGGCCAAATTGCAGGGCTATGATGTCCTGATGCTCGATACCGCGGGTCGTCTCCACGTCGATCAGGCGCTGATGGACGAAATGCGCGCGGTCGCCGACATCGCGCAGCCGCAGGAAATCCTGCTCGTCGTCGACAGCCTGACCGGGCAGGATGCGGTCAACGTCGCGCAGAGCTTCTCCGAGCAGGTGTCGCTGACCGGCGTCGTGCTGACCCGGATGGACGGCGATGCTCGCGGTGGTGCTGCGCTGTCGATGCGCGCGGTGACGGGCAAGCCGATCAAGTTCGCCGGCACCGGCGAAAAGCTCGACGCGCTGGAGGGTTTCCACCCCAGCCGCGTCGCGAGCCGCATTCTCGGCATGGGCGACGTCGTCAGCTTGGTCGAGCGCGCCGCCGAATCGATTCAGCAGGAAGACGCCGAGCGCATGGCGCGGCGGATGGAAAAGGGTCAGTTCGACATGAACGACCTGCGCGCCCAGCTCCAGCAGATGAGCAAGATGGGCGGGATCGGTGCGCTGGCCGGCATGATCCCCGGCATGAAGAAGGCGCAGGCCGCGATGGCTGCGGGCAACGTCGATGACAAAATTCTGCTCCGGATGGACGCGATCATCACCTCGATGACGCCCAAGGAGCGCTCCAAGCCCGAATTGCTCAACGCCAAGCGCAAGATCCGCGTCGCCAAGGGCTCCGGCACCACTGTCCAGGACGTCAACAAGCTGATGAAGATGCATCAGGAAATGGCGACCGCGATGAAGCGCATCAAGAAGATGGGCGGCCTGAAGGGCATGATGGCGATGCTCGGTAAGGGCGGCATGGGCGGGCTCGGCAACGCGATGGGCGGGCCCGAGCTCGGCGATGCGATGAACCAGATGGGCGGGCTACCCGGTTTGCCCGGCACCGGGGCGAAGATGCCGCCGGGCTTTCAGAATTTCATGAACGTTAAAAAGAAGTAATTTCAGTAATCTAAGCAAGGAAGTTAAACTACAATGGCTATCAGCATTCGTCTTTCGCGTGGCGGCTCGAAGAAGCGCCCGTATTACCGCATCGTCGTCGCCGACGCGCGCAGCCCGCGCGACGGCAAGTTCATCGAGAAAATCGGCAACTACAATCCGCTCCTCGCCAAGGATAACGACCAGCGCATCCAGATCGACGCCGAGCGCGCCAAGCATTGGCTGAGCGTCGGTGCGCAGCCGACCGACCGCGTCGCCCGCTTCCTCGACGCCGCCGGCGTTCGTGAGCGCGCCGCGAAGAACAACCCGAACAAGGGCAAGCCCGGCGAGAAGGCCGTCGAGCGCCTCGAGGAGCGCGCCGGCAAGGCGGAAGCCGCCGCTGCCGCCGCCGAAGAGGCGAAGAACGCGCCGGCGCCCGAGCCGGTCGAGGAAGTGACCGCGGAAGCGGAAGTTCCGGCTGAAGGCTCGAACGACGAAGCCGAAGCGGTGATGGCCGCCGAAGTCGAAGCCGCGACCGAAGAGCCCACGCCGGAAGCCGAAGCCGTCGCCGAAGCGGTGTCGGAAGAGACGCCACCGGTCGAAGTTGCTGCCGAAGAGGCTCCTGCTGCTGACGAGGCTCCGGCCGCCGAAGCGAACGAAGCGACCCCCGACAGCGACGCCGGTGACGACGCCAAGGCCGCCGAAGGCGAGTCGGCTCAGGCTCCGGCCGAGGGCTGATGCCGTTCCCCTCCCGCTTGCGGGAGGGGCTAGGGGAGGGCATGTGCGCGAACGATGCCGTCAAAGACAAGCCCTCCCCCGACCCCTCCCGTAAACGGGAGGGGAGACTTGCCTGTCACGCTCGCCGCCGTCATCGGCGCGCACGGCGTGGCGGGGGAGGTCCGGCTCAAGGTATTCGCCGACGACCTCAAGCCGTTCAAAAGTTTCAATAGCGGCGCGCTGACGCTCAAGTCGCTGCGTCCGACCCCGCAAGGCGCCATCGCGCGCTTCGCCGAGATCGCCGACCGCAACGCCGCCGAGGCGTTGCGCGGCACAGAACTCACCGTTCCTCGCACCGCGCTCCCGCCCTTGGCGGAGGGCGAGTATTATCACGCCGACCTGATCGGGCTGCCGGCGCTGTCGGACGCCGGGGAAGCGCTCGGCCGCGTGGTGCTGGTCGAGAATTTCGGTGCGGGCGACGTGCTCGAAATCGAGCGCCCCGACGGCAAACGCTTCATGGTGCCGATGCGGCCCGAGGCGGTGCCCGAATGGGATGCCGAACGCCTTGTCGTGACCGCAGCCTTCGCTACCGCCTGATCGCCTCCTGCTCGTCGAGCAGGTTGCGGATCGTCGTCGCCGCGACGCCCGCCTCGCCCATCGCGTGGCTGATCTGGTCCAACCCTTTCACCACATCGCCCGCCGCGAACAGGCCAGGGACCGATGTGCGCTGGTGCGCATCGACCTCCAGGCACCCGTCGTCGCTCGCTCGCGCGCCTGCAGCAACAGCCAGTTCAGAGCGGATCACCGAGCCGAGCGCGGGATAGACTGTGTCGAACACGCGCTCGCCCTTCGCGGTGGCGACGCGGATCGTGTCGCCGTCTGGTATGATCGGCGTGCACGGGCCGTCGATATGCTCGATCCCCGCGGCGTCGAGTTTCGCCCGGCAAGTGTCATCGAGATCGTGCGCTGCGCCCGGTGCGATCAGCGTTACCTGCCCGCTATAGCCGCGCAGGAACAAGGCCTCACGCATGCCGTGGTCGCCGGTCCCGATCACGCCGACGCGCTTGTCGGTCACTTCGTATCCGTCGCAGATCGGACAGTAGCGGATCAGCCCCTTGGCGAGTGCGGCGTTATGATCCTTCAACGGCATGTCGGGCCGGTTGTTGACCACGCCGGTCGCGAGCAGGACCGTCCTGGCGTGGATGCCGCGGTCGCCGATCCGCACCGTGAAACCGCCGTCGCTCGGCTCGATCGCATCGACATGCGCATCCTCACGCACGGCGCCGAAGCGTTCGGCCTGACGGCGCATCAGCTGGAGCAATTCGACGCCTGGAATGCCTTCCGGATAACCCGCATGATTGTTGGTGCGCGGGATCAGCGCGGCGCGGCTCGATCCGTTGTCGAACAGCCGGATGCGCAGGTGGAACCGCGCCAGATAGATGGCGGCGGTCAGCCCGGCGGGGCCCGCGCCCACGATGATGCAGTCGTCGATCTCCGTCATGCCAATCCCTTGCCAATTCCTGCCCCAACGCGGATGGAGCCGCAATGTTCGCTGCAACCGTCCTGACGCTGTATCCGGAGATGTTTCCCGGTCCGCTCGGGGTGTCGCTGGCGGGGCGGGCGCTCGGGGAAGGCAAGTGGAGCCTCAGCGCGGTCAATATCCGCGATTTCGCGATCGACAAGCATCGTACCGTCGATGACACGCCGGCCGGGGGCGGGGCGGGGATGGTGCTGCGCGCCGACGTGCTCGCGGCGGCGATCGACAGCGTCGCGGATGGGCGGCCGATCGTGGCGATGACACCGCGCGGCAAGCCTTTGACCCAACAGCGAATTCGTGAACTTGCAAATGGTCCCGGCGCGATCGTCTTGTGCGGCCGGTTCGAGGGATTCGACGAGCGAATCTTCGACGGCCGCGCAGTCGAGGAAGTGTCGATCGGCGACTATATCCTGTCCGGCGGCGAGATGGGCGCGCTGGTCCTGCTAGACGCTTGCATTCGGCTGCTTCCCGGCGTAATGGGCGCGCCTTCCAGCGGTGTGGACGAGAGCTTCGAGACGGGGCTGCTCGAATACCCGCATTATACCCGACCAGTCGACTGGGAAGGGCGCACGATCCCCGAAGTGCTGCGATCGGGGGATCATGCGAGGATAGCGGCCTGGCGTAAAGCACAGGCCGAGATCGATACACGGTTACGGAGACCGGATCTTTGGGAGCGCCATGAGGGTGCTCGGGTCCAGTCTCCCTCTGGCGCGCGGCAGAAGAAGGACGAATGACATGAACGTCATCCAGACGATCGAAGCCGAGAACATCGCCAAGTTCCTCGAAGCCAAGAAGATCCCCGAATTCCGCCCCGGCGACACGCTGAAGGTCGGCGTGAAGGTCGTCGAAGGCGAGCGCACCCGCGTCCAGAATTACGAAGGCGTGTGCATCGCGCGCTCGAACAAGGGCATGGGCAGCAATTTCACCGTGCGCAAGATGAGCTTCGGTGAGGGCGTCGAGCGCGTCTTCCCGCTCTATTCGCCGAACATCGACAGCATCGAAGTCGTCCGCAAGGGCGCGGTGCGTCGTGCCAAGCTCTATTACCTGCGCGGTCGCACCGGCAAGTCGGCGCGTATCGCCGAGCGCCGCGACACGCGTCCTGCCAAGGGCGAAGCCGCCGCCGAGTAAATTTCACGCGCTTTTCGCTGAAAACAGGGGCGTCGGAGCGATCCGGCGCCCTTTTTCGTCGCTTGACGCGCCCAGAGGGTGAGCGCAGCCTCCACCAAATAACGGGGAGGATACAATGCACACATCACCAATCGCGCGCGTAACGATCGCCGGCCTCGCGCTGCTCGCCATCGCGGGCTGTGGCGAAGCGGGGGGCAGTAGCGCGGCGGACGTCGCCAAGACGACGGATCAAGCGCGGACGAGCATCTCGGGAATATCGGCTGCGTATAACGCGCACGATGCGGTCAAGGCGGCGAGCTACGACGCGCCCGATTATGTCAGCATGTTCCACGGCTTCGGCACCGCGGTTGGCCCGGCGGCCGATATCGCGTCGATGAAGGAACAGTTCGTCGATCCCGCTGCGCGGTTCGATCTGAATGTCCA
This sequence comes from Sphingomonas sp., assembly GCA_039926845.1. Classification (GTDB taxonomy): domain Bacteria; phylum Pseudomonadota; class Alphaproteobacteria; order Sphingomonadales; family Sphingomonadaceae; genus Sphingomonas. The sequence goes on along the minus strand of JBDSWC010000047.1, from coordinate 20,096 downwards.
GAGCGTCGATGTCTCGAAGGCGGGCGACACGGCGGTTGTCCGATCGCTCTATCAATACACGTTTACAGATCCCAAGACCAAGAAGCCGACGAGCGAGAGCGGTAATTGGGTTGCCGGGTTCAAGCGTCAGTCTGACGGTTCGCTCAAGTTGGCTTGGTCGATCGGCGCGGATACGCCGGCGGCCAAACCCGCCGACAAGCCCAAGACCTGACGGCTCTTTACTGGCGACCGCCGCCTCGCGATAAGCCGCCAACGCCCGCGATCAGCCGGGCGACAAGGGAGTCGCAGGGAATGCGGGCATGGATGATCGGGCTGGTTGCGGCGGTTGCGCCTGTCGTGGTGGTGGGCGCGGCGATGGCCGCTGACGAGAGTGCGCAGCCGCTGACGCTCGAACGTATTTTCGCCAGCCCTGATCTCGCCGGACCACAGCCGCAATCGATGAAGCTGTCGCCAGACGGCAAGCTGGTAACGCTACTCAAGCCGCGCCCCGACGAGAAGAACCGCTTCGACCTGTGGGCCCTCGACACCGCTACGGGTGCGGAGCGGATGCTGGTCGATTCGAAGAAGGTCGGCAGCGGCGCCGACCTGACCGAAGCCGAAAAGATGCAGCGCGAACGCGACCGCACGCTGACCGGCAAGATCGGGATCGTCGCCTACGACTGGGCGCCCGACGGCAAGTCGATCCTGGTCCCTCTCGACGGCGATCTCTATCTCGCGACGCTCGACGGCAAGGTCGCGCGGCTGACCAATTCGCCCGGCGGCGAGCTCAACCCCGTGATCAGCCCGGCGGGCGGCTTCGTCAGCTTCGTCCGCGACCAGAATCTGTTCGTCCAGCCGCTCGGCGGTGGTGTCGCCAAGGCGCTGACCAGCGATGGCGCCGGCACCGTGCATTGGGGCGAGGCGGAGTTCGTCGCGCAGGAAGAAATGGACCGGCGCACCGGCTATTGGTGGTCGCCTACCGACAAGCTCGTCGCGGTCGAGCGGTTCGACGAGGCCAAGGTCGGCAGCGTCACTCGCGCGGCGATCGGTGCCGACGGGACCAAGGTCTATAACCAGCGTTATCCGGCGGCGGGCACGCCCAACGTCGCGGTCGCGCTCTATCTGATCGACCCGACGACCGGCGCCAAGGTCAAGGTCGATCTAGGCAACGATCCCGACATTTACCTGGCGCGCGTCGACTGGACGCCCGACGGCAAAACGTTGCTGGTCCAGCGGGAGAACCGCGAACAGACGCAACTCGATGTGCTCGCGGTCGATCCGGCGACGGGCAAGGCCAAGACCTGGTTCAGCGAGAAGGCGCAGCCGAAGAGCTGGATCAATCTGAGCGACGATTATCGCGCGCTCGACAACGGCAGCCTGATCTGGTGGTCCGAGCGCGACGGTTTCGGGCATCTCTATCGCTTCGCCAAGGGGACGTGGACACAGCTGACAAATGGTCCGTGGGTCGTCACCAAGCTGGTCGGGGTCGATCAGGCGCGCGGGCGGCTCTATTTCCTCGGTAACAAGGACGATTTCCTCGAGCAGCAACTCTATTCGGTCGATATCGCCAAGCCCAACCAGATCACGCGGCTGACCGAGCGCGGCTGGTGGAATAGCGGCGCGGTGATGGACGACGCTGCGACGCGAGTCATTGTGACACGCTCCAACCAGAACCAGCCGCCGCAAACCTATCTCGCCGACCCCGCGGGCAAGCGGGTCGCATGGGTCAACGAGAATGCGGTCAAGGGGGGGCACCCCTATTACCCCTATCTCGCGCACCATAAGGCGCGGACCTTCGGTAGCTTCAAGGCAGCGGACGGGACGCCGCTTTATTACGAGATGATCACCCCGAAGATGGAGCCGGGCAAACGTTACCCGGTGTTCTACCAGCATTACGGCGGCCCCGGTACCAAGCAGCAGGTGACGCGCGGGTGGAGCAGCGCGCTGGGCCAATATATCGCCGACCGCGGCTACATCTTCTTCCAGATGGACAATCGCGGCTCGAATTATCGCGGCAAGGCGTTCGAGGATCACATTTATCGCGCGATGGGCACGGTCGAGGTCGAGGACCAGTTGGCCGGCGCGAAATGGCTCAAGACGCAGCCCTATGTCGATGGCGGCCGCATCGGCATCTACGGCTGGTCGTACGGCGGCTACATGACGCTCAAGATGCTGGAGGCGAACCCGGGCTTCTATGCGGCAGGCGTGGCGGGTGCGCCGGTGACCAAGTGGGAATTATACGACACCCACTACACCGAGCGGTATATGGGCAGCCCGAAGCTCGACGCGAAGGCTTATGCGGCGTCAAATGCGATGGGCGACGCGACCAAGATCGCCGATCCGTTGCTGCTGATGCATGGCATGTCGGACGATAACGTCGTGTTCGAGAATTCGACCGCGTTCGCCGCGAAGATGCAGGCGGCCGACCGCCCGTTCGAAATGATGTTTTACCCCGGCAAGACCCACGCCGCGGGGGGCAGCGCACATGCGTGGCGGACGATCATGGATTTCTTCGACCGCACGGTGAAGAACAAGCGCTAGAGTTCGCGCAAGGCGGCGATCAGGCGGTCGACCTCTTCGGCGGTGCTGTAATGGCACAGCCCGACGCGGAGCAGTCCACCAGCGTCGGCGAGACCGAGCCGGTCGAGCACCTCGACTGCGTAGAAATGCCCGGCCCACGCGAAAATGCCGCGGTGAGCTAGGTGGCGCGCAATGGCGTCGGGGTCGTGGCCTTCAAGCGTGAAGGAGAAGGTCGGGACGCGGCCTTTCATCGTCGGCGGTCCCCATAATTTGAAAGCGGGGATCGTCGCAAACCCGGCCAGCAATCGGTCCCCCAGCGTCCGTTCGTACGCCGTGGCCGCGGTCATCGCCGCAACCAAACGCGCGCGGCGGCTGTTGGCGGCGGGGTCGACCTCGCGACCGAGCCATTCGAGATAGCCAACCGTTCCGAGTACGCCGGCCTGTCCTTCGAACGATGGTGTGCCGGTCTCGAAGCGATGGGCGGCGTCGTCGCCGGCAGGGCGGACCTTGTAGGCGCGGGGCGCAAGGCCGGGGCGCATCCACAGGACGCCCTGGTGCGGGCCGAAGAATTTGTAGGGCGAGCAGGCGAGGAAGTCGCAGCCGAGCGCCGAGACGTCGGTAACGATGTGCGGGACTGATTGGACCGCGTCGATATAGGTGAGCGCACTGCTGCGCTTGCGAACCAGCGCGCAAGCCTCGGCGATTGGGTTGAGCGTGCCGAGCGCGTTGCTCGCGGCGCCTAGCGCCACCAGCCTGGTTTTCGGGGTCAGCAACGCCGCGAGATCGTCCAGCGTCCAGCGCCCGGTGGCGGGATCGAAGTCGAGCCAGCGGACCGTCATGCCGCGGTCCTCGGCCGCCTGCAGCCACGGCGCGACGTTCGCGTCGTGATCGAGCCGCGTGACAATCAGCTCGTCTCCAGCCATCCAGTCCCGCGCCAGTGATCGAGACACCGCGAAGGTCAGCGAGGTCATGTTCGGCCCGAACGCGATGTCCTCGGGACGGGCGCCGAGCAGGTCGGCCATTGCGGCGTGGGCGTCCGCCGACACCTGATCGGTTTCGACCGACGTCGCGAACGGTCCGGCGGCGTTGGCGGTGCCCTCGGTCAGATGCCGCGTCATCGCCTCGATCGCCGCATCGCACGCTTGCGTCCCGCCGGGCGCGTCGAAGAACACCGTGCCGCGCGCCAAAGCGGGAAAACGCGCGCGCACGGCGTCGATAGGGAAATCAGGCATCAATCTGACCTTCGCAAGCGCCCAAGAAAAGCGCGCTTCCATTCTGGCGTGTCGAGCTTAAGTAGCAAGCGCCGCCGGCTGGGCGCGCAAATGTGGGAATAGTCAGATGGGTTACCGGATCGTCGTCGCGGGTGCGACGGGCAATGTCGGGCGCGAGATGCTCAATATCCTGGCGGAACGCGAGTTCCCTGCGGACGAGATCGCCGTCGTGGCGTCGTCGCGCTCGACCGGGGACATGGTCGATTACGGCGAGACCGGGAAACAGTTCAAGGTCCAGAACATCGAGCATTTCGATCCCAAGGGCTGGGACATGGCGCTGTTCGCGATCGGCTCCGACGGATCGAAGCTGCACGCTCCGCGCTTCGCCGCCGCCGGCTGCACGGTGATCGACAATGCGTCGCTCTACCGCATGGACCCCGACGTGCCGCTGATCGTGCCCGAGGTGAACCCGGAAGCGATCGAGGGCTATCGCGCGAAGAACATCATCGCGAACCCGAACTGCTCGACCGCGCAGATGGTCGTCGCCTTGAAGCCGCTGCACGATGCCGCGCGGATCAAGCGTGTGGTTGTCGCGACCTATCAGTCGGTTTCCGGCGCGGGCAAGGCGGGGATGGACGAACTGTTCGAGCAGTCGCGCAACATCTTCGTCGGCGACCCCGCGACCCCGCACAAATTCACCAAGCAGATCGCGTTCAACGTGATCCCGCACATCGACGACTTCCTCGACGACGGATCGACCAAGGAAGAGTGGAAGATGGTGGTCGAGACCAAGAAGATCCTCGATCCCAAGATCAAGGTCCACGCCACCTGCGTGCGCGTCCCGGTGTTCGTCGGTCATTCCGAAGCGATCAACATCGAGTTCGAGGATGAGATCTCCGCCGCGCAAGCCAAGCGCATCCTGCGCGAGGCGCCCGGCGTGATGCTGATCGATAAGCACGAGGACGGCGGCTATGTCACCCCGATCGAGTGCGTCGGTGAGTATGCGACCTTCATCAGCCGTGTACGCGAGGATCCGACCGTCGAGAACGGCCTGAGCCTGTGGTGCGTCAGCGACAACCTCCGCAAGGGCGCCGCGCTCAACGCGGTGCAGATCGCCGAACTGCTCGGGCGGCGGCACCTTCAGAAGGCGGCGTAGGTGACGCTGCGGGCCGACCTCTATTTCTCGTTCCGCAGCCCCTATTCGTATCTCGCGCTGCCGCGGTGGCGGGAAATCCAGCGCGACTATGACCTGACGATCGACCTCAAGCCGGTCTATCCGCTTGCGATCCGCCAGCCCGATTTTTTCGAGCGCAACCATCCCAATTGGCTCGGCTATACGATCCGCGATGTGATGCGCGTGGCGCAGCGTGCCGGCATATCATTCTCGCCCCCGCGGCCCGATCCGATCGTGCAGAACGTCATGACGCGGCAGATCGGCGAGGAGCAACCCTACATCTATCGCCTCGTCCGCACCGGCCAGGCGGCGGCGCGGCGGGGCAGGGGGTTCGCTTACGCCGATGAGGTCGCGCAGCTGATCTGGGGCGGCACCGCCGGGTGGAATCAGGGCGATCACTTGGCCGACGCAGCGACGCGCGCGGGCCTCGATATGGTCGAACTGGATGCCGAGGCAGACGCCGATGCCGAAGCGCTCGATGCGGAGGTCGCCGCAAATCAGGCGGCGCTGGAGGCAGCGGGGCATTGGGGCGTACCGACGCTGGTGTTTAACGGCGAACCGTTTTTCGGCCAGGACCGCATCGGCTTGGCGCTGTGGCGGATGGAGCAGGCGGGACTGGAAAAACGCGCATGACGATCGCGGGCGGATGCCGGTGCGGCGCGGTACGCTACACGATCGCGGCGGAGCGGATCGATGCGGTCTATTGCTGTCATTGCACCGATTGCCAGCGCTGGTCGGGCAGTGCGTTCAGTGAGCAGGCTGTCGTGCGCGAGGATGCGATCAGCGCGACTGGCCCGGTGATCGAATTCACGCTGACCACCCCCAGCGGCGCCCAATCGCATCAACGCGCATGCGGCGTCTGCCACAACCGGCTGTGGAACGCGAACAGCAGCAGACCCGGCATCGTCACGGTGCGCGCCGGCACGCTCGATCACAATCGCGCGCTCCAACCCCGCGCGCACATCTGGGTGAACAGCAAGCAGCCGTGGATCGCGCTGCCTGTCGACGTGCCGACGTTCGACGAGAACGCCCCAGTCGCCGAGTTCATCGCGATCCTGTCGCGCTAACGGGTGGCATTCACCGCCGCACCTCCCTAAGTGGCCCCGATGGCGCGCGCGACACGATCCGACAATTGGGGTTTCCCCCGCTGGGGTAGCTATGGGTCGTCGCGCGAAGCGACGACGGTGCGGCTGTGCGATCGACACGGCTGTAGCGAGAAGGGCGATTGCCCGGCGCCCAAATCGCCCAACAGTCCGGAGCGCTGGTATTTCTGCCAGGCGCATGCCGGTGAATATAATCGCGGCTGGAACTACTTCGAAGGGCTGACCGCCGAGGAAGCTGCCGAGCGCGAAGCCGCAGAGACGCGCACTGCCGAAGGGTATACTGCGTCGAAGCACAACGCCTGGGCCGGGCCCGGCGATGGCAGCCGATCGCGCGACGAAATGCGCGCGCTCGACTTGTTCGACCTGGAGCCCGATTGCAGTTTCGACCAGGTGCGCGCGGCGTGGCGCAAGATGGCGAAGGAAAACCATCCCGATCTGCGCCCCGGGGATGCCGAGGCCGCGAAGAAGTTCCAGGCGATCCAGGCGGCCTATGACGTTCTGCGCGTCGCCGAGGAAGAACGGACCTGGAAGCCGGCAGTTTAGGCTCTGCGCCGTGCCAGCAATTCGAGGTACGACGTAATCACCGTTTCGTTGACCGGGTCCCATTCGTAGCGTTCGGCCGCCGCATGTCCGGCCAATCCTGCGTTGCGCCGCAAGTCGTCGTCCTGCACCAGCCGCGCGATTGCGTCGGCATAGGCGCCCACGTCGCGCGGCGGCACCAGGAACCCGGTCACGCCGTCCTCGACCAGATCCACGGCGCCGGTCGCGCGCGCGGCGACGACGGGCACGCCCGCCGCCATCGCTTCGGCCGTCACGTTGCCGAACGTCTCGGTCACGCTGGGGTTGAAGAAAACGTCCATCGACGCGACCGCACGGCCCAGCTCGTCGCCGCTCTGGAAGCCGGTGAATGCCGCCTCCGGCACGCGTTCGGCGAACCAGTCGCGCGCCGGGCCTTCGCCGATCACCATCACGCGGTGACGAACGCCGCGCCGAGTCAGCTCGTTCATCACGTCGGCGAAGATATCGAGGCCCTTTTCGAGCACCAGCCGACCGAGAAACCCGATCGCCACTTCGTCGTCGGCGATGCCGAGTGAGCGGCGCCACTCGAGGCTGCGCGCCTGCGGCTTGAAGCGATCGTGATCGACGCCGCGCGACCAGATATCGATCGGCGTCGTGACGCCCCAACCACGCAACAACTCGCCCGACGACGGCGCCGGCACGACGATCTGCTCGGCGCGATTGTAGAACCGGGTGAGCAGATGGATCACCAGCGGCACGGTGAAGCCGATGTGATAGTACGGCGGGTAGGTTTCGAACCGCGTGTGCATCGACACGAACGCCGCGACGTTGCGCTTGCGCGCCCACGTCAGCGCGCGATGGCCGAGCCAGTCGGGTGCCGACAAATGCACGATATTGGGCGCGAATGCCTCAAGGTCGCGGCGCGCCGCAGCGGGCAGGCCGCGCGCCAGCTTGAACTCGTCGCGTCCGCCGGGCAGCGGCACGCCCGGCACGCTGACCAGATCGCCGGTCGGCGGAAAGGCCGGTGTGTCGGTGGTCGGCGAATAGACACGAACGTTGACCCCGCGCGCGAGCAAATGCCCCACGAGCTTGTTCAGAGCCTGATTCGCACCGTCGCGGACGTAATTGTAATTGCCCGAAAACAGCGCGACGCGAAGTTCGCTCGGTTCCATCCGTGGCCCATAGCGGGATGAACCGGGCTTGCCTATCTAAGCCGCGATACAAGATGCGGGAGACGATGATGGCGGACCTTTCGAGCTTTCCAATCACGCGCAAATGGCCGGCCGCCGACCCGACCGTGCTGCAATATTACGGCCTGCCCACACCCAACGGCGTGAAGGTGTCGATCATGCTTGAGGAAATCGGGTTGCCGTACGAGGTGCATCTGGTCGATTTCGCCAGGGACGACCAGAAATCGCCCGAATTCCTCAGCCTCAACCCTAACGGCAAGATCCCCGCGATCATCGATCCGCATGGGCCGGGCGGCAAGCCGATCGGCCTGTTCGAAAGCGGCGCGATCCTGCTCTACCTCGCCGACAAGACCGGCAAGTTCATCCCTGCCGATCCGTCGGCGCGGTGGGAAACGATCGCTTGGCTGATGTGGCAGATGGGCGGGCTGGGGCCGATGTTCGGCCAGCTCGGCTTCTTCAACAAATTCGCGGGCAAGGAATGGGAGGACAAGCGCCCGCGCGATCGCTATGTCGAGGAGAGCAAGCGCCTGCTCGGTGTGCTCGACGGTCGGCTGGCCGGGCGCGATTGGATCATGGGCGACCAATACACGATCGCCGACATCGCGACGCTTGGTTGGGTGCGCAACCTGATCACGTTTTATGAAGCGCGCGAGATTGTCGCGTTCGACGAATTCAAGAAGGTTGCCGCGTGGCTTGATCGCGGGCTCGCGCGGCCGGCTGTGCAGAAGGGGCTGACCATACCGGCACGGCCAGCATAATTCTTGTTCCCTTAACGTTCCTTTCGCGATAAGCGTATAACATGGCGAAACCCCAGAAACGCTACGTCTGCCAATCATGCGGCTCGGTCGCGTCGCGGTGGCAGGGGCAGTGCGTCGACTGCAGCGAATGGAACACGCTGGTCGAGGAGGTCGGCGGCAACGTCACGCCGTTTCAGGCCAAGCATAACCTTCAGTCGGGCGGGCGGGCGATCACACTGATCGGGCTCGATGCCGATGTCGTCTTGCCCGAACGGATGGCGACCGGGATCGCGGAACTCGACCGCGCGATGGGGGGCGGGTTCGTCGAGGCCTCCGCGACGTTGATCGGCGGCGATCCGGGGATCGGCAAGTCGACGTTGCTGCTGCAGGCCGCGGCCGAACTCGCGCGGCGCGGGCAGCGGGTGGTGTATGTGTCGGGCGAGGAGGCCGCCGACCAGGTGCGGCTGCGCGCGCGGCGGCTGGGGTTGGGCGACGCGCATGTCGAGCTCGCCGCGGCGACATCGACGCGCGATATCCTGACGACGCTGGGGCAAGGACAACCGCCCGCGCTGCTCGTGATCGATTCGATCCAGACGATGCATTCGGACCTGATCGAGGGCGCACCGGGGACGGTGAGCCAAGTGCGGGCGTCCGCGCAGGAGCTCATCCGTTTCGCCAAGGAGCGCGGCAGCGCGTTGGTGCTGGTCGGGCACGTCACCAAGGACGGCAGCATCGCGGGGCCGCGCGTGCTCGAGCATATGGTCGATACGGTGCTGAGCTTCGAGGGTGAGCGCAGCCATCAATACCGCATCCTTCGTGCGATCAAGAACCGCTTCGGCGGCACCGACGAGATCGGCGTGTTTTCGATGGAAACCGGCGGGCTCACGGAAGTCGCCAACCCAAGCGCATTGTTCCTGACTCACCGCGAGGAGGGGATGACCGGTGCGACGGTGTTCCCCGCGCTGGAGGGTACGCGGCCGGTGCTGGTCGAGATACAGGCGCTGGTCGTGCGGCTGGCGTCGGGCGCCACGCCGCGGCGCGCAGTCGTAGGCTGGGACAGCGGGCGGCTGGCAATGATCCTTGCTGTGCTCGAAGCGCGGTGCGGGCTCAGCTTTTCGACCTGTGAGGTCTACCTCAACATCGCCGGCGGATATCGGGTGCAGGATCCGGCGGCGGACCTGGCCGTCGCGGCGGCATTGATCTCCGCGTTAAGTGAGCGACCGGTGCCCGCGGACGCGGTGGCGTTCGGCGAAATCGCGCTGTCGGGCGAAGTGCGGCCCGTGGCGCACGCACCGCTTAGGCTCAAGGAAGCCGCCAAGCTGGGGTTCGAGCGCGCGCTCGGTCCCGCAGGAACCAACAGCGACGGAATGCGCGTCAGCGGATTCAAGACGTTGGGCGCGCTCGTTGACCATATGCTGGGGCGCGGCTAGCCCTTCGGTCATGGGCCTGCACACGCTCGACATCCTTGTTTTGCTCGGCGTCGGCGCGGCGGCGGTGTTCGGCTGGCTGCGCGGGTTCGTGCACGAGGTGCTGTCGCTGTTCGCGTGGGTGCTCGTCGTCTTCGCGCTGAAGCTGGTCCACGCGCCGGTGACACAGGCGGTGAGCGGGATCGTCGCAACATCGACAGGTGCAGCGGTGCTCGCTTTCGCGCTGATCGCGGGCGCGGCGTGGTTCGGCGGACGCATGCTCGCGCAATCGATCGGCAAGCGGACGCGAACGTCGATCCTCGGTCCACTCGACCGCGCGATGGGATTCGGGTTCGGGGCGTTGAAGGGCCTGATTCTCGCGAGCCTTGCGTTCCTGCTGGTGGTGCTTGTCACCGACACGGCGGGCGGCGGGCCGAAACAGCGGCCCGACTGGCTGACCAAAGCGCGGACCTATCCGTTGCTCAACGCTACCAGCGCCTATGTCGCTGACGTGATAGGTAAGCGGCGCAGCGGCAAGGCGATGTTCGGGGGCGATGCCAATTCGAGCGACGTCGCTGAGAACGATGCCGCTCCGGTGAAGAATTCTAGGGCTCCTGCGAAGGCGGGAGCCCAGAGTCGCAAGCCGCATCATCCGTGACTCTGGATTCCCGCCTTCGCGGGAATACGGGGGTGCATCGCGTGGCCGCGTCGCCTACATCCCGGCCATGAATGCGCCGCTCTACAACACCGATATTCTGCGGCTGGCGGCGTCGATCCCCCATCATGAGCGGTTGAGCGATCCGATGGCGTCGTCCGAAAAGCGCTCGCCGATCTGCGGCAGCCGGGTGACGGTCGATGTCAACATCATCGATGGACGGGTCAGCGAGATCGGCATGCTGGTGCGCGCCTGCGCCTTGGGGCAAGCGTCGTCGTCGCTGTTCGCGGCGCACGCGATCGGCAAGACGCCGGTGGAGCTCGCTGTGGCGCGCGACCAGTTGACCGCGTGGCTGGCGGGCGAGGGGCGCGCGCCTGACTGGCCCGACCTAGATATTTTCACCCCTGCGCTGACCGTCACGGCGCGGCATCCGTCGATCCGGCTGGCGTTCGAGGCGGGCGCCGACGCCGCCGCACAGGCCGCGGACTGATGGGCGACGGATCGATGCTCCGCGACGGCGTCGTAATGCTCGGCGCGGGGCTGGTGTTCGTCATCCTGTTCCGTCGGCTCGGGCTCGGTGCGACCTTGGGTTTCCTCGTCGCTGGTGCGCTGATCGGGCCGCAGGCGTTCCATTTGATCGGCGATGCGGAAGGCAAGATCGGCGTCGCCGAACTCGGCATCACGCTCCTGCTGTTCATCGTCGGTCTCGAGCTCAATCCGAGCCGGTTGTGGAAGATGAAGCAGGACATCTTCGCGCTCGGCGCGCTGCAGGTTGTGGTCTGCGGGTTCGCGGTGACAGCGATCGTCCACTGGGTGGGAAATACGACCTGGGCGGCGGCGCTCGTTCTGGGCCTGCCGCTGGCGTTGTCGTCGACCGCGCAGGTGCTGCCGATGCTGCAATCGGCCGGCCGCCTGCGCACCCCGTTCGGCGAACGCGCGTTCGCCATCCTGCTGTTCCAGGATCTGTCGATCATCCCCTTGATCACATTGGTCACGATCCTGTCGCGCAACCCCGCCGATATGGGCGGGCCGCCGGGTTGGCTGCTGTTCGTCGAGACCGTGTTCGCGATCGGCGGATTGATCGTGATCGGGCGCTATTTGCTCCGCCCGCTATTCCGCGTGATCGGCAATCTCGGCGAACGCGAGATGTTCGTGTTCGCCGCCTTGTTCACCGTCATTGCCGCCGCCGCGCTGATGGAGCTCCTTCACCTCTCGACGGCCCTCGGCGCGTTCGTCGCCGGTGTGATGCTCGCCGATTCGCCGTATCGCCACGAGCTGGAGGCCGATGTCGAGCCGTTCCGCTCGATCCTGCTCGGCCTGTTCTTCCTCGCGATCGGCATGATGCTCAACCTTCACGTCATCGCCGAACGGCCGTTCTTCGTGATCGGCATGGCGGTCGCGCTCATCGCGACCAAGGCGGCGATCGTCATGGGTATAGGGCTGCTGTTCAAGATGAACTGGCGCGGCGCGCTCGCGCTGGGGCTGCTGCTCAGCCAGGGCGGCGAGTTCGGGTTCGTGCTGTTCGCGCAGGCGCAACGCGCGATGTTGATCGACAGCCAGGCAGTCAGCATCTTCAGCGCCGTCATCACGCTGTCGATGGCGACCACGCCGTTCCTGATGATGGTGACGCGCAAGTTCCGTGAGGCCCCCGTGATCACCGGCGAGCGCGAAGGACCGCGCGCCGACGGCGCCAACGCGCTGATCGTCGGCTATGGCCGGTTCGGGCAGACCGTCGCGCAATTGCTGATCGCGGCCGGTGTGCCCGTGACGCTGATCGACACCGACATCGAGATGATCGACGTGGCGGGCGAGTTCGGCGCGAAAGTCTATTACGGCGACGGCACGCGGATGGACTTGCTGCGCCAGGCCGGGGCGCACGACGCCGAGTTGATCCTGTTCTGCATCGACGGCGACCAGCTCGACCCCGACCTCATCGAAGGCGTGCATGAGGCCTTCCCGCAGGCATCGATCTTCGCGCGCACGTACGATCGCCGCGCGTTGCTCAAGCTCAAGGGGTCGGCGGTGTCGGGTGTGGTGCGCGAAGTGATGGAATCGGCGGTCAAAATGGGCCGCATGGCGCTGGAGGCGCTCGATATCGACGGCGAACAGATCGACCGCGCCGAAGACATGTATCGCGCGCGCGACAAGGAACGGCTGAAGGCGCAGTTCGAGGCGGGCGACCTGCGCGCCGCACGCGACCGCATCATTACCAACGACGAGCGCAAGGAACTGGCGGCGGCGACCGATCGCCATGCGCCGGCAGTCAAGACCGAGGACGCCGGTGCGACGGAGGAACTGGGCCGGGGGCAGGAGCCGTGAAGAACCGGCCCTTCGCCGAGCGGCTCGGCTTCGCGCTGGCCGGTTGGCGGGCGGGATGGCGGCGCGAGCGGAGCTTTCGCACGCAGGTGATGATTGGCGTGGTTGCGACGGCCGCGTTGGTCGTGCTGCACCCCGCGCCGGTCTGGTGGGCACTGCTCGCGCTACTGATCGCCATGATCCTCGCGCTGGAACTGCTCAACGGCGCGATCGAAGCGGTGATCGACCTGCTCCATCCCGAACTGCACGGCGAGATCAAGGCCGCCAAGGCATGGTGGCGGGCGCGGTGCTGACGATCAGGGTCGCGGCCTTGGTGGTCGGCGCGGCGCTGGCCGTCGAGCGCGGGCCGGTGGTGTTGCACGAATGGGGTGTGCTGTGATGAGATGGATCGCGGTGCTGGCCGCGCTGTCGGGCGCGATGGCGATTGCCGCCGGCGCGTTCGGCGCGCATTGGGCGGGAAAGGATGTCGCCGATCTGCTCAAGACTGGCGGACAATATCAGTTGATTCACGCCGTGGCGGCGCTGGTCGCGGTTAGGATGAATGCGCGCGGGGCGGCGGCGTTATTCGTAGTGGGCGGTGCGCTGTTTGCGGCGTCGCTTTATGCGCTCGCCTGGGGGGCGCCGCACTTGATCGGCGCGATTACGCCGGTCGGCGGCATGACGATGATTTGCGGATGGTTGTGGCTGGCATGGTGCGTTCGTCGTGAGGTCTAACTATCGAACAGCAACCAGATTACGGCCAGAATGGCGTAGCGATCCGTCGTGCCGGATGACGTTTCGAACCGGCCCTTACGCATGGCCGACCGGCATGATTGCGCGTCAAGATCCGGGTCCGACTTGATCACGACGCGGCATGCCGTTGCCAGCCCTTGGTTCGACACGGTCACAGCGATGACAGATCGGCCCTGCGTGCCACGGCGTAAAGCCGCAGCGGGATAGTCACCCGGCATGAACCAATCGGCCGGATTTACGCCGTCGCGTGCCTTGGCCATCGCCGCCGGGTCGACGCCCCATGACCGGAACAGGCTTTCATTGCATGTTCTTAGCGCCTTGAGTACCGGCTCGATCTTACCAGTTGCGAACGAAAGCTCCGTCGAGCCAGCCTTCATGCTGACGGCCGTAGCTTGCGCCAATCGTGCGGTTAGCTCCGCATCGGCGTACATTTCATAGCCGCGAACCTTTGTCCCCTTGGGTACCGTGCTCACGTAGCTGACCTTCATTTGCTCGCCGGACGGACCCAGCGTGACTATCGCCTGTCCGCGTCGCACCCCGTTATCACCGACGTTGGGGGCGACAAAGAACAAGGTCTGAGCATTGTCGTCCATCGACACTGACGGCTTTATCGCGAACATCGTGTTCGAGTCGCCCTGCCCGAAAGGTCGCGACACGATGCACATGTCCTTCTGGTAATCGACAACCCACCTTCCCGACGGCGCGATAGGGGCGGGTGCCGTCGCGGTAGCGAGCGCCATCATCAGGTCGATCATCGACGCCCCTCCTCCAGAAACGCCGCAACATCCGCCAAATCGACCGAATGGTCGACGAACGTCCGACCGATCCCGCGCGCAAGCAGGAAAGGCAGCGTGCCCGCGTCCATTTTCTTATCGTGGCGCATGTGATCGACCAACGTCGCGCCGCCCGCGGTGATGCCCGCCGCGGCGACGTTGTCGGGCAAACCGACCGCGCGGAGATGGGCGGCGACGCGCTCAGCGTCTTGGCTTGCGCACAACCCGCGCCGTGCCGAATAGGCGAACGCGAGCGCCATGCCGGCCGCCACGGCCTCTCCGTGCAGTAGCTTATCGGAGAATCCTGCTTCCGCTTCGAGCGCATGGCCGAACGTATGACCGAGGTTGAGCAGCGCGCGCTTCCCCGTCGTCTCGCGCTCGTCTTCCGCCACGATCCGCGCCTTGGCGGCCACCGAATGCGCGATGGCGTGCTCGCGTGCCGCAGGGTCGCCCTTCAGCAGCTTCGTGCCGTTCGCTTCGCACCATTCGAAGAAGGCGACGTCGTCGATCAGGCCGTATTTGACCACTTCGGCATAGCCTGCGCGCTGCTCGCGCGGCGGCAACGTGTCGAGCACGTCCGGATCGATCAGTACCAGCGCGGGCTGGTGAAATGCGCCGATCAAATTCTTGCCGGCCCTCGTGTTGATCGCGGTCTTGCCGCCGACCGAACTGTCGACCTGCGCGAGCAAGGTGGTCGGCACCTGGACGAACCCGCAGCCGCGCTTGACGATCGAGCATGCGAACCCGACCAGGTCGCCGATCACGCCGCCGCCCAGCGCGACGACGTGATCGCCGCGTTCGACCCCGTGCGCGAGCAGGTGATCGGTCAACGCCTCCAGCTGCCCCCAGCTCTTCGTAGCCTCACCGGCCGGCAACACGATCGCCTCGCTGGCGATCCCGCGAGCGGCGAGCGCGGCTTGCAGCGTCGCCAGATGGCGTGCGACGTTCGGGTCGCTGACAATCGCCATCGGTCGCCCGCGCGCCAACGGTGCCAGGCGATCGGCCGCACGGCCGAGCAGCCCGCGCTCGATCACCACTTGATAGCTGCGCGTCCCCAACGAGACGGGAATGTCGGTCATGCTGTCCCCCAGCCGATCGCCTTCAGTATCGCCCCGACCGCCGATTCGTGCGGCGCCTGGTCGCTGGCAATGCGGATCGGTGCCTGCGCATAGATTGGATTGCGGATCGCGGCGAGGTCGGTCAGCACTTGATGCGGATCGCGGCCGCGGAGCAACGGGCGCGTATCGCGCCGCTTGACGCGTTCGGCCAGCACGCGCGGCGGCGCGTCGAGCCAGATCGCGATCCCCTGATCGAGAATCAGCGCGCGCGTTTCGTCGTTGATGTACGCGCCGCCGCCGGTCGCAATGACCCGGGGGCTGCCGTCGATCAGCCGCGCGATCACCCGCCGTTCGCCGTCGCGGAAATAGGGTTCGCCGAATCGCTCGAAGATTTCGCCGACGGTCATCCCGGCCGCGGTTTCGATCTCGTGATCGGCATCGACGAACGGCACGTTCAGCCGTGCCGCCAGCCGCCGCCCGACGGTCGATTTGCCCACACCCATCAACCCGACGAGCACGATCGGCTTGCCGGTCCATCTTTGGGGAGAGGGGGCGCTTTGCAACATGGCGTTGGCGCTATACAGCGCACCGGGCGTCCGGGCACAAGCTATCGTCCGGGCGGGTTGGTCGTGTCGAATGAGAGTATGTATCGCATGTCGCGGATGATGATGGTGCTGATCTTGGTTGTACTGGTGCTGGTCGGGGGGATGATTCTCCTGTCGACGCGTGCGCACGAGAAGCAGCCGACGCGCATTGAAAAGGCCGTATCGCTTGGCAATCTCCAGGGTTAAGCTCGGGCTCTCCGCGGTTGTGCTGCTCGCCGTCGGCGGGGCGGCGATCGCGCAGCAGAAACCCGAATCGATCCTGCCGCCGGGGTTCGACCAGCCGCCGTCGACCGCGCCGCGGCCCGCGCCGACCCGCGCTGCGCCTGCTGCAACGCCCGCACCGGTTCCGGCAACGGGCTCAGTGAGCGCGCCGCCGATCGCGGCAGTGCCCGGCACGCCGGCGCCGGCCGCTGTTCCCACGCCAACGGCGGCGCCGACCGATCCCGCGACCGGCCTGCCGATCGGACCCGCGTTCGGGTCGGTACGCTATGCCTTGCCCGAATCGTCGAAGCGCTCGCTCGACGTGATCGGGATCGCGCCCGCCGACGGAGTGATCAATCCCGCCGCGTTCGGCGATGCGGACGGGCGCTATATAGAGGCGCTGATGCGCAACACGCAGGCGCCGATCGCGTCGCGCTGGGTGTCGATCGCGCTGCGCCGGCTGCTTGCCCAGCCGCTCACTACGCCGCGCAACGTCAACGGCGCCGATTTCGCTGCGGAGCGCGCGTTCCTGTTGCTCCGGATGGGCGAATCGGTGCTCGGACGGGCGATCGTCCAGTCGGTCGATCCGGAGAATTACACGCCCAAGCTTTACCAGGTCGCGATGCAGGCGGCGCTGGCCACCGCCGACGTCGGGGCGATGTGCCCGCTCGCTACCGACGCGGTGAAGATTTCGGACGAACCCGCGTGGGTGCTGGGTCGCGCGATGTGTGCCAGTCTCTCGTCCGCGCCGAGCCAGGCCAAACCGTTGATGGCGCAAGCGTCGCGCGTGGCCACCGGGGTCGATTTGCTGCTCGCGCAAAAGATCGCGGGCAGGGGGGCGAACAAAGCGGATGTGACGATCGAATGGGCGAGCGTCTCCAGTCTCAATAGCTGGCGTTTCGGTCTCGCGACCGCCGCGGGGGAGGACATCCCTGATGCGCTGTTCGACGGCACGGGCCTGCAGATGAAATATTGGCAGGTCTTGTCGCCGCAGCTCGCGCCGTTCAAGCGGGCACGCTACGCCGACCTGGCGGCCGCGCAGGGCGTACTGTCCACCGCGGCTTTGGTCGATCTCTACGGCTTGGTCGATGCCGGCGACGACACCAACACCCCAGCCAATGCGATCGCGAACGATCTGGCGAACGCCTATGCCGCGTCTAGCCGCGACGGTCGGCTCGATGCGCTGCGCGGGTTGTGGAAGGGTGCCGACGCCGGGGAGCCGGGGCACTACGGCCGGCTGGTGCTGACCGCCCGTGCCGCGGCGCGCGTGCCGGTGGCGGCATCGACCGACGGCAGCGACGATCTGATCGCGGCGATGATCAGCGCCGGGATGGACGGATCCGCGCTGCGCTGGCGCAATACCGTCGCACGGGGAAGCCTGGGCTGGGCGCTGATCGCGCTCGCCGATCCGACCAGCAATGCGCGCTATGCCGCCGGCGACGTCGGCGCGCTTTCGGCGAGTGCCGAGAAGCAGAAGATGTTCGCCGCCGGGCTGGCCGGGCTGGGCCGCCTCGATCTGAGCGCGGCGCAGAGCAGCGGCGTCGATGTCGCCGCCCAAAATAGCTGGACGCGCAAGATCGATCGCGCCGCTGCTGAGGGACGCCCCGGCGAAGTGCTGATGCTGAGCGCGGTGGGGATGCAGACCACCGACTGGCGCGGCGTTTCGCCACAAGCGGTGTTCCACATCGTCAATGCGCTGCGCGTGGTCGGCTTGGGCGGGTGGGCGCGGATGGTCGCGGCGGAAGCCGTGACGCGGGTGTGACACCAAGCCCAACGCTCGACGACCGCGCGCTGATCGAGCGCTTTCTTGAGATGCTCGCGGCCGAAGCGGGAGCTGCGAAAAACACGCTGGCTGCCTATGCCAGCGACTTGCGGCTGGCGTCTGACGCGCTGGGTGGGGCGTTGGCGGAGGCGACGCCAGCTGGGCTCGCGCGGCTGGGTGACGGCTGGGCGGAACTGTCGCGTTCGACCGTCGCACGCAAGTCGGCCGCGCTGCGGCGCTTCTTTGCGTTCCTCGCCGATGAGGACCACCGCGCCGACGATCCCGGTGCCGCGCTACCGCGGCCCGGCGCGCGGCGGGCGCTGCCCAAGGTGCTCAGCCATCACGACATTGACCGACTGTTTGCTGCGATTGCGGAGCGGCAAGCGCGTGAGCCGCTTGACCCGAACGACCTTCGCCTCGCGGCCCTTGTTGAGCTTCTCTACGGGTCAGGCCTGCGGGCGACCGAATTGGTCTCGCTGCCGCGCAACGCGATTCAGCCCGACCGACCCTATATCATCCTCAAGGGCAAAGGCGGTCGCGAGCGTCTTGCTCCGATTTCCGACCGAGCGCGGGCCGCGGTGGCGGTGTGGCGTGCGCATGTCGCGAGCGACCGCGCATGGCTGTTTCCCTCGGGCAAGAGTCACCTGTCGCGCGTTCGGCTGCACCAATTGATCAAGGCGCTCGCCGCCGAGGCTGGCGTGCCCCCCGACCGCGTCAGCCCGCACGTCCTGCGGCACGCCTTTGCCACGCATTTGCTCGAGGGCGGCGCCGACCTGCGCGCGCTCCAGGCGATGCTCGGCCATGCCGACATCGCGACCACCGAAATCTACACGCACGTCGACAGCAAGCGGCTGGTCGAGCTGGTGAACACTCGCCACCCGCTCGTTGACGAGGTGAAGCGCCGCGCCTAACTCCCCGCGGATGGCCACATTTCTGGATTTCGAAAAACCGATCGCCGAGTTGCAGGGGCGGATCGACGAGTTGCGTGAGACTGCGGCCGATGGCGCGATCAACATCGACAGCGACGTCGCGCGGCTGCAGGCCAAATCGGACGCGCTGCTCAAATCGACCTACGCCAAGTTGACGCCGTGGCAGAAAACGCAGGTCGCGCGCCATCCAGAGCGGCCGCACTTCATGAATTACGTCGCCGGGCTATTCGCGCAATTCATTCCGCTGGCTGGCGACCGCGCGTTCGGCGACGACCAGGCGATCCTGGGCGGGTTCGCGACGTTTCGCGGCAAGCGCGTGATGGTAATCGGCCACGAAAAAGGCGACGACACCGCGAGCCGGCTCAAGCATAATTTCGGGATGGGCAAGCCCGAGGGCTATCGCAAGGCGATCCGCCTCATGGAGCTCGCGGACCGGTTCGGACTGCCCGTGCTGACCCTGGTCGACACATCCGGCGCGTTTCCGGGCATCCAGGCCGAGGAGCGCGGCCAGGCGGAAGCGATAGCGCGATCGACCGAGGCGTGCCTGAAACTCAAGGTGCCGATGATCGCCGCAGTCGTCGGCGAGGGCGGATCGGGCGGTGCGGTCGCGCTGGCGGCGGGCAACCGCGTGCTGATGTTCGAGCACGCCGTCTATTCGGTGATCTCGCCCGAGGGCAGTGCGTCGATCCTGTGGCGAACCGCCGACAAGGCCGCCGAGGCGGCGGACGCGATGAAGATCACCGCGCAGGACCTGAAGGGGCTCGGCGTCATCGATACGATCGTCAAGGAGCCGCTGGGCGGTGCGCACCGCGATCCCGATGCAGCGATCGGCGCGCTGGGCGATGCGATGGAAAGCGCGCTGGCCAGCCTCCACAATCTGTCACCCGACCAATTGAAGCTCGATCGCCGCGACAAGTTCCTGGCAATGGGCAGGCTCTAGGCCTTAAACGAAAAAAGGGCGGCGGAACCGAAGTTCCGCCGCCCTTCTTTTCAGGCTGTAAGCTAGGCTTACGAAGCCTTCATGTTCGACGACACGTTCGTGAACGTGGTCTTCAGCTGGTTGCCCAGGCCCTGCATCGCGGCAATCGCGGCGACGGCAATGAGCGCGGCGATCAGGCCGTACTCGATGGCGGTGGCACCCTTCTTGTTCGTGAAAATCTTGCGAATGGTCTTCATGTCCGGTCTCCAATAGGTGGAAGTACTTCAGTCACCCGGCTGGACCAGGA